>JAZNUN010000034.1:0-29719 GCA_045592345.1 Acutalibacteraceae bacterium | reverse complement strand
CCCGTAGCCGTATGATGGCGCGGGTGCTGGGGGCGGCGTCGGGGTATGCGGTGGCAGAGCCGTCGGAGATGGCCTCCCACGGCGGGTTTAAGGATTGGTTTATTGACCGCTACCACCGCCCCGGTTTCACGCTGGAATTAGGTCGGGGACGCAATCCCCTGCCGGTCACCGAGTTTGAAGACATATACGAAAAAGCACAGGAGATGCTGGTCCTGTCGGTGTTGTTATAAACAAAAAAGGTCTGTGCCGTGGCACAGACCTTTTTTGTTTCAGGAATATAATTATTCTTCTACGGGAATAGCGTCGACGGATTCAACCTCGACAGCTTCCTCTGCCACAACAGGTTTCAGGGAGTTATAGGCATTAGCAAAGGTGGCAGACATATAAGGAACAATCCAGATATAGGCGATACCCAGGGTAATGACACCCAGCAGGAACCAGCCGATGAAGGACAGACCCAGTACGAACAGATCCATCTTATGACCATTGGTCATAGCTTTGGACTCGTTAATGCATTCCAGAGCGGCCTTACCCTTGTTCTCGGCCAGAATATAGGGAGCCATAGAATAGGAAATGCCCTTAACAATGCCGGGAATGTAGAACAATAGGGCCCACAGGAAGGTAAACAGACCCATAAAGAATGTTACCTTGAAAGCACTCCAAAAATCATCAAAGCCGGAGAAAACATCACCGATGGCAATGGTGCCGCCTTTGGTCAGGGTCAGATAAGCACGGACAATACTGATGGAAAATGCGGGAGTGAGCAACAAGGAAGCGATGGTACCGATGCCGGGAATCAAATTCAGCAGACCGCCTACAAGTCCGACGATGAGCATCATCACAAACAAAGTACCGATATTACCCTTGATTTGCTCTTTTGCTTTTGCTTTAAGTTCTGCACGATTCATAAATACAACCTCCTCGAAAAAATAAGGCATACACCTTAGCTATCAGCATAGCAGATATTGTAGAAAAATGCAAGAAATATATTGCGTTTTCCTTACAAACAAAAAAGGTCTGTGCCGTGGCACAGACCTTTTTGTAGCATAAAATCAGCGGCCGATTTTCTTGACACCGCGCACGATGCCGGCGATGGCGGGGGAGAGAATCAGGTTGGCGGCGAACTCAATGATAAAGTTCACACCCACCAGAACAACCACCGCAAAGTACAGGGCGTTGGTGCCGCCCATACCGATGCCATCGGCAAACTCCAGCATCACACCGCGGAACACGGTGAGCATACCGGCTACGAAGATACCGGTATTGGCAATGGGGGCGGCGGCTGCCGCCAGCAGGATGCCCGCAAAGCGGCGCTTCTTAAACACCTTGGCGATGAGACCGGGCACAAAGCCGGCGGCCACACCCTTGAGCACACAGATGGCTACGGTCAGCAGGGCATTGTAGGCCACCATCATATTGGTCAGAGCGCCCAGGCGTCCCTGCACCGCCATCACAGCCACCAACACACCGAACACGCCGCCCAGCAGGGCGCCGCTACCCGGACCGTACAGCACCGCGCCCACCACGATGGGCACCAGCACCAGGGACAGGGTCAGACTGCCCGGCAGAGGGATGACGAAGTACATTTGCAGCAGGATAATAAGGCCGCTGAGCAGACCCAACTGCACCAGCCGCAGGGTTTTCTCTTTCACAGTAGACATATTCATTTCTCCTTTACTGTCGTTCTCCTGGGGGAGATACCACGTTTTGGACTATATATACACACATTCATCCATCAAGGCTGGAACGCCGTCGGCTGTGCCGCCACAGGGTAGAATGCGATTACTTTTTATTTTTCTCATAGATGATCCGCAGACCGGTCAGCAGCAGTTCGCTGATATACTGCACCTTGCTGCGGCACTGGGGGGCGATCTCCCGACCCAATCCGCCGGTAACCACCACCGGGGCATCGTATCCCAGTTCTTCCGCGATGCGGGCGTTCATCCCGTCGATGAGGGCGGCGTTGCCGTACACCGCGCCGGACTGCAGACAGGCGATGGTGTTGGTGCCGATCACCTTGTCGGGGGCGTCCACGCTGATCTGGGGCAGTAGGGAGGTGTTGTCCGCCAGGGAGTTTAGCGCCGTGCCGATGCCGGGCATAATGGCCCCGCCGCGGAAGGCGCCGTCCTTATCCACCACAGACACGGTGGTGGCGGTACCCAGATCCCACACGATGCAGGGATATCCCACCGCGTCCACCGCCGCCACAGCGCCCACCAGCAGGTCGGCACCCAGGGTGGAGGGGTTGTCGATGCGGATATTGATGCCGGTCTTGGTGCCGGGACCCACCAGCAGGGGTGTCAGTCCCGTGGCCTTCTTCACCGCGCCGCACAGGGCGTGGTTCAGCGGCGGCACCACCGAGGACAGGATGGCACCGCTGAAGGCGGCGGCTTCCAACTTATATAGGCGGAGCAGATCCATCAGCTCCACTGCATATTGGTCCTCCATCTTGGTGCGGTCGGTGGCAATGCGGGACTGCAGCAGCAGTTTATCGCCCTCAAACACGCCTAAGGTGATGTTGGTATTGCCCATATCCAGCACTAACAGCATAAAGATACCTCCAAAATAGCCTCCCTCTCCGAGGGAGGTGGCATTTGCGGAGCAAATGACGGAGGGAGTTGATTTGCGGTACAGATGCGTTGCGAAAATACTCCCTCAGTCACGGCTGCCGCCGCGACAGCTCCCTCGGAGAGGGAGCCCTTTGCGGAATAAAAACAGGCGCAGAGGGTATCCTCTGCGCCTGCGGGTTTCCATTGGATTAGGCGCGGTTGGCGCTACCCAGGATGTTCTCGATCTTGTGCTTCACAACGGCGGTGATGTTGGCACGGCCGTCGCCCAGATACTGGCGGGGATCGAAGTGGGTGGGCTCCTCAGCGAAGTGCTTGCGGATACCGGCAGTCAGAGCCAAACGCAGGTCAGAATCCACGTTGATCTTGCAGACGGCCATCTTGGCGGCCTGGCGCAGCATATCCTCGGGGATGCCGATGGCATCGGCCATCTGGCCGCCGTACTGGTTCACGGTAGCCACGTACTCCTGCATCACAGAAGAGGCACCGTGCAGAACGATGGGGAAGCCGGGCAGACGGTCCATGACCTCCTGCAGGATGTCAAAGCGCAGCTGGGGGTTCTGACCGGGCTTGAACTTGAAGGCGCCGTGGCTGGTGCCGATGGCAATAGCCAGAGAGTCAACACCGGTGCGGGTGACGAAATCCAGCACCTGATCGGGATCGGTGTACTGAGCCTTGTCGGCCTCTACGCTGACCTCGTCCTCAACGCCGGCCAGCTGACCCAGCTCACCCTCGACGGTGACGCCGTGGGCGTGGGCATACTCTACGACCTTCTTGGTCAGGGCAACGTTCTCCTCATAATCCAGATGAGAACCGTCGATCATCACGGAGGTGAAACCGCCGTCGATACACTCCTTGCACAGTTCAAAGCTGGAACCGTGGTCCAGATGCAGGGCGATGGGCAGACCGGTCTCCTCAGCGGCGGTCTTCACCATGCTGTACAGATAGGCGTGACGGGCGTACTTGCGGGCAGAGCCGGAAACCTGCAGGATAACGGGGCTGTTCAGCTCCTTACAGGCGTCAACGATACCCTGGATGATCTCCATGTTGTTAACGTTGAAAGCGCCGATGGCGTAACCGCCCTCATAGGCCTTCTTGAACATTTCTTTGGTGTTTACGAGTGCCATAGTTTGTTCCTCCTTGACGGTAATATACTTTGATATCCTTATTATAGCGCATTCCGTGCACACATACAATAGTTTTGTTAAAAAATTATCTTGCCGCAGGGCGGGAAAATATTATGCAATGTGACGATAAACGGGGCGTGTTACTGCTCCACGGGCGTATAGAATGCCGCCAGCACCGCCTCGTACACTGACGCGGTGTCGGGATGGAATTCCGAGTGCTTGCCTTCTTTGATGGCGTTACCCGCAATAGACAGATAGGTGGGATTGCTCCAGCCGCCGCCGGACAGGGCGCAGGTCACCAGATAGGTGGTTTGGGACAGGTTAATGTTGGTAACGACGTAAGGGGAGACGGCATTGTAATAGTCGGGCAGACGTCCGATATTTTTCTTCAGCTGGGACCCCGTGCGGGACAGGAATGCGGAGAAGAATTGTTTTTGCCGTTGCATACGGCGGTTGTTACCCTCTGCGTCACTGCTGCGGTAGCGGATATAAGAAAGAGCGTCATCACCTTTTAGGGTCAGCTTTTGTCCTTTGGCAAAGGTCAGACGATTCCAGTCGTCATAGATATTTTCCGAGGCGGTCAGCGGCACGCCACCCACCACGTCGGTCACCGCTCTGACACCCTCCAGGTCAATAGCCACGTAATTGTTGATGGGCACGCCGTACAGCAGACGGCTCACAGACCGCACCACGTTGCGGCAACCCTCCTCGCCGTTGGCGGCATAGGCATAGGCCAGGCACAGCTGGGTCCTTTCCACACCGGCATAGGAGCCGTCGGCGGCATAGGTGTTCACGTCCACCATCGCATCGCGGGAGATGGGCAGGATGTTGATGCTGCCCGATTTGGTGTCCAGTGCCGCTAAGAACAAGGTATCCGCCTGACCGTTTTGACCGTAGGTAGCATCTTCTTGGATGTCCTCCTTGTCGATGCCCAGCACCAGCACGGCGGTGACGTTTTCATTATATTGATACTTGACGCCGTTGTACACCACCACGTCCTCGTCGATTTGTTCCACTAGCTCGGAGGGGGTAGATATTTGGTCGCCGCCTCCCGTCAGGGAGTTACGTCCGCGGTAGTACAGCGTTGCAAAGACACCTGCCACCACACAGATGGCCAGTAAAAATGCCAGCAGGGCGATCAGCAGTCCCCGCCATTTGCGGCGGGGTCGTTTCGGCTCAGTTTGTTGGTTGGTCATTGATTAAAACTCCTTCTACCAGATAGCGTTCTGTGTCGCGGCCGGTGCAGGTACTCAGGGTGATGATACGGTCATCGGTGGTGATGGATACCCCGTCCCGCACCTGTTGCACCATAGAGGTGGGGTTCAGACATTGCTGCAAAAAGGCACCGTATTCCTCGGAATCGAGGAAGTTAAAGGAATTGAGGATGTGCCGATCGTCATACACAAAGGCGGAGAAGATCTGATAGGTCAGAATATGCCCCGGGGTGTACACGTAGATGTATTGATTTTGGTCAAAGAACTCCTTTTGACGGTACTTTTTCAGGGCGGCGAACATTGACCCGTTGGCCATGTTATGCCCGTATATTACCGTATTGGGGTGGGTGAAGTCCGGCAGATTGATCTGCTGGATATACAGACTGCCTGCCCGACGGGAACTGCGGTCGGGCGCGTGGTTCAGATAGAAATTCTCCGGCACGTCGTTGCCGCTCTGCAAGATGGGATAGTCGATCACCGTACCGGGTATTCGCATCCATGCCACGATATCGGGGTTTTGCTCCCACTGGGCGGCAAAGTCGATGGGGTTGTCCGGCAGTATCACCGTGGGCTCGGTGGTTTGGGTGACCGGTGTGGACACGGCGGGGGGGCTGCTGACGATGGGCTGCGAGACAGGCAGAAAATGGAGCAGCAGCAGGACCAGCATAGCGGCAAATATGGCCAGACAGATGATAAATATCGCCTTCCATATTCTGCGGCGGGTGTTGGATTCGGACACATCGAGCCCTCCTTTCATCATATCGCCTATATTATAGGATTAAATAATAAAAGTGTCAAGGTCTACACGCATTTATGAACAAACAAAAAAACACGGCGATGCCGTAGCATCGCCGTGCTCCAAGGGTTTCAATTATTTCGCCATCTGCTTCTTGGCAACGACAGCGCCGGCCAGAGACAGAACCATCACAGCCGCAATGACAGCCACGGCGGTGTCGCCGGTCTTGGGAGAATGGACCTCACCGTTTTTGATTTCGAAGGAAGTGTCCTTACCGTTGTAGTTACCGGTAACGATCAGGTTGGTCAAGGGGGACACCACGATCTTCTTATCGGTCAGTTTACCAGAGATGGTGTAGTCGGTACCGGGCACGGCAGGGGTGCCGTCGGTGCGGTAGATCTTCCACTCGTCAAAGGTGCCGTTGGAATCCTTGGCGATCAGCTCTACGCTCTCACCTACTTTAACCTTATGAATGTCGGTGTCAGCGCCCTGGCCGTTAATGACGTGAACGATGTGAAAGGTGTCGCCACTGGGGCTGTTCTTAGCCGCAAAAGCGGTGACGGAAAGGCTCATAACCAAGATAACAGCGATGATTAATGCAAATACTTTTTTCATAGCATATACCTCCACGATTGTATACTCGTAACATTATATTACCATTATTTTTTTCAATTGTAAACATATTTTTTCAAAAACAAGGAATTTTTTGATCTTTTACTCCTTTTTCTTCCACGGAATCATACATAGCACTTCTGCCAATGGCTCGCTCATCCAGATGGACGGGGTCACGCGGAGCGTGAATCCCTGTCCCGCGGCGGCCAGACAATCCTTGGGGTCCAGACGGGGCAGACCGTAGATCTGCATTAACACGGTAATGACACCGCCGTGAGTACACACCACCGCCTCGGTATCGCCGTGGTGGATGAGGTCGTTGACTACGCCCTCAAAGGCACTGCACACACGGGCGTGGAAGTCTTCGCTGTCCTCGCCGCCGGGGATGGTGCGGTCAGCCCCCTCCATCCAGCGGAGGAACCGCTCGTCATTTTTCAGTTCACGGATGCTCTTGCCCTCCCATTCACCGAAGTCGCATTCTGCCAATCCCTCCACCGTCTCGGCCTCACAGCCGGGGTACAGCACTTCTAATGTCTGGCGGCACCGCATTAAGGGGCTGGTGAAAAACCGCACCCCGCCGGGGTACTGATACTTCTCCTTGAGTTGTAACAGGCCTGCCAATCCCTCCGGAGACAGGGGCAGGTCGGTGCGTCCGATGTAGCGTCCGTCGTTGTTGGCCTCGGTCATGCCGTGGCGGATGAGATGGATCTTATAGGTCTTCATAGTCTACTCCTCATTGTAAAAACTCGAAAAAATTCAACTATCTGTAAATTTATCCTTGACACAGACCCCCGTTATGGGGTAGAATACCCAGTGCACCCCCGCGCGTCGGGGGGATTTTTGACAGGAGGTAACGCCCATGAATGCCGCATTTCCCCGTATGATGATTCTGCTGCGTAAGGAGCGGGGCATCAGCCAAAAACAGGCCGCTGCGGACCTGCACATTTCTCAGGCGCTCCTGTCCCATTACGAAAAGGGTATCCGCGAGTGCGGTCTGGATTTCGTGGTGGCCGCCGCGGATTATTACGGTGTGTCCTGCGATTATCTGTTGGGTCGTACGGCGGATAAGTCCGGCACCATGATCGCCGTGGATGAGATCCCCGACACCGACCCCAACGTACAGGATAAGCGGATGACCCCTGCCGGCGTTCTGCCCGTATTGAACAAGAAATTGTTGGTCAATTCGCTGCACATCTTCTTTGATATGTTGCAGAAGTGCAATAGTAAAGAGCTCACCGCCGAGGTATCCAATGCGCTGATTCAGATGACCTACGCGGTGTTCCGCCAGATCTACGGCGCCAACCCCAAGAATCCGCGGGCCATGTTCTCGGTGGAGGATTATCTCTATCAGTCCGAGTCCATCGGTTCTGCCGCCCGTTCTGCGGCCCGTGCCGGTCTGCTGGCCCGTCAGTTGGCCGATAAAGGGCAGTTGCCGGAGGTGCTTCCGGACGATCTGCAGAAGCAGTATCCCCAGTTTGCTCCCTCCCTGCTGAATCTGTTACACACGGCAGAGAAAAATTTACAAGATTAACAGCAAAAAGGCGACGGAATTTTCCGTCGCCTTTTATTATATCGGTTGTATGTTCAAAATGCAAGAGGTTTTACAGCGCCAGATACAGCACTGCCAGCAACAATTCCGTGCGGCACCCGCACCGCCACAACAGTGCCGCTAACCCCAGCAACAGCCATTGCTCCCCATCCCATTCCGTCGTCGGGTCGGCGGCGGGGCAAGGCTCTTGCGGCGGCGGTGGACACACCTCAACCTCCTTACGGGTGTACAGTCCCGGCGATTGCAGATGTTCCCGCCACGGGGCATCCCCCAAGGGTGTGGGCGGCCGCCCCTGATGTGCCTCGAACACCCGTCGGCTGTGGTCCTGCATCTGTTGCACCCGCAGGGCGGCCTGCCGTTGCATCCGCATCAGATCATCCGCCACCGCCGCCACCTCCCAGGATGCCCTGCTCCTGCAGCAGGGGCAGCAGTTTTGCCAACCGCAACAGCCGCATACTTTCATCCAGCCGCTTGGCCCTCTCCCCGTGGAGATAGGGTTTCAGCGCCGCCAGCAGGCGGGTGTCTTGGGTATCTTCTCCCGCCCCCGCCAACAGAGGGATCAACTTCGTCAGGGCTGACAGGTCGGGTCCTCCGCCGCTTGGCGGTGGGGGAGGCGGGGTTGGGGCAGGGGCGGCTTGACCGCCCCCCAGCGCTGCCATCACCGACTGTATTTTCGCCATCCCCTCGGGGTCGGAGAGCAGCCGTTCCAGTTTGTCGTTCAGATCATCCATACCGCACCCCCTACTTCAGCAGTTGGCCCAGCAGCTGCCGCACCGACGGGTCCGCCAGCAGGGCGGCTAGCTTATCCTTATCCTGTAACAGCGTCTGGGCACGGGCGGCGTCCTGTTGGGATAGCGCTCCCTGTAACCCGTTTTGTTGCAGGGCGTTCTTTAGGGCGTCGGGGGTGGTGTTCAGCCGCCCCGCCGCCAGTGCCAGCAGTTTTTCCATTTGTTCCGGTGTGATTTGGCTCATTGGGTTGCCTCCTTTCGGGGATTGTGGTATACTGTATGCAAACAGACAGGCCGATTATGCGAAAAAGGGGGAGAGCCAATGCGGATTTTGGTGGTATCCGACGTCCACGGACGGATGGGACGGCTGTGCGAGGCCATTGAGCACCAGCCCACGGCGGATACGGTGATTTTTCTGGGTGACGGCCTGCGTCAAGCCGAGGAGGCCGCCGACCGCTATCCCGACCGTACCTTTTATATGGTGCCGGGCAACTGTGACTTCGGGGCTCAACTGCTTCCTGTGCGACAGGAGACCTTGGGGGGTAAGAAATTCTACTTTACCCACGGTCATCTGCACGACGTGAAATATACCCTCTACCGCATCGAGATGGCGGCGCGGGAGGCGGGGGCGGACATTGCTCTGTTTGGTCATACCCACGTCCCCTGCGAGGAATATGTGGATGGGTTGTATCTGTTCAACCCTGGTAGTCTGGGGTACGAGGGCACCTATGGCTACATCGATATTGTGGGTGGGGGCATCCGCACCGCTGTAGTGAAATTATAAACGAAAAGAGTGCGTAACCGATGGGGTTACGCACTCTTTTCGTATAGGGGTTATTTAATCTCCACGCCACCAAACACCGTGGTGCAGTACACGTATACGGTGGGGGCGCCGTCTATGAAGCCATCGTTGCGATGGCTTTCCACGCCGCCAAACAGACCGTTGGAAATCACTTTTACGTTCACGGCGGCAGGCAAATACAGGTCCACACCGCCGAATACGGCGGTGGCGCGGATGACACAGTCCTCACGGACAAAGGCGTCCCGTGCAAAGCAATCCACGCCGCCAAACACGGCTACGGCTTCGACACCGCAGAACAGTTGACCGCCCAGTTGTAATTCCTGACCGGAGAAGACCGCGATACAGCGGGGAATCTCTGCAGAGGCAGGTGCACCGTCCACCATCACCTTTTTCGGTTGCTTGGCAAACAGCATCTTGATACCGATTAGCACGATGAGGGCAGGCAGCAGCAGTTTCCACAGCAGATCGATATTCACCACGTTCCACTCGTTAAGCAAGAAGAAGATGCCGAACAGCAGACCGACGAGGGCCGGTATTTTATTCTGTTCGGTAATCAGTGCTACCAGGCTGGGGACGAGGATGAACAGCGTCCACCATCCTTCGAAAAATAGGTCAAAGGGAAGCAGATTCAGTTGGTTGAGGCCATACATAATACCGATGGCAATCAATACCAACCCCCACAGAATGTGTTTAACGGATTTCATACTGGATACCTCCTTTATTCAAACAGCGGCGCGGTGCGGTACACTTCGCCGGTCATTGTTTTCCAGTAGAAGGTGCCGTCCCTCAGCACCATATAGCTGTGGGGGCTGTCCTCCTTGGGGATGGACACCGAGCCGGGGTTCAGCACCCACCAACCGCCGGGTGTGTGCTGACACAGGGGCACGTGGGTGTGGCCCTGCAGCACAATATCCCCGTCCCGTACCGGGGGCGGATTTTGGCTGTCGTACAGATGCCCGTGGGTGAGGAACAGCAGTTGCTCTCCCACCGTCACCGTCTCATAGTCCGCCATCAGTTTAAAATCCAGCACCATCTGGTCCACCTCGGCGTCACAGTTGCCGCGGACGCAGGTGATCTTATCCGCGATGGGGTTGAGCATAGCGATCACCTTTTTGGGATCGTAGCCTAAGGGCAGGGCGTTGCGGGGACCGTGGTAGAGAATATCGCCCAACAGCAGGATGCGGTCGGGGTTTTCTTTTTCAATGGCCTCCATCAGCTCGCGGACGTAGAAGGCGGAGCCGTGGAGATCGGATGCAATCAAGTAAACGGGATGGGACATAACACAGCACTCCTTTGCGGTGGTTTCTCCTTCATTATATCGCCCCTGCCGCCAAAATGCAACCCCCGCCGCCCACTCACAGCATTTCTCGTTTTTCATTCCTCATTACTCATTTTACGAAAACCCCCTTGTCAAAACACACAGGGGAGGATATAATAGAAAGATACCCAAAATACAAAAAGGAGGCGGCACTATGGCCCTGTTTTCTCTCAAAAAAATCAGTTTGCTGGCGGAAAACCGACAGGTATACCTGCGGGGCATCAGCGGCTATAATGCGGGCTGGGTCAAGGATTCTTCCGCCACCCCCGACCCGCTGTATGCGCGGCGCCTGACGGCACGGGTGGAGGAGCCCTCTGCCGCCTATCGGGTGGAGGTGGGTTTTGATTACAGCGGTGAGGCGGAGCATATGGCGTGTGGATGCAGTCGCTTCCGTTCCAACCATCGGGGCTGTAAGCATATTGTGGCAGCGCTGGTGGACCTGTATTATCGGGATATGACCGCTGCACCCGCCACCGATACCGCCGCCCCCGTCACTACTGCCGAACCCACGGTCAGTGACCCTGCGGCGTCGCGGCTGATCGACCGCTATCTCACCGCCCAGCGGGTGCGGATGACGGTGGAGGAGCAGACCCTTCCCCCCGTCACCTTGACTCCTACTTTGATTTTGACGGGTCATCACCCTCTCCTCACCTTTTCAGTGGGACGGGACAAGCTCTATCAGATCAAGAACCTAGGTCGCTTCGCTTCTTGGATGGAGCGGGGCGAAACGGTGGAATACGGACGGGAGCTGACCCTGATCCACCACCGCCACAGTTTTGCTCCCGAGAGCCGCCCCCTGCTGGATTTCCTGTTGGCAGAGATGGCGGATCTGGCCGCCCTGCCGGAGAATGCCCGCGGCAACGTGGGGGAACTGCGTCTGCGGGGCAGTAGTTTTGACCGCTTTTTCGCCTTGATGCAGGGGGCACAGGTCACTCTGCGTACCCCCGACGGGGAGCGGCGTGCCGCCTTTACCGAGGGGCATCCCACCCTCACTCTCACCGTGGAGCGGGAGGGGACGGGGGTACGCCTGTTCGGGGACGAGGCGATGCCGCTGTACGGCGCCCGCACCCTGTACCTGCTCCATCGGGGCAAATTGTATCGCACCGGCTCGGATTATACACGCCGTATGGGGGATTGGGTATGGCTCTCCCACCGTCAGCCGAGGGGCATTTATATGGCCCCCGATCAGCTGACGGTGTTCTGCGGCGGTGTCCTGCCCACCCTGCGTCCCTATCTGCACCTGCAGGGGGATGTGGCGGCGCTGGACAGCCACACCGCCCCCGCTCTGGACGCAGAGATACGGTTGGACCGCCTGCCCTTGGGTCAGGTGACGGCACAGGTCCTGTTCGCCTACGGCGGTCATACCGTTTCCTCCTACGACGGCACCCCTGCCCCGTGGCAGGACCCCTTGGCGGAGTTGCCTCTCCGCTTGGTGCTGGATCGGTATTTCACGGGGCGGCTGGGGGAGGATACCCTCGTTGCCTCTTGGGATGACGATACGTTATTTGACTTTCTCACTCGGGGTATGGATCGCCTGCGTCAGTTGGCGCGGGTCACCGTTACCCACGGGTTTGACCGCACGGGTCTGGCTTCCGCCCCCAATATCTCCTTTGGCGTGGGATTGGTGGAGGATGTATTGCGTATGACGGTGGATGCGGGGGATTTGGACCCCGCAGAGCTGGCGGGTATCATTGCCGGCTATCGGGATAACCGTCCCTACCACCGCCTGAAGGACGGACGGCTGATGCCGCTGACCGACGGCTCCCTGGCACAGTTAGCGGAATTGGCAGAGGGTCTCGCTCTGTCTCCCGCCGACCTAAAAAAAGGACAGATCGACCTGCCCCGCTATCGGGCGCTGTACCTGGACCATGCCCTGCGTCACCGCGGTCTGGATATCCGCCGCGACCACCTGTTCCAACAATTATCCGAGCGGCACCGCCAGGCCACACAGGCGCGGTACGAGGTTCCCGCCTCTCTGCAGTCGGTCCTGCGTGGCTATCAGCGGGCGGGCTATCGGTGGTTGCGGGCGATGGAAGAATTAGGCTTCGGCGGCATTTTGGCGGACGATATGGGTCTGGGTAAGACCCTGCAGATGATCGCTCTGATGCTGGCCGCCAAGGAGCGGGGTGTCACCGCCCCCTCATTGGTGGTGTGCCCCACCTCGGTGGTGCTGGGGTGGGAACAGGAGATTTCCCGCTTCGCCCCCCAATTATCGGTGCTGTGCGTCATCGGTGACGCCGCCGAGCGCCGCCGCCGTCTGGAGCGGGCGGGGGACTACGACGTGGTGGTCACCTCCTATGATATCCTCAAGCGGGATATAGCATTGTACGCTGACCTATCCTTTCACTACCACGTGCTGGATGAGGCGCAATATATCAAAAACAGTGCTACCCAGAATGCCCGCGCGGTCAAGGCGGTGCGTTCCGTGCAACGCTTTGCCCTCACCGGCACCCCTGTGGAGAACCGTCTGGGAGAATTGTGGAGCATTTTTGATTTCCTGATGCCGGGTTTCCTCTATTCCCATCAGAAGTTCCGCAGTCGGTTTGAGGTGCCCATCACCCGCCTGGGCGATAACCGCGTGTTGCGGCGGTTGGGGGAACTGGTGTCCCCCTTTATCCTGCGCCGCTTAAAACAACAGGTGCTGACCGAATTACCCCCCAAGACCGAGCGGGTGCTCCCCGCGGATATGGAGCGCCCCCAGCGGCAGGTATATTTGGCGGCGATTGCCGACCTGCGTCGGCAGTTGTCGGGCAGCGGCAAATTGTCGGGCCGTCAGCGCATCACGGTGCTGACCCATCTGACCCGTCTGCGGCAGATCTGCTGTGACCCCCGTCTGTGTTGCGAGGGTTATACGGGGGAGAGCGGTAAACTGGACGCCTGCGTGGAGCTGTTGCGTGAGGCCACCGCCGGCGGACATAAGGTACTGCTGTTTTCCCAGTTTACCTCTATGCTGTCCTTGATTCGGGAGCGGTTGGAGGCAGAGGGCATCCGCTACTACGTCCTGCAAGGCTCCACCCCCAAGGAGGAGCGGGCGCGGCTGGTGGACGCCTTTAATCGGGACGATACACCCGTGTTTCTCATTTCGCTGAAGGCGGGCGGCGTGGGACTCAACCTCACCGGCGCGGATATGGTCATCCACTACGACCCGTGGTGGAATCTGGCGGTGGAGAACCAAGCCACCGATCGCGCCCACCGCATCGGGCAGAAGAACCCTGTACAGGTGGTGCGTCTGATTGCCCGTGACACCATTGAGGAGAAGATTCTGCAGATGCAGGAGAGCAAATGGCTGCTAGCCGAGCAGGTGGTGGGCAACAACACCCCCGCCATCACCGACCTGACCGTTGAGGAACTGCTGGAACTCATAGATTAAACAAAACAGAGCCGAGGCGTCAGCCTCGGCTTTGTTTTCGTCCAAATTCACAAATTTCATCCTCCATTTTTGTTTTCACATTCGGGCTTTTCGGTTGTTTTCTCAAAAATATGGTGTATAATGGACACAAATATCGAACCCGTGGAAAGGAAGGGCCTTTATGCAACATACAATCGCGATTATCGGCTATGGAGGGATGGGTTCCTACCACGTTAAATTACTGGAAAATGCCGGCAACTTCACCCTGTCCGGAATCTGGGATATCAAGGAGGAGCGCCGCGCGCTGGCCCGCGAGCGGGGTATCTTCGTCTACGACAGCTTGGAGCATCTGCTGGCGGACGAGAGTGTGGAGGTGGTGCTCATTGCCACTCCCAACGATTGCCACCATCCTATTGCCTTGCAAGCTTTGGCGGCGGGCAAGAACGTCATTTGCGAAAAGCCGGTCACCCTCAATGCTACCCTGCTGGATGAGATGATTGCCGCCGCTGAACAGGCGGGTAAGTTCCTAACCGTTCACCAAAACCGCCGTTGGGATCGCGGCTATTGCATCCTGAAATGGGCGCTGGAGCAGGGTATGCTGGGCCCCATCCACCGCATTGAGTCCCGTGTCCACGGTGCCCACGGCATTCCCGGCGATTGGCGGCAGGATCCCGCCCAGGGTGGCGGTATGGTGTACGATTGGGGCATCCATCTGTTGGATCAGGCGGTGATGCTGTACCCCGACGCCAAAATCAAATCCGTCTACGCCACCCTCAACCACGTCACCAATACCCTCACCGACGACGGCTTTTTCGTAGACTTGCTGTTCGACAACGGTATCCACTACACCGTGGATGTGGGCACCAGCAATTTCATCACCCTGCCCCGTTGGATGATTTTGGGACAGGACGGCACCCTGCGGATGGATCAGTGGGGCAATGTGGGCGAGTTTGTGGTGGCCCACGGCGAGGACGACAAGGACGTGGTCCCTGTGGTGACCTCCGCAGGTTTGACCAAGACCATGGCCCCCCGCCGCGAGGACACGATTAAGACTCTGCCGCTCCCCGATCTTTGGCCGGATATGACCGAATATTATCATAACATTGCCGACCATCTGGAGGGCAAGGCGGACCTATACGTCACTTGGCCTCAGATGCGCCGCGTGATGCGACTGATTGAGGCGGTATTTGAATCCGCTCGCACGGGGCAGGTAGTCAAATTCGAAGAATAAAACCCTAATACAGAGAGGAGTTTATCATATGAAACAGTTTCCGATTGCTATTCAGGTCTATTCTGTCCGTGACGCCGCCGAGGCAGATTTTGTGCAGATGGCAAAAGACCTGAAAGCTATGGGCTACGACGGCGTAGAATTGGCGGGAACCTACGGGATGACCGCCGTAAAAATCAAGGAGATTCTGGACGAAGTGGGTCTGACCCTGGTCAGCGCCCACGTGGGTGCTGACCTAATGTGGGACGATGCCCTGATGGCGGATTATGCCGCCACGGGTATGCAGTACATCGCCATCCCTTGGTTCCATAAGCCCACTGACCCCGCTTTCTTGGCGGACAATATTGAGAAGATACGCGTGTTAGGTGAGCGTTGCAAAGCTTTCGGTTTGCAGATGGGTTACCACAACCACGATTTTGAGCTGGAGACTGTCCCTGGTGACGGTCGTTGCGCCCTGGAGGCGTATTACGAGGAGATTCCTGCCGATGTTCTTAAGACCCAGTTGGACCTGTGCTGGGTCAAGGTCGGCGGTGCGGACCCCGTGGAATTCCTGCGTCGCTTTCCCGACCGTGCCCCCACAGTGCACATTAAGGACTATGTGGGCGGCAAAACGGATAAGATGTATGCACTCATCGACTGCGACGACCCCGAAGCTTCGCAGGCGGCTACCGAGTTCCAGATGCGTCCCGTTGGTTACGGCTGTCAGGATGTGCGGGGGCTGTTGAAGGCCGCTGAGACGGTGGGTACCCAATGGATCATTGTGGAGCAGGATGAGCCTACTCCCGGTATGACCCGTATGGAGTGCGCCGAGAAGAGCGTGCAGTATCTCAAAAAGCTGATGAGCGAGGAGGCGTAATTGCTATGGCAGATATTCAGGATCGTTTCAAGGAAAACCAAGAAGTAACCGTCATCGATACCACCCAAAAGGTACGGGTGGGCATCATCGGTGCCGGCTGGATCGCCGAGGCTCATATTGATATGTACCGACAGATGCCGGATGTGGAGATCGTGGCGGTGGCGGACCTGGTCCCCGGCAAGGCGCAGGAACTCTGTGAGCGTTTCGGGATGGAGGGTGTACGTTACTACCTCAGCGGTCACGATATGCTGGAGGCGGAGCAGTTGGATGCGGTGTCGGTCTGCACCTACAACACCCAGCACGCCCCTTGTGCCATCGACGCGTTGGAGCACGGCTGTCACGTGCTGCTGGAGAAACCCTTTACCGTCACCCTGGACGAGGCTATCGAGGTGATGCGGGCGGAGAAGAAGAGCGGCAAGATCGTGTCTTTGGGCTTCCAGCCCCGTATGGCTGTCAATATGCAGATGATTAAAAAGATCGTGGACAGCGGTGAACTGGGCCGTGTGTATTATCTGCAGGCAGGCGGTGGACGCCGCAGCGGCATTCCCACCCCCTACGGCACCACCTTTATTGAGAAAGAGACCGGCGGCATCGGTGCCATCGGCGACATCGGCACCTATTCCTTGGATATGTTGCTCCACGCCGTGGGCGACCCCAAGCCGCTGACCGTCACGGGTTATACCTCCAATTTCTTCGGTGTCCGCCCCGATTCCTATCCGTGGCACCCCGAGTACGCGGAGAAATTCGGCGTGGACGATTTCGCCGCCGGTTTTATCCGTCTGGAGGGGGATATCATTCTGGATTTCCGCATCTCGTGGGCGATGCATATGGACACCTGCGGCGACGCCCTGATTCTGGGCACCGAGGGCGCCCTGCGTATCCCCTCCACCGAGTGCTGGAACGGCGATTTCCCCACCCCGCTTAAGGTGTATAAGAAGGTGGCGGGTCAGGAGATCTGCTATGAGGTGCCCCGCTATGACGGCGATGATTTCGGCACTATGTTTATGGGCAAGGTGCGCTCCTTCATCGACGCGGTGAAGAACGGCACCCCCGCCCCCGTCCCCACCTGGCAGATTCTGAACAATCAGGCCATCATCGACGGCATCATCAAGTCCAACGAACTGGGCAGAGAAATCGACATCATCATCCCTGAAGTGTAAGAAAAAACACCGACACAGCCGTGTCGGTGTTTTTTGTGTCGCTTTGCGCTGAGATGGTGATTCGCCTCCCTCATCGAGGTCGGAGGGAGTTTGTAGGGGAGGGCCTCTGCGCCCTCCCGCAAAAGCAAAGCAACTGAGAGATTTTGAACTCTGGCTTTGCGCTGAGATGGTGATTATGCCTCCCTCACCGAGGGAGGTGGCACGGCGCAGCCGTGACGGAGGGAGTTTGTAGAACCGAGATTTGTTCCCGCCACAGAAAAGTCTGCACAAAACAGGATTTGAACCGGTTTTGTGCCGAGCATCTGCCTGTCCGCACCTCTACGAGCGCAAAACCTGTGAAAAGGCCGCACAGCGGCCTTTTCCGGTTCTGCAATTGCTACATATTTACTAAAAAAGATATTTTTGTCGTTTTTGCGTATGAATATGAACTCTTACATAGTTTTAGTGAAATCGTTCGCTTACGCTCACGGTGAAATCAAAGACTTACGCCTTTGGTGGAATATTTTGCAAAAGCAAAATGTGAAATTAAATCCACCCACCGCCGCAGCGATTTCACTCAAGCAAAGCGAGAATTTCACACTACGAAGTAATATTTCACCCATCCGTAAGGGTGGATTTAGTTGAAAAACCGACAAGTCGAAACTTGTCGGTTTTTCTGTCTATGGGCTACAAAAAAGATATTATCTTGAACTATAGTATAGCTTTGAACCCTCGCATTGTTATTGCACCAAATTCAGTTGTTCAATAGTATGTGCCACCCTTTTATTTACCATTTTTATATAATTAGACATATACTCATAATTAGGTGTGCTATCGGAATTTGTAGGCAACTTAATTGCAAAATCCCTTTTGATGTGAGCGTTTAGTTCTTTAATAAATGCTCTGTAGTTGTTCTGGCTTTCTCTAAATATTGCAGTCGCAATGAATTGTTTTGCTTCAAAATCAATATCCTTTTTAGGAATTAAAACCACTACATTTTGACTTGTATAAAATGGTTCTTCCTGAATAAAACAAGAACCTAAATATGCACCGCCTAAAGCAAGCGTTAAACAACCAGCTTCATAGGGATTCAAGCCCTGTATTTCATTTACCTTTTGCGTAATACCATTATTAAAGTTAGATCTACCCACAAAATTGATTTTGGGTATAGTCGTATCCATTTTTGCTTTGTCTAACTTTGTACCGGAGTCAATCTCAAAAATATCATACAAATGAAAGGTTGCCCATTCCGTTGTATTGATTTTTTGAGAAACAGCGGATTGCTTCGCTGACTGCAATTTTGTCAGCGAAGCGCTGACTGCAATTTTCCGATTTTTCATATATTCTTCCATATATGAAAAATCGGGGTTACCGTCTTTATCAGCCGGCAACTTTATCATCATCTCTTTTGCAGATTCACGAGTGAATTTATTTACATAATCAAAATTTGCGTTGATGGCTCTATTTCTGAACACAGATAAAAAGAACAACAAGGATTTCTCTTTCCATTGATCTTTATATTTGCCAATAGGATACATCCCCTGTATATGCGCGTAACCGACAAAAGGTTTTGATTGATAAAACATTGCAGTGGCAGTCGTCGTATCGCTAAATGTTATTATATTACCTTCTTCTGTCACTGGCTGATTTGTGTAACCGCCTATACCATTATTAAACGACGAATTTACGACTACCGGATTAACACCATCTTCCTCGAAAAGAGAACTGTTTGTTAGTTTATATGCTTTAGTAGGGTGAATATCAAATAAATCGCCAATTCGATATTCTTTCCAAAAGCTTGTATCAATCTTATTCATTATCATTCCCTGCACTTTCTAAAGAAATGGATATAATTCCTTCATCATTGCTACTCACAGAACTACTATACAGGACCTTGTTGATTAAATTATCACTAAATTCTTTAACATCAACACCTTGCTTGAACATAAGATAGTCCATCATTGTTTTTGTAAAATCTTCTTCACTAATCTCAAATTCTTTCTCGGGAACCTGATAACTTAAATGCTCAGATGGTCTTATCCACTTTATTGTGTCATCACCAGATTGTTTTCGAATAATATCAACCCATTTATCTTCAATTGCCTGCCATCTATCTTTGATATCTTGTCTGCCTTGATTTTTAACAGTTTCTAAGCCGTCATCCTCTATGTAACAAGTGAAAATCTCTTTATTATTTTGTGGAACACCCGCTTCAAATATGAAGATAGATGTTGTTACGCCTTCCGAGAACACTTTTTCGGGCAGTTTGATAATTTTCTCTAATGTGCTATGTTTGAGCAACTTTGCACCGTTATCCTTTTCAAGTTTCTTGTCAGGCAAAATGAAAGCACATTTTGTATGCGGTGGAACATTCAAAAGGACATTGTTCACAATGGTTAAACATCCGTATTTGCGTTCGAATGGCGGGTTCATCAAAACCTTAGTTATATAATTATTAGTAAGAATGAGGTTGCCATTTTTGTCCTTTTGAAATTCTCCCTTTTTGGTTGTTTTATAACTTTTGGCTTTTATCCAATCGCAAGCCTCTTGCGTGCGTGTGTCTAATTGCTCTAAATTGGTTTTGCCGTCTTTATGGATAAGCATATTAGCACAGGCAAGAGCAAAAATTTCTCTGTCAAACTCTATGCCAAATAACTGTGTTTCTTTAATCTCCGGTGTCTTTTTGGCATTTACACCGCCCGCCTCATTAATCATGTTGCACATTGACTTAACAAGGAAAGCACCGGAACCACAAGCGGCATCCAATATTCTATCATTTTGATCTATGTCAATAAGACGATACATAAACGATGTAATATGGTCGGGTGTAAATACCTGTCCGCTTTCGGATTTCTTTTTGTAACGGTTAAATTCATTGAAGAAAATACCCATTACATCTTCACCATTCCAATAATCTGAGTTAACGCAATCAGAAATTTCGGAAACCCATTTTATGAAATTATCAATAGCTTCTTGGTTGGAAGCATTATTCATTTTGATTTCAGCGTATACTTCAATCAATAAATCTAATTTTAGATTCTGTTTCTTGCTTTCCTCTAATGATTTACCCAATGTGCTTAAAATGGAGTTTTTCATCAAAGAAAAGTCCATACCCTTAATCAAAATGGCATCATATCGTTTCGCTACCAAGGTACAAGCAGTAAAAATCATACGGTGATATAAGTTTTTGATGCCAAATTCAGTATGCAAACAGTCATTGATTCTCTTGGTAAGATTGTAAATATGCTGCTTATCTATAGTGTTTTTAGTGAACAAAGCAATATAGTATGCCTTATTTTGCAAAGATGATGAGATGCCTATTTCTTCCACGTTGTTTTTGAAAACACGTGTGTCAATGCCGTTGTAGAGAATACCAATGACCTGCTTATATTTGCTTGCTACGATATTACAGTTTTTTGCAAGTTCATCAACCCACTTTTGCAGCGATACATCCTCTGCTTCAGATTTTGTCTCAAGTATAATAGCAGGCACACTATGGTCGTCAGGCAAATACCATCCATCCGGTTTGTCACTTATTCCTTTAAAGCCTAATTGATTAAAGGTCGTGATTTGCCCTGTTCCTTGTTGGATTTTTGCTTCAACTGCATCAAAGCCGAGTATAATTTTTGCACTATCTCTGACTTGATCCTCTGTTCTATATATTGTCTTTTTAGCCATTTCCTTTTCCCTCCAAATCCTTCGTCAGTATATCTGTCAAATACTGATTGACGCTATATCCGCGTTCGTCCTTCTTTTTCTTTTGCACTTCGTCCATCATTCGGTTGTAAATTTCCGGTGGTAGGCGCAGAGGGATCATTATTTTTTCATATGTCGGGATGTTCGTTTTGTTCACAATCCCACCTCCGTTTTGATATCATAATATCTTGATATAATGATATCAAATATTAGAAGGAAAGTCAATAATTTTCGAAAAGAAAAAGGAGCATAGGTAGTTCTATGCTCCTTAAATGTGGCGACTTTGTGAGAGTTCGAGTCTGTGTTGAGAAAAATATCTTTTTTGTACATGCAAACCGAAAAGTAAAATTTCACCCATAAAAACAGAAAAAACTCTGATAAAATCAGAGTTTTTTCTGTGGCTATATCTTTTTTGTAGCCCTTTGATGGCGGAGATGGAGAGATTTGAACTCTCGCGGTGCTGTTAACACCCTACCGCATTTCGAGTGCGGACCCTTCAGCCACTTGGGTACATCTCCATATAACAGAGCCATTATACACGCCGCAAGGCAGATTTGTCAACCACCAAAGAGGCATAATCCGCATATATATCGCTATAATGAAGAAAAATATTGACAACCGCGGGGGATTATGCTACACTTTTCCCAAAGATAGAGGCGCATCGCGTCAACAGTACCTCGCCACAGACCTACGGGTGGTCGCCGCGGCCGCGGGGGAAAGGGACCGGTGCCGAAGTGACTGCCGTGGCGGGCAGTTGGCTGGCAGTGCGGAGAATATCCGCCCTGTTGTCGCAGTAATGCGGAGGGCTATCCACCATAGACCATTGTATATGGCGTTATGAGGGATAGTCGTTTGACTGTCCTCTTTTTTGTGTATAGAAAGGAATTGCGATTATGAAGAACACGATTTTCACCGGCGCCGCTACCGCCATCGTCACCCCTATGACCGAGCAGGGCGTGGACTACGAGCAGTTCGGTCGCCTGATCGACTGGCAGATCGCCGAGGGCATCGACGCCATCGTAGTGGCGGGCACCACCGGCGAGGCTTCCACCCTGTCGGACGACGAGCATAAGGAGGTCATCCGTTACTGCGTGGAGCGGGTGGCGGGTCGTGTGCCTGTCATTGCCGGCACTGGCTCCAATGATACCGCCTACGCCATCGACCTGACCCGTTATGCGGGCGAGGTGGGCGCCGACGCGGTGCTGCTGGTCACCCCTTATTACAATAAGGCTACCCAGAACGGTCTTATCAAATTCTTCACCGACATCGCGGACGCCAGCAGTGTGCCCTGCATCCTGTACAATGTCCCCTCCCGCACCGGCTGCAATATCGCCCCCGCCACCGTGGCAGCGCTGGCAGAGCACCCCAACATCGTGGGCATCAAAGAGGCCAGCGGCAACATCTCCCAGATTGCCCAGGTGGCCCACCTGTGCGGGGATAAGTTCGACATCTATTCCGGCAACGACGACCAGATCGTGCCGGTGCTGAGCCTGGGCGGCAAGGGTGTTATCTCGGTGCTGTCCGACGTGATGCCCGCCGCCACCTCCAAGATGTGTCACGACTATCTGGAGGGCAACACCGCGGCCGCCACTGCGGCCCAGCTTCGGTTGTTGCCTCTCATTGATGCCCTGTTCAGCGAGGTCAACCCCATCCCTGTCAAGGCGGCGATGGCGAAAATGGGCTTCGGCGAGAACTATCTGCGTCTGCCCCTGACCCCTATGGAGGCACAGAACGAGGAGAAGTTGTTTGCTTTGATGAAAGAACAGAATCTCATTTAATAGCAAGGAGTGGTTTTATGAAAATCGCTATTTACGGCTACGGTAACTTAGGCCGCGGGGTGGAGTGCGCCCTGCAGACCACCCCCGATATGCAGCTCACCGGCATTTTCACCCGACGGGACCCCGCTACGGTGCAGACCACCTTCGGCACCCCCGTCTATCCCGCCGGCGACCTGCTGAGCCATAAAACCGACATTGACGTGTTGATTCTCTGCGGCGGCTCTGCCACCGACCTGCCGGATATGACTCCGGCGCTGGCGGCGGACTTCAACGTGGTGGACAGCTTTGACACCCACGCTGCCATCCCCGCCCATTTCCAGCGGGTAGAGTCTGCGGCCCGTATGGGCGGCCACGTGGCGCTGATTTCCGCGGGCTGGGATCCGGGTATGTTCTCGGTCAACCGCCTGTACGCCTCCGCCATCCTACCCCAGGGCCAGGATTATACCTTCTGGGGCCGCGGCGTCAGCCAGGGTCATTCCGATGCCATCCGCCGTCTGGATGGGGTGCTGGACGCCCGCCAGTACACCGTGCCGCTTGACGCGGCGCTGGATGCGGTACGCAGTGGGCAGAACCCCACCCTCACCACCCGGCAGAAGCATCGGCGGGAGTGCTACGTGGTGGCGGCCCCCGGTGCGGACATTGCCCGCATTGAGCGGGAAATTAAAGAGATGCCCAACTACTTTGCCGATTACGATACCACTGTCAGCTTCATCACCGCTGAGGAGATGATCCGCAACCACAGCGGTCTGCCCCACGGTGGCTGTGTCATCCGCACCGGCTCCACCGGCGTGGCGGGCGGCCACACCCAGACCATTGAGTACAGCTTGAAGTTGGACTCCAACCCCGAGTTTACCGCCAGCGTGCTGGTGGCCTATGCCCGTGCGGTGTACAAAGCTTTTACCCGCGGCGAGAGTGGGTGCAAGACGGTGTTTGATATTCCTCCTGCCGACCTGTCCCTTTTGTCTGCGGAGGAACTGAGAGCCACGATGCTGTAATCGGCAACCTCCACTGAAAGGACTTTTACCCCTATGGATTTTTCAAAGGATTTGATTTGTGATAACCTGTCGGTGTCCGACGGTGTCCTGCACTTTGCGGGGCAGAGTACCGCGGCACTGGCTGAGCAATACGGCACCCCCCTGTATCTGATGGACGAGGGCCGCATCCGCAACCGTGCACGGGTCTACCGTGACACCCTGCGGGAGTGTTTCGGTGACAAGGGTCACGCTATCTACGCCTCCAAGGCCTGTGCGTTCAAGCGGATGTACGGGATTATGGCGGAGGAAGATTTGGACGTGGACGTGGTCTCCTGCGGCGAGATCGCCTCCGCCTACGCGGCAGGCTTCCCTATGGAGCGGGTGCATTTTCATTCCAATAACAAGACCGATGCCGACATCGCCTATGCGCTGGACCGTGGCGTGACCCGCTTTGTGGTGGATCACCCCGAGGAGTTGACCGCCATCAACGCCGTTGCGGGTGAGCGGGGCGTGACCCCCACCGTGATTCTGCGTATCACCCCCGGTATTGACTGCCACACCTACGAGGCGGTGAACACCGGCAAGGTGGACTCCAAGTTCGGCTCGGCCATCGTCACCGGTGACGCCCTGCGCATCACACAGCAGGCACTGTCCCTGCCCCACGTACGGCTGGAGGGTTTCCACTGCCATATCGGTTCCCAGGTGTTTGACTCCTCGGTGTATATCGCCACCGTGGACGTGATGGTGGATTTTCTCAAGGATATAAAAGACACCTGCGGCTATGAGGCGCAGGTGCTGGACATCGGCGGTGGCTATGGCGTGCGGTATACCGCCGCCGACCCTGTCATCGACATCGCCGCCAACATCCGTCAGGTGGCGGATCGTATGAAGGAGCGGGTATCCGCGGCGGGCATCCCGATGCCCCACGTTTATATGGAGCCGGGTCGTTCTATTGTGGCGGACGCGGGGTTGACCCTGTATACCGTGGGCGCTGTCAAGAAAATCGAGGGCTATAAGAATTACGTCTCGGTGGATGGCGGTATGACCGACAACCCCCGCTACGCCCTGTATCAGTCGGAGTACACCGTCCTGCCCGCCGCCCGTATGGACGCCCCGCGGGATATGACTGCCGACGTGGTGGGTCGCTGCTGTGAGAGCGGCGACATCATTCAGCCTCAGGTACCGATGCCGTCGGATATGGTCCGCGGCGATCTGGTGGCGGTGCTGACCACCGGCGCGTACAACTACTCTATGGCCTCCAACTACAACCGCATCCCCCGTCCTCCCGTGGTGATGCTCCGCGATGGCGAAAGTTACGTCGCCGTCTGCCGCGAGACCTACGACGACATTATTGCACTGGATAAGTAAACAATAGGAAGAGCCTACCCAAAGCGGGTAGGCTCTTCCTATTTTGTAGAGGACGAAAAAAGCGAAGTAAAAGCAGTTTTATAGCACACGCACACGAATGATGCCGTCGATGGCGGCAATCTTGTCGGTTACGTCATCCGCCACGGCGCCGGCCACATCCAGCACCGTATAGGCCAGGTCTTTGCGGGATTTGTTGGTCATAGACTCGATGTTGACGCCGCAGGCGGAAACCACCGAGGAAATTTGCGCCAGCATATTGGGGATGTTGCGGTGCAGTACGCATACACGGACGTCGCCGGTGCGGGGAACGTCCACATCGGGGAAATTGACGGAGTTGATGATGTTACCGTCTTCCAGATAGGCCTTCAGCTGATTGGCGGCCATCACGGCGCAGTTGTCCTCGCTCTCGGGGGTGGAGGCGCCCAGGTGGGGGATAGCCACCACGTTTTCCACACCCAGCATCTCGTCGGTGGGGAAGTCCACCACGTAGGCGGCTACCTTGCCCGCCGACAGCGCCGCCAGCATAGCGTCGCTGTCCACCAGACCCGCGCGGGAGAAGTTGAGGATACGCACTCCATCCTTCATAGCGGCGAAGGCGGCCTCGTTCAGCATACCCTTGGTGTCCGCCACCAGCGGTACGTGGACGGTGATGTAATCGCATTCGGCGTAGATCTCATCCAGGGTATTGGCGTGGTGGATGTGGCGGGAGAGCTTCCACGCCGCGTCCACCGACAGATAGGGATCGTAGCCGTAGACATCCATACCCAGCGCCACGGCGGCGTTGGCCACCAGCACGCCGATGGCACCCAAGCCGATGACGCCCAGTTTTTTGCCCAAAATTTCGGGACCGGCATAGGCGGATTTACCTTTTTCCACCAGCTTGCCTACCGCATCCCCCTCACCTTTGAGGGTACCCGCCCAGGCGATGCCGTCCACCACCTTGCGGCTGGCTAAGAACAGACCCGCCAGCACCAGTTCTTTCACGGCGTTGGCGTTGGCACCGGGGGTGTTAAACACCACGATACCCTGCTCACTGCACTTATCGATGGGGATGTTATTGACACCGGCACCGGCGCGGGCGATGCCCAGCAGGGTGTCCGGCAGTTCCATATCGTGCATCGCCGCAGAGCGCACCATCACGCCGGCGGCATCCTCCACCGTATCGGTGATGGTGTACCCCGCCAAGCGGTCGGTGCCGCAGGCGGCGATCTTATTTAAAGTACATATCTTCATTAGGTATTCTCCTCTTCAAACTTCTGCATAAAGGCAACCAGTTTCTCTACGCCCTCCACCGGCATCGCGTTGTAGATGGAGGCGCGCATACCGCCTACGGAGCGGTGACCCTTCAGGTTGACAAAGCCGGCGGCGGTGGACTCCTTCACAAACTTGGCGTCCAGCTCGGCATCGCCGGTGACAAAAGGCACGTTCATCAGCGAGCGGTCCTCCGGCACCACAGTACCCTTGAACAGCTTGGAATGATCCAGGAAATCGTACAGTAATTTTGCCTTCTTCTCGTTGATTTCCTGCATCTTATCCAGACCGCCCACCTCGTTCTTGATCCACTCCAGCACCAGCTTCATCACGTAGATGGTGTAGCAGGGGGGCGTGTTGAACATAGAGCCGTTGTCCGTGTGGGTCTGATAGTTGAACATGGTGGGGGTGATGTCCATAGCCTTACCGATGAGGTCCTCGCGGATGATGACCACCGTCACACCGGAGGGGGCCATATTCTTCTGGGCACCGGCATACAGCACACCGAATTTGCTCACGTCGATGGGGCGGGACAGCACGCAGGAGGAGATATCCGCTACCAGCGGCACGTCACCGGTATCCGGCAGGTTGTGGTACACCGTGCCGTAGATGGTATTGTTCATACAGATGTGGAAATAATCCGCATCGGGGGTAAAATCAGCCTTGTTCAGCTTGGGGATATAGGAGAAGGTCTTATCCTCAGAGGAGGCAATGACCTTTACGTCGCCGTAGCGCGCGGCCTCCTTATAGGCTTTTTTGGCCCACTGACCGGTGATGACGTAGTCCGCCTTACCGCTGCCGGTCATCAGATTCAGGGGCACCATCGCAAACTGGGATGAGGCGCCGCCCTGCAAAAACAACACCTTGTAATTGTCGGGGATGTTCATGATCTCGCGCAGCAGGGCCTCAGTGGTGTCGATAATGCTCTGGTACACCTTAGATCGATGAGACATCTCCATCACCGACTGACCGGAACCTTCATAGTCCAGCATCTCGGCGGCGGCTTTTTCCAGTACTGCCTGGGGCAGCATAGAAGGGCCGGCAGAAAAATTATACACTCTTGCCATGTCTCATTCCTCCATTACGTATTTTTTGGTTTATTGTATTCCCCCGAGGCTATCGTTTATGCCCATCGGTGAGATTAGAACGTATTATAACTCTGCCGCTTTAAAATGTCAACACTTTAACGCGAAAAAGTATCAAACTTTGTTAAATTTTTTACAACCTGCTATTTCTTTGTACAAATCAACGAAAAAACCCCCGCTATCCTTTCGGACAGAGGGGGTCATTACTTATATACTACCTATACATTATTTGCGGACAAACAGGATGCCCAGGGTGTTGGGCCCACAGTGGCTGGAGATGGTGCAGCCGGCGCGGGTGACGTAGATGTCGTCAAAGTGCATATGCTTCTCCACGGCAGCCTTGACAATATCGATGCGCTCCTGAGAGATGCCGCTGTGGGTGATAAAGATGCGATCTTGGCGGATATCCTCACGGCCTGCCAGACGGTCCGCCACGTACTCCTCCAGCACACGCTCCAGCGTGCCGCGGTATTTCTTGCTGACGCCCATGCTGCCGCCGTTGTTGGATACCTCGATACAGGGCTTCAGCTTCAGCACGTTGGCACCCAGCATAGCCACGGCGGAGCAACGACCGCCCTTGTGCAGGAACTCCAGATTATCCACCACAAAGCTGGCTTCTACCTTTTGGGTGATCTCCTGCACCTCTTCCACGATCTGCTGGATGGGCATACCGGCGGCGATGCGGTCGCCGGCGGCCATCACCACGTGACCGAAGCCGGTGGACAGGTTGTTGCTGTCGATGGCGTACAGTCCCTCGGTCTCCATCGCCGCCAGACGGAAGGAATTATAGGTGGTGGAGAGGGCGGAGCCTATGGTCAGACACAGCACGTCGTTACCCGCCTCGATATAGGGGGTAACAAACGCCAGCACCTCGTCCATATTCAGGGCCGCGGTCTTGGGCAGCACCTTATGCTCGTGATAGTAGGCATAGATATCGTCGGGGGTGATGTCCACACCGTCGGAATAGGTATTCTCCTCCAGGTTGACGTGGAGGGGCATAATTTTTACGTCGTATTTGGCAATCAGTTCGGGGCTCAGGTCGCAGGTGCTGTCCGCACACAGAATGATCGGTTTTGCCATAGCGAATCGTTCCTTTCTTAGTGATAGAATATGCATAACACCCCCATTTTATCACAAAACGACAAAATATGCAACCCCCCACAGAATTTGACAAAAAATCCGACATTTTTTACTGTATACTCTTGCATTTTCGGACGGGTGTGATACAATACAATAAACAAGAGAAGGAGGTGTACCTATGCCGCTCAAACAAGCGATTCCGCTGAACAAAAAGAAGACCGGTCGCGGCCTGATCATCTGCGTGGTGATTATCGCGCTGTTGTTGGCGGCTATGGGCACTCTGTCGGTGTATACCGTCCTTACCTTGGGTGAGCAGCAGCGCCTGTTGGATAGCCATTATCAACAGCTAGCCGATATGTCCGCCGCCGTATCTCAGGCTCAGAGCGAGGCGGAGGCACAGCGTCAGCAGAACCAGCAGCTGCAGTCCCAACTGACCGAAAAGGATAAGGAGATCAGCGGTCTGCAGGATACCGTCAGCAGCCTTAAGACACAGATCGCGCTGAAAAAGCCCACCACAACCACCACCCGCAGTCCCCAGCAGATCTATCAGAATCTGCCCGCCTGCAGTTACGGCGATTATACGGGTAAAAAGATTGTGGCACTGACCTTTGACGATGGGCCCGGCCCCTACACAGCCCGTCTGCTGGACGAGTTGAAAAAACGGGGGGTACGGGCCACTTTTTTTGTATTGGGCACCTGTGTGGATAACTACCCTGAACTGATCAAGCGGATGGAGGCAGAGGGCCACGTGGTGGGCAACCACTCCAACGGACACAAGAACCTAACCAAGCTGTCCGCCGCCGGCATCAAGAAGGAGATGGACACCTGCGCCGATAAGATCGCTAAGCTGCTGGGTCATAAACCGGTGGTGATGCGTTGCCCCGGCGGCAATTACAATAAAAAGGTACTGGCCTACGCCCTCAATGCCGGCATCCCCATCGCCTATTGGACGGTGGACACCCGTGATTGGGAGAGCCGCAACGTGGGCGCTATTCTGGGTGTCGCCTTCAGCGAGGACGGCATCAAAAACGGCTCGGTGGTGCTGATGCACGACATCTACGAAACCACGGTGGACGCCGCTATCCAGATGGTGGATCGCCTGCAGAAGGAGGGTTACACCTTCGTCACGGTACCGGAGTTGATCTATACCAAGAACAATAAAGTCATCGAGGCAGGGAAACTGTACCGATAAACAAAAAATCGCCGACGCACCCGCGTCGGGGTTTTTTTTGTGGTTGGGTGTAGCCTTCCCTTTGGGTTTG
>JAZNUN010000033.1:0-19178 GCA_045592345.1 Acutalibacteraceae bacterium | reverse complement strand
AAAGAGCCCGGGCGGGGGGGGGGGGGGGGGGGGGGATAAGACGGGGGTGGGGGGGGGGCGGGCCCAGCGTGGGGGGGGGGGGGAGGTGCCTCCCGCCCTGCGGAATAAGCGGTTGCTGACCCTGGATCTGACCGGTATGGTGGCAGGCACCAAATATCGGGGTGACTTTGAGGAACGGGTGAAGAACGCCGTGACCGAGGTGGGCCGTGCGGGGGATGTGCTACTGTTTATTGATGAACTGCATAATCTCATTGGTGCAGGTGCCGCCGAGGGTGCGGTGGATGCCGCCAATATCTTAAAACCTGTATTGGCGCGGGGCGAATTACAGTTGGTGGGTGCCACCACCATTGAGGAATCCCGCCGCCACATTGAAAAGGATGCCGCCTTGGAGCGGCGCTTCCAGCCGGTGACGGTGGGGGAGCCCACCCCGCAGCAAACTCTGACGGTGCTTCAGGGGTTACGGGAGCGGTACGAACAGCATCATCGGGTATCCATCGGAGAGGAAGCGTTGCAGGCGGCGGTGGATCTGTCGGTGCGGTATATTCCCGACCGCTATCTGCCGGATAAGGCCATCGACCTGATGGACGAGGCGGCGGCGCGGGTGCGGCTATGCAACACCCCACCGGCTCAGACGGCGGGGCAGATTGCCGCCGCCAAAAATGATGCTCTGCGGCGGCAAGAACTGGAGGAGGCGTTGGAATGGCGGGAGCAGGAACTGGCCCTGCTGACCGAGGAGAGCGTTCAGCCGTCCCCGCCTACCGTTACCGCAGCGGACGTGGCTGCGGTGGTGGCGGGGTGGACCGGCATTCCCGTGTCCCGCGTCTCCGTAGAGGAGAGCCGCCAATTACAGGATCTGGAACAGACCCTCCACCGCCGCGTGGTGGGGCAAGAGGAGGCTGTGTCAGCGGTGGCACGGGCGGTGCGCCGCGGTCGGGTGGGTCTGCGGGACCCTGCCCGTCCCGCAGGCTCCTTTATCTTCCTCGGCCCCACGGGGGTGGGCAAGACCGAACTGTGCAAGGCACTGGCGGCAACCCTGTTTGGGGATGAAAAGGCTATGATCCGTCTGGATATGTCGGAGTATATGGAAAAACATGCCGTGTCCCGTCTCATTGGCTCGCCTCCCGGCTACGTGGGACACGAGGAGGGGGGACAGCTCACCGAGGCGGTGCGCCGCCGCCCTTACAGCGTGGTGCTGTTGGACGAGATCGAAAAGGCCCACCCCGACCTGTTCAATATTCTGTTACAGGTGCTGGAGGAGGGGCAACTCACCGACTCCCGTGGACGGCGGGTGGATTTTCGCCACAGCATTCTGATTATGACCTCCAACGTAGGGGGCCGCTATATGGCGGGACAGGGGCGGATGGGTTTTTCCCCCTCCCCGTGGGATGCCTCGGCTCACCGCGCCGCCGCTATGGGCGAGTTGCGTCAGCTGTTCCGCCCCGAGTTTCTCAATCGGGTGGACGAGATCGTGCTGTTCCGCCCCTTGGAAAAGGAGCAGGTGCAGAGGATCGCTCAGCATATGATCGATCGGCTCTGTAAGCGCTTACAATCGTTCAAATACAAGGTGGACGTATCCCCCGATCTGGCGTCGCAGATAGCCGAGGCGGGGTTTGACCCCACCTACGGAGCGCGCCCGTTGCGACGGGCGTTGCAGACTCTGGTGGAGGACCCTTTGGCGGAAAAATTGCTGGCAGGGGAATACAAGGAGGGTGACACCATCCCTCTACGGGTGGAGAAACAACCCGCATCGGTATAACAAACAGCCGCAACGGGTACCCGTTGCGGCTGTATCTGTATCTTTATATTTCCCCCTTGCGGAATGCATCGGCAAACCATACGTCGGTGAGGGCAAATTCCTTACCGTTCAGATAGTTCAGTTCTCCCGCATCGGTTTGGAAGTCGAACTGCAGGCGATAGGAGCAGAGGGCCTGTTTATGGAACCCCGTTCCCTTATTCAGGGCATTGGTGCCGTATTTGCCGTCCCCCAACAGCGGGTGCCCGATGCTGGCCATATGGGCGCGGATCTGGTGGGTGCGTCCCGTCAGCAGGTGGATCTCCAGCAGGGAGAGGTCATCTCGTTGCTCCAGCACTGTGTAGCGGGTACGGATGGTGCGGGCGCCCTGCTTGGCGGTGTCCGAAACGTACACCCGATTTTGGGCTTCGTTTTTCTCCAGATATCCCTCCAGTGTGTCGGTCTGTTTGGGCATCTTACCGTGTACGATACACAGGTAATATTTCTCGATTTCTCGGTTTTTTAGCTTCTCATTGAGGATCCGCAGGGCAGCGGCGGTTTTGGCGGCAATGACGATGCCGCTGGTATTGCGGTCGATGCGGTTGACCAGCGCGGGGGTAAAGCTCTGCTCCGCCGCGGGGTCGTATTCTCCTTTTTCATACAGATACCGCTGTACGCGGAAAATCAGGGTATCCGCAAACTCTTTGTCGTCGGGGTGAACCAGCAGTCCCGCCTTTTTGTTCAGCAGCATCACGTGGTTATCCTCGTACACGATGTCCAACTTTCGGGCGGCGTGCATAAACTCGTAGGTGGGGGGCGCCACCGCCAGAGCGTCGTCCGGCAGGAACAGATACAGACTGTCCCCCTCCTGCAGACGGGAATTAGCCTCGCACCGCTTACCGTTCAGGCGTATATCCTTTTTGCGGATGGCTTTATACAGCAGGGACTGGGGCAGATTGCGATAGGTTTTGGTGAGAAACTTATCCAGCCTTTGTCCTGCATCATTTTTGGTGATGGTGAGGGTGGTTTTCATAACGGCCTCCTCTTTACAAACGGGGGTGAATGTGATAGAATTTACTTATAATTAGGAACTAAAGGAAGTGAACCGCCGTGGCAGAGAATGAAAAGAAAAACGGATCCATTCACGAGGGACATCGCCAGCGGATGAAAGAACGGTTTCAGCGGGGCGGTCTGGAATCTTTCAGTGACCACGAGATACTGGAATTCTTAATGTTTTATGCCGTTCCCTATCGGGATACCAACCCCTTGGCCCACACGCTGGTGGACCGCTACGGCAGTTGGATCAAGGTGGTGGGTGCCTCCTACGACGATCTGTTGACTGTGGAGGGTGTCACACCCCATATCGCCACCCTGCTGACCCTGACGGGGCAGATGGCGCGGCGGTATTATCAGGATTATAATGGTACCATCCACCACTTGTATGATTCCGCAGCGGTGGGTAAGCACGTTATCCCCTTCTTTTTGGGGGAGCGGGAGGAGTCTGTGCTGCTGGTGAGTATGGATAACCGCCGCAAGCACCTGAATACCACCCGCATTTTCCGCGGCAGTGTCAATTCCGCCCAGTTCAACGTCCGTATGGCGGTGGAGCAGGCGTTGCGTGATAATGCTACCCGCATTGCGCTGGCTCATAACCACCCCAACGGCTTTGCTTTCCCCTCCGAAGCGGACGTCCGCACCACCAAATATTTAATGGACGTGCTCCGTCCCCTGGAGATACAGGTGGTGGAACACATCATCGTTTCCGACGGAGATTGCCTGTGTATGTCTAAGTTGCCGGACACCCACTGGCTGTTTGACGGCTCACAGCCGCCCTCGTTGGCGCGGGTGGCGGATCGCTGATATTGTACCATATATCCCATTGTTTTGCAAGTCGGGGAGGACCTGCCGTATGCATATTTTAAAACATTTTATCACGGTGACCCGTCACCGCCATCGGGTGATGGTCCATTGTTTTCGGGCGGGCATCGGCTGGCAGGGTTTGTTACACGACCTATCTAAGTACAGCCCCGCCGAGTTTTGGGTGGGCGCCCGCTATTACCAGGGTCATCGCAGTCCTAACGAGGAGGAGCGCCGTATCCACGGCCATTCCAAGGCCTGGATGCACCATAAGGGGCGCAACCGCCACCATTACGAATACTGGACCGATTACCATCCCGAAACCAAACTGGTTGAGCCGGTGAAGATGCCCCTGCGGTACGTGGCAGAGATGTTTTGCGACCGCGTCGCCGCCAGTAAGATCTATCGGGGTAAGGAGTATGCTGACGGGGACCCGCTGGCCTATTTCTTAAACGCCAAGGCCCGCCGCCGTATCCATCCCGAAACAGCCGCCCTGTTAGAGGGGTGGTTGCAGATGTTGGCTGAACAGGGCGAGGACGCCACCTTTGCCCATATACGGCAGATGGTGCGGCAGGGAGAATACTAAAGAGCCGCCTCCGGGGCGGTTTCTTTGTACCACAAGAAGAAGGAAGTGATACGGATGCTGCAATTACTCATTGGTCGTTCCGGTAGCGGAAAGACCCATTATATTGTAGAACAGTTGGAAGCATTGGCCGCGGCGGGGCACAGTCCCATCCTGTGGCTGGTGCCGGAGCAGCATTCCTTTGAGAGTGAGCGGCTGCTGCTTCGGCAGTTAGGCCCCGTTAAGGCTGCCTGCGTGCAGGTGCTGAGTTTTTCCCGTCTGGCGGATATGGTATTCCGCGAGGTGGGTGGTTTGGCGGAGGAAACGCTGGACGAGGGCACCCGCGCCCTGCTGATGAGCCGTGCTCTGGAGCAGGTGGCGGCGGTGGCAGAGGATACCGCCGACCCTATGCGGGGTCTGCGCCCCCGTATGGCCACCGACAGTGCTTACATAGAACAGCTTCTGCAGTTGTGGCAGGAGGTGCGTCAGTGCGCCGTTGCTACCGATGCGTGGGAACAGATTGTTGCCCGCCTGACCGAGGAGGAGGGCGCGGAGGCTTTGCTCACCACTAAGGTGGGGGACATCTACCGCGTTTTTGCCGCCTACGAGGGGCTGGCCGTCGCCACCGGCGTGGATGAATTGGACAAGCTTACCCGTCTGGCACAGCGTCTGCCCGACAGCCGTCTGCCGATGGACGCGGCGGTATTTGTGGACGGATTTAAGGGCTTCACGGTGCAGGAATTGACGGTGCTGGAGGCCTTTATGCCCCGTTGTCACCGTATGACAGTGGCGTTGGGGTCGGATACCCCCGGTGCCCGCTGGCCGGGTGCGGAGCGGGCGTCCTGTCGTCGGGAATACACCCTGTTTTCTCCCGTCACCGATACGGTGGAGCAGTTGCGCCGCATGGCAGAGCGGCATCATCTGACCTGGGATATGACCTTGCTGGAGGACAATCGCCGCACCGAAGATGGCGCTCTGCAGGCGCTGGAGGCGGGTCTGTATGCCCCCCTGCCTAAGGTATATGATGGGGATGGGTCGGCGATCACCGTCACCCCCTGTACCGACGTGTATGAGGAGTGCCGTTACGTGACCCGCTCTATCCGCTATTTGCTACGGCAGGAGGGTTACCGCTGCCGCGATATCACGGTGGTGATGCGTAATCCCGCCGATTATCAGGGTGTCTTGGACGAGATGCTGACCCGCGAGGGTATTCCCTGCTTTATGGACGGACGGCAGGACCTGCTGTGCGAACCGTTGGTAGTGTATCTTCGCGCCGCCCTGCGTTTGGCGGTGGGCGGTTGGCGTACTGAGGAGATATTGCGGCTGTTAAAGACGGACCTGTGGCCTCTGTCCCCGATTGAGATTGCAGAACTGGAAAATTACGTGTATATGTGGCGGATCGAGGGCAACCGCTGGGAGCAGGAGTGGTCCGAAAACCCCTCCGGCTTGGATCGGGAGATGCACACCCCCGACCGCATTCTTTTGGAGCGGCTGAACGACCACCGCCGCGCCCTGATAGAGTCCCTGTCCGCTCTGCGGCAGGACCTGCGGGGTGGTGTCACCGGACGGCAGTTTGCCGCGGCGGTGTATCGCTGGTTGTCGGGGCAGAAAACCCTGCCTCGCCGCATCGCGACGCAGGCGGCGGTGCTGGAGGAGCTGGCACAGCCCCTGTTGGCGGACCATGCCACCCGTTTGTGGGACGAGGTAATGCGTATTCTGGATCGTTTTGCCTTGGCGTTGGGGGAGCAGCGTCTGCCCGCCGCCCGCTTAGAAGACTTGTTCACTATGCTGTGCCGCCTCATAGACTTGGGCTCCATTCCGCAGGGTCTGGACGCCGTTACGGTGGGCTCCGTTGACCGCATCCGCTATTGCGAGCCCCGTGCGGTGTTCGTGTTGGGTGCCAATGAGGGGGTGCTTCCCGCCTATCCCACGGGGGATGGTCTGCTCACCGAGGAGGAGCGTCGCCGCCTGAAAGATATGGGGCTCACATTGGCAGAGGATGTGCTGACCCAGTGCGTAGAGGAGCGGTACTATGCCTATATGGCGGTAGCGGCTCCCCGTGAGCGGTTGACCGTCACCTACCACACCGCTGCAGAGAGCGGCCCGTCCCCTCTGGTGACAGCGATTGAGAAGATTTTGCCCACCCATACCCGGGGTGTGGCATACGCCGCCGACGGCACCGACCTGGAAACGGCGGGGGAGATGTTCAGCCGTCTGGCACAGGGTTACGGCGAACCCTCGGCGGTCACTGACACCCTGCATCGGGTGGTGTCTGCGGACCCCGTTTACGCCCCACGGTTGGCGGCGGTGGAGCGGAGTGCTGAAAACGGCACCTTCCGCATTGAGGACACCCATAAGGCCCGCAGTCTGTTCGGCAGCGATATGGTGCTGTCTGCCAGCCAGGCCAACCAGTTCTATCAGTGTCGGTTTATGTATTTCTGCAATTACGGTCTGCGGGTCCGCCCCCGTCGGTTGGCCCAGCTGGACCGCAGTGTGTTCGGTACCTTGGTACACTATGCCATGGAGGTGCTGATGCCCACCTATACCGCCTCTGATGGGTTGGTATCCCGTCTGCGGGACGAGATGACCGCCCCCGCTGTCGAAGCCACCCTTATGACTACTCTGCGGGAGGACGTCCATCGGGTGATGGGCGAGTACATTGACGCCCAGATGGGCGGCACCGCCGAAAAGGACGGGCGGTTTATGTATCAGGTGAATCTGGCAGAGCGCTCCGCCTGCAATATGCTGTGGCACACCCTTAAGGAGTTCCAGCAGAGCCGCTTTGACCCCGTGGACTTCGAGTTGGACATTCACCCTGCCGAGGACACCGACGCCGAGGGTATCCTGTCGGTGCGTCTGCCTATTACCGATGGCAGTGTGCAGGTGCGGGGCAAGGTGGATCGGGTGGATCTGTATATTCGCGCTGATGGCACCGCCTATGTGCGGGTGGTGGACTATAAGACCGGCTCCACCCGCTTTGACCTGTGTGAGTTAACGGCGGGTCTTGGTATGCAGATGCTGCTGTATCTGTTTATCTTGTGCGATAACAGCCGCCGCTATCTGGAGGACAAAGGCGAACTCCGCCCCGGCGGCGTGCTGTACCATCCTCTGTCTGATTTGGTGGTGGAACGGGGTCAGAGCGATAGCGACCGTCTGCGCCGTATGCGTATGAGCGGTCTGGTGCTGGATGACCCCGCCGTGGTACTGGCTATGGAGGCGGAGGGGGATAGCCATTTCATCCCCGCTAAGCTGAATAAAGAGGGCAAACCCACCGGCAACGTGGTGACTCTCAGCCAGTTCCGTCTGTTGCGGGGCGTGGTGGAGGACCTGCTGATGCAGATGGGCGAAAAACTGTTACAGGGTGATATTGCCGCCCTGCCGCTGAAAAAGGGGGAGAGTGTCCCCTGCCGTTTCTGCGATTATCGGGCGGTCTGCGGCCGCGATCCGGAGGATCCCGTAACAGAACTGGAGAAAAAGAGTATGTCCGCCGTGTTGGAGGACTTGGAGGCAGAGGAGGTGACCCGACGTGGCTGAACGCAAATGGACCCCTCAGCAGGAGGATAGCATTACTGCCCGCGGCGGCTCTCTGCTGGTATCTGCCGCCGCCGGCTCGGGTAAGACGGCGGTGCTGGTGGAGCGGATCATCCGCCGTATCACCGACCCCGTTGCCCCCGTAGACGTGGACCGCCTGCTGGTGGTCACCTTTACCCGCGCCGCCGCCGCCGAGATGCGTCAGCGGCTGTCTTCCGCCCTGTCGGATAAGATGGCGGCGGAACCCGATAACCTTCTGTATGCCCGTCAGCAGATGCTGTTGCCACGGGCGTACATTTCCACCGTCCACGGCTTTTGCACCCGTATTCTGCAGGAATTTGCCGGGCAGACGGGTCTGCCTATGGGCTTCTCCGTGGCGGAGGAGGGACAGGCGGATATGCTGGGCGCCGAGGCACTGGACGCGGTGCTGGAGGAGGCCTATCGCAAGAAAGACCCCGCCTTTTTGGCCTTGGCGGCACAGTTGTGCTCCGATCGGGACGACGAGGGTCTGCGGGAGGCCATTTTGGGTGCCTATCGCTTTATGCAGGCTCAGCCTTTCCCCGACCGTTGGTTGCAACAGCAGATAGACGCCTATACGGCGGTGATACCGCTGGAGAAGACTCTGTGGATGCAACCCATCCTGCAGGAGGCGCAGTTTATGCTCCGTCGCGCCGTCACCTATGCGGATGCCGCCTGTGCCTTGGCACAGACCGAGGGTTTGGAGCCCTACAGTGACACCTTGCGGCAGGACCGCAAAGCATTGACTACGTTAGAGGAGACCCTGTCGAGTCTGACCTACGATGAGATGCAGCAGGCGGTATATGCCTGTTCCTTGGGGCGTCTGCCTGCTGTCCGCGCCGCTGACGCCGCGGTGCAGGAGGGCAAGGAGCAGATACAAGCCCTGCGTAAAAAGATTAAGGACCGCTTGGAGCGGGTGCGCGCCCTCTTCTGCGGCAGCGAGGCGGAGTGCCGCGCCGACCTGGCGGAGATGGCTCCCTTGGTGGAGGCGCTGGGCACGCTGGTGCGGGCGTATGCCCGCCGCTTCACCGACCTGAAACGGGCGCAAAAACTATTGGACTATAACGACCTGGAGCATGAAACGCTCCGTCTGTTGTTGGATGCCGACAGCGGCAAGCCCACCCCCTTGGCGGCGGAACTGTCAGGACGGTTTGCGGAGATTATGGTGGATGAGTATCAGGACACCAACGGGACGCAGGATGCCCTGTTCCGCGCTCTCTCCCGCAAGGAGCAGAATCTGTTTATGGTGGGGGACGTCAAGCAGAGCATCTACGGATTCCGTCAGGCGATGCCCGCTATTTTCACCGATCGGCGGGATGGATACACCCCCTATGACCGCGAGAATGAGCGGTTTCCCGCCGCCATTACCTTAAGCAATAACTTCCGCAGTCGACGGGACGTCACCGAAACGGTAAACTTCCTGTTCCGTCAGTTGATGATGCGGCGCTTGGGCGGGGTGGACTACGGTGCTACAGAGCAGTTGGTACCCACCGCCGCCTATCCCGATGGGGACTATGCCACCGAGTGGCTGTTGGCTGATCGGGACGCAGCGCGGGAGGAAGGGCTCACCGACGTACAGTTGGAGGCTCGTTTGATGGCCTCCCGCATCCACGAGTTGATGGGGGAGATGACCGTTACCGAGGGGGGTGCACAACGCCCCTTAGCCTATGAGGATATCTGTATCCTGCTCCGCAAGCGTGGCGATATGTCCGCCTTTGTCAAGGAGCTGGGCCGTCTGGGTATTCCTGCGGCGGCGGATAAGGGTGGCGGATTTCTGTCCACCCCCGAGGTCAGCGCCGCTCTGTCCCTGTTGCGGGTGATCGATAACCCCCTGCGTGAGGTGGAGCTCACCGCGGTGATGCTGTCCCCCCTGTATGGCTTTACCCCTGATGATATGGCACAGTTGCGTATCGCTTATTCCAAATGGATGCCGCTGTATTCGGCGGTGGAGCAGATGTCCTCTAATGAGGAATATGCCGCTTTGGCGGCCCGTTGCGCCGCTCTGTTGGGCGATCTGCGTCGTTTCCGCACCTTGGCGGTGACCCTGCCTGCGGATCGTCTGCTGGAAACCATCTACCGCGATACGGGGATGGAGGAGATCTATGCCGCCCGTGTGGGCGGACGTCAGCGGGTAGCCAACCTACGCCGTTTGGATCAGATCGCCCGCGGCTATGAACAGGGCGAGTTTCGCGGTCTTTCCGCCTTTGTGCGGTATATGGATCGCTTGGAGGAAAAAGGTAAGGACCTGGACGGCGGTGACACCCTGCGCCGTGACGGTGTGCGGGTGATGACGGTGCACAGTTCCAAGGGTTTGGAGTTTCCCGTGGTGTTCGCCGCCCGACTCAGCGGTGGACGGGGTCGGGACGATGCCCGTCAGAAACTGCGCTTCCACGCCATCGCCGGTATCGGTATGAAACTGGTGGATGAGGAGGCGGGGGAGAAACATATCCCCCTGCCCTATGCGGCGGTGGGGTCTGCCCGTCGTCTGGACAATGCGGCGGAGGAATTGCGGGTGTGTTACGTGGCACTGACCCGTGCGCGGGAAAAACTGGTGCTGGTATACACCCTCCCCACCCCGCAGGAGACTTTGCAGAAAATGGCGGGTGACCTGCCTGCGGAGGAAATCCTGCTGGCGGACACCCTGTTACGTGCCGCCACCCCTGGTGATATGCTGCTGATGGCGGCACTGCGCCATCCTGATTTCCGTCCTTTGTGGCACGGAGCGGGACACGCCCTGCCTTGTGATGTGCCGTGGCGGGTGACCTTCTGCGATCTTCCTACGGCACAGGATACCGCCACCGCGGTGACAACCTTTACCGCTGACCCCGTTTTGGTGCAGGAACTGACCCGTCGCGCGGCATATACCTATCCCTATGCCCTCTTGCAGGGGGTACCCGCCAAACTGGCGGCGTCCCAGCTCTCCCACGAGGCTATGAGCCGTCAGCATATTGCCGCCTCCCGTCCCGCGTTTATGCAAGCCGAGGGGATGACCGCCGCCCAAAAGGGTACGGCGATGCACACCTTTATGCAGTTTGCGGATTACGGCAGAGCCTATGCTGCTTTGGAGCAGGAGATGGAGCGGATGGTGGAGCAGGGCTTTTTGACCCGTCAGCAGATGGACTCCATCGACACCGACCGCTTGTTTGCCTTCTTTAAGAGCCCCTTGTACCGTCGTATGACCGCGGCGGATGAACGGTGGCGTGAGTACCACTTCGCCGTCACTATCCCTGCCGGTCAGCTTACCGATCTTCCTGCGGATATGGCGGGTGAGGAGGTGCTGATCCAGGGTATTGCGGACTGCCTGTTCCGCGAGGGGGACCACTTGATTCTGGTGGATTATAAGACGGATCGGGTCAATACCCCGCAGGAATTGTGCGACCGCTATCGCAGTCAGATGCTGTTCTACAAACAGGCGCTGGAGTCCATTTTCGGTCTTCCCGTGTCCGAGATGCTGTTGTATTCCTTTGCAATGTGTAAGGCAATCGCAGTAACATAACAAAGAGCCGAGGCGTCAGCCTCGGCTCTTTTAGGGTTATTCTTTGGATTTGTGCTTTTTATAATATCGATAGGAAAACACCGTGGGGACGATCACCATCACCAGCAGAATACTCATCATCACAATGAATGCCCACACACCGGAGAGAAGAGCACAGGGCATACAAAGCAGTCCGCCTGCCACCCATAGCCATCCTGCTAAGCGATGGGTGGCGTTCCAGTTCTGCTCGTCTTCCAGGGTCCAGGGGAGTTTAATACCTACTGTGTAGCTTTGCTTGCATTTGGGAAGATAGTTGCCGATGATGACGAACAGCGCACCCATAAACAGGGGCATAATCACCGCCATGTTGATCTCGCGGCCAAAGGCGGCCAGCCACACCATCACGTGGAGGAAAAGATTCAGCACGGGGATGATCCACAGCACCAGCCGCATCGTTTGATTGTTGTGGTTTTTCCCTTTGGGATCTAACTGGCTGAGGATGGTGCACAGCCACTGTAGGCCTAACATGATGGCGGGCAGTATGAACACCGCTTCGGGCTTGGAGGCATAGCGGTCCACTTCGCCATTGATGCCCCAGTGGAAAGGAACTTGTTCCGGCAACTTATCCCATAGCAGCACACCCACCACGATGGGCAGAAGGATAATGAGGGAGGTCACCACCAGTGTCCATTTATGTTTATTCAAAAATTCACGCATCGCTATTCTCTCCTTTCAGGTCTTTGACCCACAATAGAATCTCCTCCAATACAGAGGCGTTCAGGTCATAATAGATAAATTTGCCCTCGCGGGTGTCGCGGATCAGCTCCGCCTCTTTCAGTACCGACAGGTGGCGGGATATCGCCGCATCGGTGATATCAAAATTCTCCGATATTTCTCCCGCGGCCATCCGTCCCCCTTTCAGCAGATTCAGTATCTCCCGTCGCACGGGATCGGACAGGGCTTTCATTGTTTTTTGCAGTCCCATACCGCACCTCACTTTCTAACATTTAACATTTAACTTAAATGTTAAATATAGTATAACGCGCAGATACCCATTTGTCAATAGAAAAATGAAAAATTTATTTTGCCGCATTTAGACAGAAACGAGTCAGCCTCTTTCTTTGAGGGAGGTGGCTGTGACGCAAACCACAGACGGAGGGTGTTTGACACAAGGTCAGAATTAGGTGTGTAGGGGAGGATCTCTGTGCCCTCCCACATCAAAAAAGCCGAGAGGAAATTCCTCTCGGCTTTTTATCATCCTTATTTTACAGCCAGCGTGGCGGCCATAACCGCCTTGATGGTGTGCATACGGTTCTCTGCCTCGTCAAAGACGATGGAGCGCTCACTCTCAAACACCTCGTCGGTGACCTCCATACAATCAATGCCGAATTTGTCGTAGATCTGCTTACCCACGGTGGTCTTCAGGTCGTGGAAAGCGGGCAGACAGTGCATAAACACCGCCCCGTCACCGGCGTTGTCCATCAGTTCGGTAGTGATGCGGTAGGGGGAGAGCTGCTCAATGCGCTCTTGCCATACCTCATCCGGCTCGCCCATGGACACCCACACATCGGTGTACAGTACGTGGGCACCCTTGGTGGCGGTCATCGGGTCCTCGATGAATTCCAGCGTGGCACCGGTCTCTGCGGCGATGGCCTGACACTCTGCTACCAGCTCCGGGTTGGGGAAGTACGCCTTGGGGGAGCAGGCCACAAAGTGCATACCCATCTTGGCGCAACCCACCATCAGAGAATTACCCATATTGTAGCGGGCATCACCCATATACACCAGCTTGATGCCTTTCAGCGTGCCGAACTGCTCACGGATGGTGAGGAAGTCGGCCAAGATCTGGGTAGGGTGATACTCGTTGGTCAGACCGTTCCATACAGGCACCCCCGCATAGTGGGCCAGCTCCTCCACGATCTCCTGACCGTAGCCGCGGTACTCGATGCCGTCAAACATCCGACCCAGCACACGTGCGGTGTCGGCGATGGACTCCTTTTTACCGATCTGGCTGCCCGAGGGATCCAGGTATACAGGGTGCATACCCAGATCCGCCCCCGCCACCTCAAAGGCGCAACGGGTACGGGTGGAAGTCTTTTCAAAGATCAGGGCAATGTTTTTGCCCTCGTACAGACGGTGGGGGATCCCCGCCTTCTTTTTCGCCTTGAAATCCGCCGCCAGATCAATCAGTCCCTCAATCTCGGCGGAAGAAAAATCCAGCAGTTTCAGAAAATGTTTATCGTGTAATTTCAGCATAATGTATACCTCATTTCAGTGCCGCCACGATGACGTCCATCGCCTCGGCCAGGTTTTCCATAGGGATATTCAGCGGGGGGAGCAGTCGCAGTTTGGTTTTGGCGGACAGCACCAGCACCCCTGCCTCGCGGCAGGCGGCGATGACCTCGCCCACGGGCTTGGCAGTTTCCACGCCCAGCATCAGACCACGACCACTGACGGTATATCCCTCCAAGCGTCTGCGGATATACATTTCGCGCTCCAAAACGCCCTCAAGCAGGGCATCGTCTATGCGGCTGATGACGTTCAGTGCCCCCGCACAGCAGACGGGGTTGCCACCGTAGGTGGAGCCGTGGTCGCCGTACCCCAGTACGGCATCGCACTTGGCGCTCATCATACAGGCACCAATGGGCAGACCGCCGCCCAAGCCTTTGGCGGTGGTTACTACGTCGGGGGTGATGCCGTAGTGCTGGAAGGCGTACAGTTTGCCGGTGCGTCCGTTACCGGTCTGCACCTCGTCCACCATCAGCAGAATGTCTTTTTCGGCGCACAGTGCCGCCATACCCTGTACGAACTCTTCGGTAAGGTTCAGCACACCGCCCTCGCCCTGCACACACTCAAACAGAATACCCGCTACCTTATGCTCGTTCAGTACCTTCTCCAGCGCCGCCAGATCATTGGCGGGGGTGTGGATAAAACCGGGGGTCAGAGGTTGGAACAGACCGTGGAAATGGTCCTGTCCCGTGGCCGCCAGGGTGGTCAGCGTCCGCCCGTGAAAGCTATTCTGCAGGGTGACGATGACGTTGTATTCTGCCCCCTTTTTGTCGGCGGCGTATTTCCGCGCCACCTTGATGGCACACTCGTTGGCTTCGGCGCCGGAGTTGGCGAAGAACACCTTGCTCATCCCCGTGCGCTCACACAGCATCTGTGCCAGTTTGGCGCAGGGCTCGGTGTAGTACAGGTTAGAGGTGTGTTGCACCGCCCCCAACTGGGCGGCTACCGCCGCCTGCCACGCCTCGTCGGCATAGCCGAAGGCGGTGACACCGATGCCGGTGCCCATATCGATGTAGCGCTTACCGTCGGCGTCCCAGCACTCCGCTCCCTTGCCCTTCACAATGGCTACGGGAAAGCGGTTATAGGTACCCGCTACGTATTGCTTATCAATCTGTTGGATCATCATTCTCCATCCCCCGTGACCATAGTACCCGCGCCCTCGTCGGTGAGGATCTCCATCAGGATGGAGTGGGGCACGCGGCCGTCCATAATGGTGACGTTCTTAACACCCTCGTGGATGGCCTCGATACAGCAGTCCACCTTGGGAATCATACCGCCGGAGATGACACCCTCCTCATACAGCTTTTTCGCTTCGGAGATGGTGATTTCGGGGATGAGGGTATCGGGGTCGTCCTTATCCCGCAGGATTCCCGCGATGTCGGTCATCATAATCAGACGGTCGGCACCCAGCGCGCCTGCAATATAGGCGGCGGCGGTGTCGCCGTTGATGTTGTAGCTGTGTCCGTCGCGGTCGCTGGCTACGGTGGAGATAACGGGGATATAGTTCTTCTCCAGCAGGTCGTTGATGGGCTGGGGACGGATCTTGGTGATCTGACCCACGTAGCCCAGACGCTCGTCCTTCATCTTGGCTTCGATGAGACCGCCGTCCATACCCGACAGACCCACGGCGTGACCGCCCTTTTTCTGTAAGAGGGTCACCAGGGATTTGTTCACCTTGCCGGCCAGCACCATCTGGACGATGTCTACGGTCTCCTTGTCGGTGACCCGCAGACCGTCCACAAACACGGCCTCTTTGCCGAATTTTTTCATCACGTCGCTGATTTCGGGGCCGCCGCCGTGAACCAGCACCACTTTCACGCCGATGAGCCACAGCAGGGCAATGTCCTCCATCACCTGCTGTTTGAGGTCCTCGTTGATCATGGCGTTGCCGCCGTATTTCACCACGACGATCTTGCCGGTGTATTGCTTGATGTAGGGCAGAGCCTCGGTCAGCACGCGGGCCCGCTGAGCATTGGTAAACACAGTGTTCATTGTTATCATCCTTATGTACGGTAGTCACCGTTGATTTTCACATAGTCATAGGTCAGGTCGCAACCCCAGGCGGTGGCGGTGGCGTCACCGCTGTTCAGGTTGATGAGGATGTCAATGTTCTTCTCCAGCAGGATCTCCTTGGCGATCTCCTCGGAGAAGGGGATACCCGCGCCGCTTTGGCAGACGGGGATGGTACCCTTGGCGGAGCGGAAAGCCACGTCCACCTTATTCACGTCCACGTTGGCACCGCTGTAGCCGATGGCACACAGCACACGACCCCAGTTGGCGTCGGCGCCGAACATAGCCGCCTTCAGCAGGCTGGAGCAGATCACGCTCTTTGCCACCGTCTTGGCGGTGGCGGTATCGGCGGCACCGCTGATGACACATTCCAGCAGCTTGGTGGCGCCCTCGCCGTCGGCGGCGGTCATACGGCACAGACCCACCGTTACGGTGTTCAGTGCTTTCATAAAGGCGGCGTAATCCTCGCCCTCGGCGGTGATTTCCGCGTTGCCCGCCATACCGTTGGCCAGCACCGTCACCATATCGTTGGTGGAGGTGTCGCCGTCCACGCTGATCATATTAAAGGTGTTCTGAATATCCCCGGACAGCGCCTTTTGCAGCATCGTGGGGGAAATAGCACAGTCGGTGGTGATAAACACCAACATGGTGGCCATGTTGGGGTGGATCATACCGCTGCCTTTGGCGATACCGCCGATGCGGCAGACCTTACCGCCCACCGTAAACTCCACCGCCACATCCTTTTTCACCGTGTCGGTGGTCATAATGCCCTCGGCGGCAGCATCCGATCCGTCCTCGGAGAGGCTGCCCACCAGTGCGGGGATACCCGCGGCGATGGGGGCGATGTCCAGCGGCTGTCCGATGACGCCGGTGGAGGCCACCACCACGTCGGTGGGGGCGATATCCAGAGCATCCGCCACCAGCGTGCTCATCTGCTCCGCCACCTCAATGCCGTCGGCGTTGCAGGTGTTGGCGTTGCCGCTGTTGCAGATCACCGCGCGAGCGTATCCGTCAGCGATGTGGTTCTTGGTGACAGTCAGGGGGGCACCCTTGACTAAATTTTGGGTATATACCGCGGCGGCGGCAGCAGGGGTGGCGCTGACGATCAGTGCCAGATCCTTTTTACTGCGGTTTTTACGGATGCCGCAGTGGATACCGCCGGCGGTAAAGCCGGTGGCGGCGCAAACGCCGCCGTCGATGTGTTTCATCATAGAAAAACCTCTCAAACAATCAATCCCGTGGTGGGGTCACACCCCAGCAGGATGTTCATATTCTGGATGGCGGCTCCGGAGGCGCCCTTGCCCAGATTATCAAATCGGGCAGTCAGCAGGATGCGGTCTTCGTTGCCGTGTACGGTGATCTCCATATCGTCCCGACCGCTGTAGGCCGCCGCAGACAGGAAACCGCTCTCGTCGGACTCCACGCACAGCCGCACAAGGGTCCCCACGTAGGTCTGACGATAGACCGCTTTAATATCCTCGACGGACCCTTTCAGGTCACTGCCGTGGAGCGGCACCGTGACCTCCATACCGCTGTAGAAATCCCCCACGATGGGGCAGAAAACGGGGTCGTGGTCCAGACCGCACACCTTAGCCATTTCGGGCAGATGCTTGTGGGTCTGTGCCAGTCCGTACTGACGGGGGGCACCCAGCAGGGGGTCGCGGTCCTCAGCCTCGTAGGCGGCGATCATAGGCTTGCCGCCGCCGGAATAGCCGGTGAGGGAGAAACAGGTCAGTTTGGTATCCGCCGCGATGAGTCCCGCCTTCACCAGCGGTGCCACCAGTGCCACAAAGCCACTGGCGTGGCAACCGGGGTTGGCGATCCGCTTGGATGCGGCGATGGTGTCGGCTCCCACCAGTTCGGGAAAACCGTAGGTCCAGCCGTCCGCCGTGCGGTGGGCGGTGGATGTGTCGATGATGGCGGTGTTGGGGTTGTCCACCAGACTTACCGCCTCGCGGGCGGCGGCGTCGGGCAGGCAGAGGAAGGCGATGTCGGCGCTGTTCAGCGCCACCCGCCGTGCCTCGGGGTCTTTTCGCAGTTCCTCGGGCAGGGTGAGGATGTCCAACCCCTCGCGCCCTGCTAACCGCTCTCGGATACGCAGACCGGTGGTGCCGGCGCTGCCGTCAATAAATATCTTGGTCATGCTAATTGTTCCTTTACATAAGCAATTTGCGCCTCAACTGAGGCGATGGAGGTGCCGCCCTCGCTGATGCGCTTTTCCACGCATACGGTGAGGTCAATAGCGTTGTACACATCCTCGGTAAACAGGTCGCTGTACTCCTGATACACGCTGAGTGGCAGGTTCTCCAGCACTGTGTTCTCCGCCATACAGCGGGCCACCAGCTGACCCGCAATCTTATAGGCACTGCGGAAGGGTAGTCCGTTCTTCACCAGCCAGTCTGCCAGGTCGGTGGCATTGATAAAACCCTTTTGGGCGGCGGCTTTCATATTCTCGGGGATGGCGGTGAGGGTCTCGATCATACCCGTGAACACCTGCAGACACATCTTCACCGTGTCCACGGCGTCGAATACCGCCTCTTTATCCTCCTGCATATCCTTGTTATAGGCCAGGGGCAGTCCTTTGAGGGTGGTGAGCAGAGCCATTAGGTCGCCGTACACGCGGCCTGTCTTGCCCCGCACCAGTTCCGCCATATCGGGGTTCTTCTTTTGGGGCATAATGGAAGAGCCCGTGGTGTAGGCATCGGATAACTGCACAAACTTAAACTCCCAGCTGGACCAAAGGATGATTTCCTCGGAGAAGCGGGACAGGTGCATCATCAAGATGGACAGGGCGCTCATCAGTTCCAGACAGAAATCGCGGTCGGATACGCCGTCCAGACTGTTACGCATGATCTCGTCCATACCCAACTGCTTGGCCTCAAAGTGTCGGTCGGTATTATAGGTGGTACCCGCCAGGGCGCAACAGCCGATGGGGGATACCCGGGTGCGGCGGTCGCAGTCCGCCAACCGTTGTAAATCACGGAGCAGCATCATAGCATAGGCCATCAGGTGATGACCAAAGGTGATGGGTTGAGCCCGCTGCAGATGGGTGTAACCGGGCATGATGGTATCCTTGTACTGCTCCGCCTTATCGGTGACGGCGGCAATCAGTTGGCGGACGTAATCGGCGATGGTGTGATTCTCCTCGCTGAGATACAGACGCAGATCCAGCGCCACCTGGTCATTACGGCTGCGGGCAGTGTGCAGTTTCTTGCCCACGTCACCCAACCGCTGGGTCAGCACCTGTTCCACAAACATATGGATATCCTCGCAGGTCATATCCACCGCCAGCGCACCGCTGTTCAGGTCGTCAAGAATACCCTGCAGACCGTCGATGAGCTGTGCGGCCTCGGCATCGGTGATGATACCCTGTGCTCCCAGCATAGCCGCGTGGGCCATACTGCCGGTGATGTCCTGCTGATACATCCGACTGTCAAAGCGGATGGAGGAATTAAAATCGTCTGCGATCTGCGCGGTGTTTCCATCGGTGACACCCGCCCACATTTTAGCCATAGTCAAAAACTCCTTTTTGGGGATGGTTTTTATACCCTCAATAAAATGGGTAATGACATAGTGGGGGTTAGCCCACTATGTCATAGGAAAATCTTATTTCAGTCTACCCTGCTCGCGGAGAGCCTGCACCTTGGTGGGCAGACCCCACAGGTTAATGAAGCCTTGAGAATCCTTCTGGTCGTAGTCGGACT
>JAZNUN010000032.1:0-8987 GCA_045592345.1 Acutalibacteraceae bacterium | reverse complement strand
CGTGGTGGTGGGCAGCGGTCCTGCGGGTCTGTTTGCCGCCCTCACCCTCGCCCGCGCGGGGGTGCGCCCCATTCTGCTGGAGCGGGGCGATGATGTGGACAGCCGCCGCGACGCGGTGGATACCTTCCATCGTACAGGTGTGCTGGATACCGCCTCTAACGTCCAGTTCGGCGAGGGCGGTGCGGGCACTTTCTCGGATGGCAAACTCAATTCCGGTATCAAGGATCCCCGTTGCCGCCGTGTGTTAGAAACCTTTGTGGCGGCGGGCGCTCCCGCTGAGATCTTATGGCAGGCCAAGCCCCATATCGGCACCGACCGTCTGCAGGATACCGTCCGCGGACTGCGGCAGATGATCCTGAATTTGGGCGGACAGGTGTATTTTCGCCATCAGGTCACCGATCTGGTGATACGGAATGGTGCGCTCACCGCCTTGATGGTGTCCACCCCCGACGGGGAGCGGGAGATTCCCTGCTGCCACGCGATTTTAGCCATCGGTCACAGCGCGCGGGATACCGCTGAGATGCTGTACCGCCGCGGTCTGCCGATGGAGCAGAAGCCTTTTGCGGTGGGTGTCCGTGTGGAGCATCCCCGTGCTATGATTGATGAGAGTCAGTACGGCCCTGCGGCGGGACACCCTGCCTTGGGTGCCGCGGACTATAAACTTTCCTGCCGTCCCGACGGCGGGCGGGGTGTGTATACCTTCTGTATGTGCCCCGGCGGCACCGTGGTTGCCGCCGCCTCGGAGGAGGGGATGGTGGCAGTCAATGGTATGAGCGTGTTCGCCCGTGACGCCGCCAATTCCAACAGTGCCCTGCTGGTGGGGGTGGAGCCGTCGGATTTTGGCTCGGAACACCCTCTGGCGGGTTTTGAATTTCAGCGGAAGATGGAGCGGGCCGCCTACGATTTGGGCGGCGGAGGGTATCGAGCTCCTGCTCAGTTGGTGGGTGACTTTATGGCAGATCGTGCCTCCACAGGTGCGGGATCGGTGTCACCTTCGTATCAGATTGGTGTCACATTTTGCGACCTTCGGGCGTGTTTACCCCCCTTTGTGGCGGGTTCTCTGAAGGCGGCAATACCCCTGTTTGCCCGCCGGTTGCACGGCTTTGACCGTGCCGATGCGATACTCACCGGCGTGGAGAGCCGCTCCTCCTCACCTGTTCGCTTTTTGCGCGATTCCCGCGGAAAATCAGCGGTTTTTGGGGTGTATCCCTGCGGCGAGGGGGCGGGCTATGCCGGCGGCATAATGTCGGCGGCGGTGGACGGTATGCGGTGCGCCGAATGGCTGCTGGAGGATATGGTATGAACGCCTTTGAATTGCCTGTATTATACTGGATAAGGGAGCATCTGACCTGCCCCTTTTTGGATTGGTTGATGCCGCCGTTATCGGCTTTATCCGCCCACGGTGAGATATGGATTTTGATAGCAGTGGTACTGCTGTGTATCCCCAAGACCCGCCGAGTGGGTTTGACCATGGGGGTCACCCTATTGCTTGGATATCTCATCGGTAATTTGGGGCTAAAAAACCTCATCGGGCGCATCCGACCCTATGATGTAGCCACCGACGTGACCCTTTTGGTGGAGAAGCTCCACGATTTCGCCTTCCCCTCGGGGCATACCTTGGCCTCGGTGGGCGCCGCAACCGCCTTGACGCTGTATCATCGGCGGTGGGGTGCTGTGGCGCTGACGTTGGCGGCGGTCATCGGCTTTTCCCGCCTATATCTGTTTGTGCATTATCCTACCGACGTAGTGGCGGGCGCCCTGTTGGGCGTGGCGTTGGCCTTTGCGGCCTATTATATGGTCAATCGGGTGTGGAGAACCTCCGCGCCTGGAAATAAAAAGTAAAGGAGACATCGTATGAACTGGCAAACCATTCTTAATTATCTCATTCAGTTGGCTACCTCTTGGGGCATTAAACTGCTGGAGGCGTTGGTGCTTCTGGTGGTGGGTCTCAAACTCGTCAAATGGCTGAAAAAGTGGCTTAAGGAGAGCCCCAAGCTGGATAAATTAGATTCCGGTCTGCGATCCTTTTTGGTCAGCTTTTCCACCATTATTCTGTACGCGTTGCTGATCATTGTCATTGCTTCCATTCTGGGCATTCCTGCCACCTCTTTCATCACCATCTTAGCTTCTTGCGGTGTGGCTGTCGGCCTGGCTCTGCAGGGCTCTCTTAGCAACTTTGCCGGCGGATTGATGATTCTGTTTTTCAGACCTTTTAAGGTGGGCGATTTCATTGAGGCCTCCGGCGAGACCGGCATCGTGCAGGAGATCACGGTGGTGTACACCGTCCTGCTGACTCTGGATAACAAGCGGGTCACCATCCCCAACGGTGGTTTGACCAACTCGGTTATTAAGAACTACTCCTCCGAGGAACTACGTCGGGTGGACCTGACCTTCAACGTGGCCTATGGCAGCGATGTGGAGCAGGTCAAGGAGCTGATCGGCAAATTGGCGGCGGCCCATCCACTGGCACTGAAGGAGCCTGCTCCCTTCGTGCGTTTGTCCGCCCACGGCGACAGCGCACTGACTTTTACCACTCGTGTGTGGTGTAAGAACGCCGATTATTGGGATGTGTATTTTGATCTCACCGAGGGTGTTAAAAAGGCCTTTGACGAAAAGGGCATTCAGATCCCCTATCCCCAGATGGACGTTCACGTCAAAAACTGAGTCAATTAAAAAATGCCGAGGCGATAGCCTCGGCATTTTTTATGCTTTATTCTACCTTCAGCCGATCCCGCAGGGCGGGGTCGGGGTTGACGTAGGCGGTGCGGTTGTCGGTGTAGATCACCATACCAGGCTTAGCGCCCGACGGCTTTTTCACGTACCGTGTCAGGGCGTAATCTACCGGCACCTGTACACTGTCCGCCGCCTTGGAATGGGTGGCGGCAAGGATCGCCGCCTGCTCCAGCGTGCGGTCGGGGGGCGTCTGTCCCTCGCACACCACGATGACGTGGCTGCCGGGAATATTCTTGGTGTGGAGCCAATAATCCGACCCCTTGGCTACCCGTAAAGTCAGTCGATCGTTCTCTAAATTGTTCCGACCCACGTAGATGATAAACCCGTCATCTGAGCGGAATGTAAGCGGTTTCATAGGGGGAGGCGGTTTCTGCTTTCCCCGTTGGCGGCGCAGGTATCCCTCCGCCTCCAATTCCGCCCGCAGTTCGTCCAGTTCGCGGGTGGTGGCGGCACGGGAAAGGCTGTCGAACACCGACTCTAAATACACCAGCTCCTGCTCCCCTGCCGCGATGCGGTCGGTGAGCATCCGCTCGGCGGTCTGGGCGCGGCGGTAGTCCTTATAATATTTCTGCGCGTTGGCAGCGGCAGACAGGGCGGGGTCCAGCGGCACCGTGATGGGGGCGCAGTTTTCGTCGTAGTAGTTGATAAGCTCAGCGGATGCCGCTCCCGTGGGAACGAGGTGCATACTCGCGTTGATCAAGTCGCCGTACAGCCGCAGTGTCTCCCGATTGGCGGCGGCGGCCAGTTCCTGTTTTTGCACATTGAGTTTACGTCCCACACGCTCCATAGAGTTCTGCAATACCTTCAGCAGGTCGTGTCCCTTCACCCGCATCCGCTCGGCGGCGGCGCGGCCCGCATAGAAGGTGTCCAGCAGGGCGGAGAAGGAGTCCATCTCCTGTCCCACCGCCTCGGGTCCGTACTGGATGATGGTCTGAAAGCTGTATTCCAAGGGGGTGCCGTCGCTTTTACGCACCAAATAAGGAACCCGCCGCGTACCTTCCAATACGGCGGCTTGGGTGCGGTGCAGACAATCCTCTAATTTCTCCCACTCGCGGGCGGTGAGAGCAGATACGGGGGTGTCCAGCCCCGCCGTGGCGCGGAAGGCGATCTCGCGGCAGGAGAGGGGGGACAGACCCGTCACCACCGCCTGTAATGCCTTGGATAAGGGGGCATCCCGTCCCGCTTTCACAGCGGCGATGACGTCCGCGGGGGTGTGGCGGGATAGGTCACAGCGCCCCTCGGGGGCGGGGGGGACCTCGTACCGCAATCCCGGCAGAATGGGGCGCACCGAGGACATAGCGGGGTCCACCCGCTTAATGGAATCAATAATGATGCCGTCGGGGCCGATGAGAATAATGTTGCTGTGGCGACCCATGATCTCCACAGCCAAGGTGAGGCGCACAGGGTCGCCCAGTTCGTTGATGCAATCAAAATCCAGATACAGCGCCCGTTCCCATCCCTCTTGGCGGATGTCCGCCAGCCGTCCGCCGGTCAGCCGCTTACGCAGCAGCATACAGAACATAGGGGGCTGGGCAGGGTTTTCGGGTGTGGTATCGGTGAAATGGATGCGGGGGGAATTGGCACCGGCAGAGAGGTATAATTTACGGTTGCCGCCCTTATAGCGTAAGGCGATCACCAGTTCTTCCCGCCCCGGCTGATGGATCTTATCGATCCGTGCCGCGGGCAGGCTATCCCAAATCTCCTGTCGCAGACAGGCCAGAAATGCACCATCTAACGCCATAGTCGCGTAACCCCTGTTCCAATCTTATTCACCATTCTCACCGGCTGTTTTTCTGCTACCAGCGTCAAAAATGCTCGGCAAGACATCCAGTATTGCCTGCGCTTTTTGCCTGCTATTAACAGAAAAACATCTCGCCGATAATGGCAAACCGATTGTAACAGCGGTTACCAATTCACCTCACTTTCGAAAATATCGAAACATCACTTAATCACGCTATACGGATCGCCGTCCCGATAGGGGATGACGGTCAGGTGGGGGAAGGCTTCCTCCAACCAAGCGCACAGGGTATCCACCACCGGTACCTCGGTGGCGTAGTGACCCGCCTCGATGACGTTGATGCCGTCAGCGGCGGCCAGCCACTCGTGGTGGCGCACCTCGCCGGTGACGTAGGCGTCAGCCTCGCCGATGCAACGGAGCATAAAATCGCCGCCGCTACCGCCGCACACCGCTACGGTCTGTACCGTCTTATCGCCGCTGTACCGCACGGGGGTGTCCAGCACCGCCGCCACGTGGGCGGCAAAATCCTTAGCGGACATAGGAGCGGGCAGGGTGCCGATGCGGGTATATTCGTCGGCGGCCACCCTCACGTCGGATAACCCTAAGCGGGCCGCCAGTGTGTCGTTAACACCGCCCGCGGCTTTATCCAAGTTGGTGTGGGCGGCAATCAGATGGATGCCAGCCGCCGCCAGCCGATAGGGGATGCTGTTGGCCGCCAGCCGCTTCAGCGGGGCGAAAATCACGGGATGGTGGGTGATGATCAGCTGAGCGCCCACCGCCTCAGCGGTGTCCACCGCACCGGGGGTGGCATCCAACGCCACCAGTACGCGGGTCACCTCGCAGTTGGGATCGCCCACCAGCATACCGGGATTATCCCACCCCTCGGCGGTGTCAAAAGGAGCGCGGTCGTGCAGAAAACGATAGATGTCTTGGATGGTCATTTCGTACACCTCACTCAATCATCAGTTTTACGATTTCCTGGTCGGTGGGCTGCATACCCACGCGGCCGATGTGACCCACGTCACGGATGGTGTCGCCGGTGTCCTCGCGCAGGATGCCGGTGCCCTGGGAATAGGCTTTTCCGCGCATCGCCAGGGCGTGGGAGAACAGCGCCGCATCCAGGGCGGAGCTGATCTTGGCGGCGCAGGATGCCTTGGCGCCGTCGCAGATGATGCCGGGGATGTCCGCCAGGGTGTTGTCGATGGTGTCCTTGATCTGGGTCAGGGTGCCGCCCAGCATATAGGTAATGGCGGCGCCGGCGGCGGTGGCGGCAGACACCACGCCGCAGAATGCGGACAATTTGCCGATGTATTCTTTCTGATACACCGTCATCAGGCTGGAGAATACCAGCGCCCGCATCATTTTATCTTCGGGGATCTGCTTTTCACGGGCGTACACGATGACAGGGACGGTGGAAGTGATGCCCTGATTACCGCTGCCGGAGGTGATGATGACCGGCATATCACAGCCGTCCATCCGCGCCTCGGACGCGGCGGCAGCGTAGGCACGCACCTTGGTGTAGACGCTGTGGGCGTAGGTGTCCAGCAGCGCCTTACCGATGCCGATGCCGTAGTCGCCCTGCATACCCCGCTTGGCGATGGCCATATTGCAGGCCATTTGCTGCTCGGTATAGGGGCGGATGAGGTCTAAGTCCACCTCGTTGGCAAAATCGTAGATATTCTCGATGCTCAAGGCGGATCGATCTGCACGCTCGGTGATGTCGGTTTTATCCTCCACCTCAAAGAGGACGTCGGTATTTTTGGCGATACGGACGATGTTGCGGTGGCTGTGGCGCACCTCCACCTCTACCCGATCGGTGCCGGCGAACAGCTCAATGATGAAGTGCAGGGGGATGGGGGAGTCCAAAAACTCCACCGAGCAGGTGCCTTTTTTGAGGAAGGCGGCGGTGGCGGCCTGCCTCTCGGGGGTGACCCCCTCCAGCACCTCCATCTCGCGGGTGGCGTCACCCGCCAGAGCGCCCAGGGCGCAGGCAGCCTCGATGCCGGTCATACCGCCGGAATTGGGGATGCGGACGCACCGCACGTTTTTGATGATATTGCCGCTGCACAGGGCCAGAATACCCTCGGGGTCGCACCCCAGCACCTCCCGCCCTCGGGCGGCGGCATAGGCCAGAGCGATGGGCTCGGTGCAGCCCATGGCGGGGATGAGTTCCTCGTTCAATATGGCGAGGAAATCCTGTTTAATCTTCTCGTTCATTATCATTCCCTACTTTCAAAGAAAGCTAATCAATTCATTATAGCAAAAGTAAATCCACAAGTAAAGGGAAAAGCAAAAAAATTGCATAAGGTCAGACGAAGTGATAGGCTCCCTCGCCGAGGGAGCTGTCGCGGCGGTAGCCGTGACTGAGGGAGTTTTACTTCGACAATACACAGATAGAACAAGAACTCCCTCCGTCATTTGCTCCGCAAATGCCACCTCCCTCGGAGAGGGAGGCTGCTTACGACAAACCTTGTCTGCCCCATTATTGCCTTGAAAAATTTGGAAGAGGATGCTACAATGAATGTAACCACTTTTATGAGGAGGTATTGGGATATGAAAAAGATATGGGCGATTCTGCTAACGCTGAGTATGCTGCTGGCACTGTTGCCTTTGGGTGTGGTGAGTGTATCTGCGGCCACCTCTGGCACCACCGGTGATTGCACGTGGACGTTGGATGACGATGGCCATCTAACCATCTCTGGTAATGGTGCAATGGGGGATTATAATTGGAATTCGGTTCTTCCGTGGGGCAGAAATATCACAGATGTGACTGTTGGTGACGGTGTAACCACGATTGGAAAATGTGCGTTTAACGATTGCACACTTCTCAAATCGGTGACCATTGGCAACAGTGTTATTTCTATTAATGAGCAAGCTTTTGGAGGTTGCAGTGCCATAACATCGGTGATTATCCCGGACAGTGTCGTTATTATTGATGAGTGGGCATTTATCCAATGCAATTCTATGATATCAGTGTCAATTGGCAACAATGTTACCACTATCGGAGAGTATGCGTTCTATGAGTGTACCGCTTTAATGTCGGTGACCATCGGCAACAGCGTTACCGTAATTGAGAATTATGCATTTTGGGGTTGCGATTCTATAAGAACTATACTTATTCCAAACAGCGTCATCACCATCGGGAAAAGTGCTTTTTCTGAATGCGATTCTTTGACATCGGTAACCATTGGCGACAGTGTTACCACGATTGGAGATTACGCATTTTCTGATTGCGACCTTTTGATATCGGTAATCATCAGTGACAGTATTACTACCATTGGTTTTCATGCGTTTGCCTTTTGTCCTTCCTTAACGGATGTATACTACAGCGGTAGTCAAGAAGATCGCACCAAAATTTCTTTTGGTTCCTCTGATGATGAGTTTTACCATGCTATCTGGCATTACAACTATACCCTCGAGCCAGAGATTATCTCCGGTGACGCCAACGGTGACAGCATTATAAGTATTAAGGATGCTGCGATTCTTCAACGATATTTGACAGATTGGGATGTGGCCATCATCTTGGGTGCTTGTGATATGAATGCAGACAAATTTATCAATAACAAAGATTTGGTCTTGCTTCTGCGCTATCTTAATGGTTGGGATGTAGAAATGAAAACACAATGGTAAGTAAAAGGCCGAAGCAGTGTGCTTCGGCCTTTTGTACTGTATAGGCTATTTAATCATCGTTGGGTAAATGCCATCCATGCTCTCGGTGTACAGGAAAACCTGTAGACTGGGAAGGATTGTCCCTTTTTCTTAACTCTTTGTCAAATCGTTCAAGTTGATGTTCTGCAGATTCATCACCAGAACACAAACGCTTTCTTACTTTCTCACGTTCTTCGTCTAATTCTTCGTCGGTTGCTGTTTTGAACCAAGAGTCAGTATATTCTTCGTCTGAAAAAAGATCGAATAAAAAATCAAGAAATCCCATAAAAGGCACCTCTTTTTGTGTCTTACAGATTGTAGTACTTATCAAACTCGGCGGGGTGGGGGATGGAGGCCAGCTGGCGGCACTCCTCACGCTTATTCTTGATAAAGTTCTTCAGCAGTTCCTCGGGGAACACGCCGTCGGCGGTCAGGTAGTCGTGGTCCGTCTCCAGGGCGTCCAGAGCGTCCTCCAAGCGGGTGGGCAGGCCCTGCAGCTTGGCCTTCTCCTCGTCGGACAGATGGTACAGGTTCATATCATAGGGACCCCAGCCGTTCTCGTGGGGGTCGATCTGATTCTTGATACCGTCCAGACCCGCCATCAAGATGGCGGCATAGCAGAAGTAGGGGTTGCAGGTGGCGTCGGGGTTACGCAGCTCAAAGCGGCGCTTGTCGGGGGATTTGGCGTAGGCGGGGATGCGGATGACCGCACTGCGGTTGGAGGTGGCGTAGCCCACGGTGACGGGAGCTTCAAAGCCGGGCACCAGACGCTTGAAGGAGTTGGTGCTGGGGTTGGTGATGGCACACAGGGAAGCGATGTGCTTCAGCAGACCGCCCATGAAGTAGTGGGCAGTTTCGCTCAGATGGG
>JAZNUN010000031.1:0-2795 GCA_045592345.1 Acutalibacteraceae bacterium | reverse complement strand
GGGGAGGGGGATCAGCAGCAGAAAAACCGCCAGTATCAGTATAAGCCACAGATAGCCTTTCATAGCGTACATCCTTTCTGATTTTACTTGACTTTGCAGGTAAAAAAAGGTATAGTTAGTAGAGAATTACCGTGGGTTTGTCCACATCATAGATATGCGAGTGTCATCGCAATTATACCGTGGAAAGGCGGACTGGCAGAATATGTTAGATCACGAGAGATATGAGAATCAAGGTTGGCTGAAGGGTATGGTCTGGATCGGCGGCGGTGTGTCTGCGCTGGTGGTCCTGTTGCGGGTATGGCTGTTGCCTGCCGCGGCGGATTGGCAGACCGGCCTGTTCACCTCCAATTACTGGGTCATCGGTCTGATGATCGGTGCTCTGGTGGCGCTGATGGTATTTAACTATTTATCCGGCCCCATCCGCCGTGAGATCGTGGGCTCTGCCGCGGTGGCGGTGGGTCTGGCCTCTTTAGCCTGCGGCGTGGTGATGGTAGCCTGCGGCGCTCTGGATATGCTGGATCTGTACGGGATTACTGATGGTTTTCCGAATCTGCCGGAGCGGGCAATTCTGCCTACGCTGGAGTACGGCTTTTGCCTTCTGGGCGGCGTGGCTCTGATCCGTCTGGGTCTGGCTCTGCTGTCGGAGGGGGCTACCCGCCGCGGCATCGCTCAGTGGAGTATACTGGCCCCTGTTCTGTGGGCTTGGTTCCGTATGATCAGCTATGAGATGTCCTATGCCAGCATGGTGCGTATCGAGGATAATTTCTTCGGCTTTGTGATGCTCATCGTAGAGATGCTGTTCCTGTTCCGCTTGGCACGGTATGTCTCCGGTATCGGTCGTGTGGGGGCGGGCTCCCTGATGTTCCACGCTATGGCCACCGCCATTTTTGCGCTGTCCGGACCTCTGACCCGTGTAGGTATGTACCTGCTGCAGGATAATTTGGCCTATGCCGCCTATAACCTGGCAGGACCTGTGGATATGGCTGTGGGTGTACTGGCGCTGGTGGTGGGTATTGCCCTGTTGAGCGGTAAAGAAACGGCTCAGTCCGTTGAGAGTTCCCTGTCCGCCGTGTTGGATAAAGAGGCGGAGGATGTTTCGGCTTCTGCATCCTCTGACTTGCTGTTGGATGAGACGGAGGAGGACGGCGAGTAAATTGCCGCGTAAAATCCGCTCCATACGGGAGAGAGGGTATCCTGCAACAGATCGGTTTCGGTGGGACAGCCGTACAGGCGTACACCGGGGGGCGGTTGCTCCTTCTGTCCGCAGGTGAATAATACCGAGTTGTCACAGTGCAGCAGACTGCCGTTGTGCAGTCTGGTGCACTCTTTTAATATTGCCAGCGTTTCCTCCCCCGCAAAGGGTGTCTCGGCGGTGACGGAAACGGCTAAGGATTCCCGCTGTTCTTGCAACCGCACCCATACGGGCCGCCGCGGTGCCGCGGCACAGGCATCCGCCAGCACCGCCGCCATAGTAACGGTCAGCACCCGTGGATGAAACAGGGTGTCGGTGCCGATGGAGGCATCTTTGGCGGGGAACAGCAACAGGGGTTGTCCCACACCTGCCGCCAGCCGCTGTGCCGCTGATAGAAAGGATTGCAACAGCGCCGCAGGGTTGCCCCAGACCAAGGGACGGGCACTCCCCGCCGCCTCCAGGATCTCCTGCCGCTCCAGCCGCCCCAACCGTTGCAGCTGCCGTCGGTATTCCCGCCGCTGAGCGGCGGTCTGCTCTGCCGGCGACGGCAGGGAGAGAAAATAGGCGGCCATCTGTTCCCGCAGACTCCCCTCGGTGGGGACATTGGTGATATTGTCCATAAACGGAGGCTCCTTTTTATAAAAAATGAATAGGGATGAGGGCGTTGCCGTGGGGATTTTGAGCAAATCTCCAAAATTAGTTAAAAATTAAACAATCTCAAAAGTTATACTTGCATTTCTCGTGTGTTTGCGGTAGAATAAAAGCATACTAAAATATTTGGAGGTATTTTATCATGGCTGTTAAAGTTGCAATCAATGGTTTTGGCCGTATCGGCCGTCTGGCTTTCCGTCAGATGTTCGGCGCTGAGGGTTACGAGCTGGTCGCTATCAACGACCTGACCAAGCCCAGCATGCTGGCTCACCTGCTGAAGTACGACACCGCTCAGGGTCGTTACGACGGTCACACCGTTTCTGCCGACGACGAGGCCGGCACCATCACCGTGGACGGCAAGGTTCTGAAGATCTATGCCGAGAAGAACGCCGCTGACCTGCCCTGGGGCGACCTGGGTGTTGAGGTCGTGCTGGAGTGCACCGGCTTCTACTGCTCCAAGGAGAAGAGCCAGGCTCACATCGACGCCGGCGCTAAGAAGGTTGTTATCTCCGCTCCCGCCGGTTCTGATCTGAAGACCATCGTCTTCGGCGTGAACGAGAACACCCTGACCGCTGATGACACCATCATCTCTGCCGCTTCCTGCACCACCAACTGCCTGGCTCCCATGGCTAAGGCCCTGAACGATTATGCTCCCATCCAGAGCGGTATCATGACCACCGTCCACGCCTACACCGGCGATCAGATGATCCTGGACGGCCCCCACCGCAAGGGCGACCTGCGTCGTGCCCGTGCCGGCGCTCAGAACATCGTTCCCAACTCCACCGGCGCTGCCAAGGCTATCGGCCTGGTTATCCCCGAGCTGAACGGCAAGCTGATCGGCTCTGCCCAGCGCGTGCCCACCTCCCCCGGCTCCACCTCCCTGCTGGTTGCCGTTGTTAAGGGCAAGGACATCACCAAGGAGGGCATCAACGCCGCTATGAAGGCTGCCGCC
>JAZNUN010000030.1:0-57249 GCA_045592345.1 Acutalibacteraceae bacterium | reverse complement strand
ACCCCTTCGGTTTTTCCTTATGTGACGAATCGTATCTTGTCAAAAGAGGCGGATATGCTATAATAATTCCAACCATTCTCATAAGAAAGAGTGCTGATTATGGATTTTAACGAAAAGCTACAAGAACTCCGCAAACAACGGGGCATCACCCAGGAAGAACTGGCACAGGCACTTTATGTCTCCCGTACAGCTATCTCAAAGTGGGAATCGGGTAGGGGATACCCCAACCTCGATTCCCTAAAAGCCATCGCAGCCTATTTTGGTGTGACGGTGGATGCCCTACTGTCGGGGGAGGAGCTGCTCACTGTGGCCGCCGAACAGACCCGAGCCGCCACCGCCGACCTGCGGAATCAGGTGTGCAGTTTGTTGGATTTGTGCGTCCTTGTGCTTCTGTTCTTGCCCTTTTTCGGCGAATTGGACGGCGCCGCCATCCGCGAGGTATCTCTACTTGCGCTGACCAATATTGCACCCTATATGCGTATAGCATACTTTGCTGTAATTATCGCCACGGCGTTGTTTGGTGTTGTAACCCTGGTGATACACCTGCGGCATCATCATCTGCTGACTCTTGTGTGTAGCGGTGTCGGTGTGCTTCTATTTATCCTCAGCCCTCAACCTTACGCCGCCGCTTTGTTGTTTGTGTTTCTGCTGATTAAGGTGTTTTTGCTTGTTGCGCGGCGATGACACCTACCGTGCCACAGATGCGACGCACCGTTTCTTGTATTTCCTTAACCTCCTGTTAGAATGAAGATACATTCTTAACAGGAGGTTTTTATTATGAAAGAACGTACAAAACAGTTACTCACATCCGTCGTGTTCATCGCCACATTTATTGCGTGGACGGTGGCTCTGCGTTACGTGGACGTGCGCCCTATCGGTCCCAATGGAACTTTGGTAGGTTTTGCCGCCTTCAACGGCTTTGTCCACCGACTGACGGGGGTGTGTATGCCTATCTACATCATCACAGACTGGTTAGGGTTGGTTCCGGTAGCCATCGGCTTCTCCTTTTCTGCGTTGGGTCTTATTCAATGGATCCGGCGCAAACATATTCTGCGGGTGGATTGGAGCATCCTGATGCTGGGTATTTTCTATCTACTGATGTTGGTGGTATACTTGCTTTTTGAGTCGCTAGTCATCAACTATCGACCGGTTTTGATTAACGGATACTTAGAGGCATCCTATCCGTCTTCCACTACTCTGCTGACGCTGTGTGTGATTCCCACAACCATGTGGCAGTTGCATCGCCGAATAAAACGTTCCATTGTCCGCCACCTTATTCAAACGATTCTTACCTTGTTTATGCTATTTATGGTGGTGGGGCGTCTGCTGGCCGGTGTCCATTGGATCACTGATATTGTGGGCGGCATCCTGTTGAGCATAGGTATGTTCTTGTTGTATGATGCCGTTTGCGGTCTGAAAGATTAATGTGAAAACACCGCCTGCTTTAAGGCGGTGTTTTACTTTGCGCAAAAATATTCTGGATCCCCTTGACAAAGTATAATACTTCGTGATACGATGTATTATGTGAAGGGAGGTATTGTATGGATGTCCAACTAAAACGCGGTCTGCTGGATGTGTGTGTGCTGGCCGCCATACAAGATAAGGAATCCTATGGCTATGAGATTATTAAAGATGTCAAGCCGTTTGTCACTCTGTCGGAGTCTACGCTATATACAATTTTGAAACGGCTTGAATCGGCGCGGATGCTAACGGTTCGTACCGCCGAACACGGTGGCCGATTGCGGAAATACTACCGCATTACAGAGGCGGGTCTACGCCGCATTGAGAATTTCAAGCAGGAGTGGCAGGAAATACTGTCCATCTATCGCTTTGTGACTAAGGAGGGGAAGGAGAATGAATAAACAGGAGTTTTTGACACGGCTACGCGTCGGATTGTCTGTTTTGCCGCAGGAGGATGCGGAAGAGCGCTTGTCTTTTTATGCCGAGATGATCGAGGACCGTATGGAGGAGGGACTGTCAGAGCAAGAAGCGGTATCTGCTATTGGTTCCATAGATGAGGTGGTTGCACAGATCATCGCCGATACTCCCTTAACCCAGTTGGTTAAGCAGAAGCTGAAATCCCCCAAAAGACGTTCTTCTTGGTCCATCGTACTAATTGTTCTCGGATCACCTATTTGGTTTTCCTTGCTCATCGCGGCTTTTGCCGTTGCATCATCCCTCTACGTGTCCCTGTGGGCGGTGGTTATCTGCCTGTGGGCGGTGTTCGTCTCGCTGGTGGGGTGCTTCATTGGCGGCTTGGCGGGCGGTGTTTACTTAGCTGTCATCGGTCACCTGCTGTCGGGTCTGTCGCTGATTGCTGCGGGCTTGGTCTGTGCGGGTCTGTCCATTCTCAGTTTTTTCGGTTGCCGCGCCATAACCGGGGTAGCAGTGAATCTGGGAAAACAGATGGTTTTGTGGTTTAAGCATTGTTTTATCCGAAAGGGGGATAATCAATGAACATAAAAGCTAAGGTATGGCTGATTATAGCTGTTGTTCTCATTTTTATTGGGTGCATCCTATTTTGCGGTGTAATGATGCGTATGAAATGGGATTTCAAAAGCCTATCTACTACCAAATACGAAACGAATATACATACTGTTACCGATGCCTTTACGAATATTTGTATCACCACCGACACGGCCGATACGGTCTTTAAGCCTTCTGAAGATGGCACTGTTTCCGTAGAATGCTACGAACAGGTCAATTCTCATCATGCCGTATCTGTGAAGGACGGCGTCTTGTGTATTGAGGTGACGGATACACGGAGATGGTATGATTATATCGGTATCAACTTCGGTTCACCCAAAATCACCGTGTACCTGCCTACACAAGCCTATGACACTTTAACCCTTACGGGAAGAACCGGTGATGTGGAGATACCGCAGGATTTCTCTTTTGGGAGCGTTGACGTGTTGCGAACAACCGGCAATATAACAAACTACGCCTCTGCTACCGAAGGTATGCGCTTGCAGACGAGTACCGGTGACGTTTGTGTGGATAGCGTCACCGCCGCCGCGTTACATATATCAGCTTCTACGGGTCGGATCACTATGGCGTCAGTCACTTGTTCTGGCGACATTTCGGTTGATGTAAGCACCGGTAGGGTGGAGATAACCGATGTAACCTGTACGAGTTTGCACACTCACGGTGATACCGGTGACGTTCTGATGGATAACGTTATTGCCACTGAAGCATTTTACATCGATCGAGATACCGGCGACATTATCTTTGGCGGATGCGATGCCGCTACGTTATCGGTTATCACCAATACTGGCGACGTTAAGGGAGATTTGATTACCGGGAAAACGTTTATTACCTGTACCGATACGGGCCGTGTGAAGGTGCCTGCCACTACCGGAGGACGGTGCGAGATTACCACCGATACCGGTGACATTATTATAACGGTTGAATAACGCACAACCCCCTGCGACCATTGGTCACAGGGGGTTGTTTTATCGTTTATCTTCTCGTATAAAGGGCTCATTAACGGTAGTGTTCATTATATCCATATACAATTGCGGACGGCGGTAGGCGTTGCCGTGGACCTCGCACGTACGATATTCTCGTAATAGGTCTAAATCGATCTCGGCTACGAATATACCTTCGGTTACATCGGCTTGTAAGATACACATATCCCGAACCCCCTCCCAGTGGGGGAGATAGGCCACTCCATCAAAAACAGAAGAGCTACCGTTACAATCCGGCACGGTATCAGGATAATTGCAAGTAGCGATTGCCATCATATTTTCGAAAGCACGGCCTCGCAATTGGCTTAGTCGATTGATCTCCATCGGACAAGCATTAGGCACCAGTACCACCTCGGCGCCTTTCAGCATCAATATCCGTGCACTTTCGGGGAATTCGCGATCAAAGCAGATCATAGCACCCAAGCGGACGATACCTTTGGCGGTATTCAAATCGCACACTACGAATTCTTCGCCGGGGGTCAAATCCTTTTCAGCGCCAAAATCGCAGGTGTGTACCTTGGCATATACCAGTTTCTGCTCGCCAAAACGGTCAAACAGCACCATAGTATTACGTGGCTGGGGGTGGTATTTCTCCAAGAGAGTAACCGCTATCGCCATATCCAATTCTGCGGCTAAAGCCTTGAAACAAGCCACAAAATTGCTGTAAAGCGAAATTGCTTTACATTGCCAAACAGCTGTTGGCGGCTCGTATATATCATACCCGATGCTCCACATTTCCGGGAACAGGGCAATATCGGCCCCCAACTTTTTAGCGCGGCGGCAGGCGGCGATTCCTTTTTCCAAGTTCCCCTGTAAAGTACCTGTGGGCGCAATTTGCAGCAGGGCAATATTCAGCGTGCTCATTTTATTGCCTCATAAATATCCGCGATGCTGTCCACCGCCCAGGTGGGTTTCACATCGCTCTGCTTCCATACGTCACGTGTGGTTTCACCGCTGAATACCAGCACCGTATCGATGCCCGCGTTGACGCCGCAGGCTACGTCTGTGTAGATGCGGTCGCCGATCATCACCGTCTCCTCGGGTTTGGCATCCCATTTTGCCATCGCCAGCTGCGCCATAGCGGGTTCGGGCTTGCCGATAAAATAGGGCCGCTTACCTGTGGCGCGCCAAATCATCTCGCACACGCTGCCGCAGTCCGGCACGTAGCCATAGGCGGTGGGGCAGACCCAGTCGGGATTGGTGGCCAGATAGGTGACACCCCGCCCCAGCAGAATACAGGCATCTTCCAATTTTTGAAAGGTCAGCTCGCTGTCGTTGCCCATCAGCAGACAGTCCACGTCATCCCCTAATCGGTCGGTGACGGGGAATCCTGCCTCCGTCAACTCCTGACGGAAAGCGGCGGTACCGGCGGCGTAGATTTTCTTGCCGCGGTAATGCTCACGCAGATACACGCAGGTTGCCATGGTAGAGGTGAAAAAGTCTTCTTCGATGGCGGGGATGCCCAGCCGTGCCAGTTTCTCAATATATACCTTCACGCTTTTGGAGGAGTTATTGGTCAGGAATAGATATCGCCCCCCGTTTTCTCGCACCGCGGTAAGAAAAGGAATGGTGGCGGGGAACAGGTCGTCATCCAAGTACAACGTACCATCCATATCCAATAAGAACAGTTTTTTCTCTTTTAGGCGTTGCATGACATCGCCTCCTTTGTATTCAGTATACCACATTCTCGCCACCTACGCAAGAAAAAACGCCATCCCGCAGGATGGCGTTTTTATATGAATAACAGTTTGGCCGCTACAAGCATAATTAGCAGAAAACTCGCATTGATACCGGTAAACATCCAGAAGTACTGCTTCCCATGTCCGGGATACAGTATGCGGAACTCGCTAAAGGTGATAAGACTGGCCAGCGAGGCGATCAGTGTACCCGTGCCGCCAATGTTGACGCCCAAAAGCAGGGCGTGATAGTCGGTGGTGAAGCGGGACAGAAGAATGGCAGACGGCACGTTGCTGATGACCTGGCAGGACAGCGCAGAGACCAGCAGAGTGTCTTGTGCTAACAAATTTGAGAGCAGGGCGTTGACAGCATCCAGCCGTGCCAGATTGCCGGCAAATATAAAGAAGAAAAAGAAGGTCCCCAGCAAGCCGTAGTCCACCATTTTCAGCGCATCCCGATCGATCCACAGCAGTACGGCGGTGATGATGACCAATCCCGCGAGGTAGGGGAGTACACGGAATACGATTAACAGCGAAAGGGCAAACAGCACCAGATACAGCACCGTCTTTTTAATGCTCAATCGTTCGTTAAAACTATCCTCGATTGTCAGCGGCATTGCCTTTATGGGTAAACAGCACAGCACCAACAGAGTGATGGCTAACAGGAAAGGAGCAAGCATAATACCGCAGAATTCTGCGGTAGGGATATTGAAATAGGAGTACAGATATAGATTTTGCGGATTACCGAAGGGAGTTAGCATACCGCCCAGATTGGCAGAGATGTTCTGCAGAATAAACAGATAGGCCATATATTTTTCTTTGCCGGTTACCGACAGAGCAAAATAGCCTAAGGGCAGGAAGGTGATCAGCGCCATATCGTTGGCGATGAGCATAGACCCTAAAAAGGTGATGGTAATCAGCATCAGGAACAGACCCCGCAGATTACCGGCCACCCGCACCAAACGTCGCGCAACGATGGTGAAGAACTTGATGTTACGCAGGGCGCACACCACCGCCAGGGTCATAAAAAGACAGGACAGCGTCTTCCAGTCAAAGTATGCCGCATATTCGGCATCGGGCGGCACCAAAAAGCAGGTGGTTATTGCCGCCAGAGCTGCTATACAGAATACCGTATTCTTTTTCAACCAGCGTATCGCTGCCATCAATGCTCCCTCCTTTACGTAAACATCGCTTGCCATCATACACCAATTTACGACAAAGCGCAAGAAAAAGTTTTAATGTAAAACGCCAATGTGGTTCGGATAAAGTTTGTCGTATCGACCTATATCAGTAAAGAATAAAGGCACCCCAAATGGGGTGCGAGGGAGACTCTGAACTCTGGTTTTGCGCCAAGTGTGTGCTTGCCGTAGTGACTACACGCAAAACCGTGTGCATTCCTAGCGGAATGCCAGAGTTTGTCGTATCAACCTAACTACAAAGAATAAAGGCACCCCATTTGGGGTGCCTTTATTCTTGGCGGAGTAGGAGAGACTCGAACTCTCGCGCCGGTTACCCGACCTACGCCCTTAGCAGGGGCGCCTCGTCACCAACTTGAGTACTACTCCGTATGTCGCAAAATCGGGTGTGGTGAGCAGCCGATTGAAGCCGATCAAATTGTCAAAAAAGAAGTGGCGGAGAGGAAGGGATTCGAACCCTTGGCTCTTTCGAGTCACCGGTTTTCAAGACCGGCTCCTTAAACCGCTCGGACACCTCTCCGTACAGTCAACGCACACTATTTTAGCATCACGAATACGGTTTGTCAAGTAAAAAGCCGCAATTAAATCAACTATTTTAAAATTAAATAAAAAAGTTGTCATTTTCGCCTTGACAAGTGAGGATAAATTCATTATAATAGCATAGCGTTCTGCAGGAACGCCACCTTGACCCGGAGAAGTCGCGTAGTTGGTCGAGCGCGCACGATTGGAAATCGTGTAACCGTTAAAAGCGGTTCGAGGGTTCGAATCCCTCCTTCTCCGCCAAAGAAACAGCCACCCCATTTTGGGGTGGCTGTTTCTTTTTCGCAGAGGTTGATATGACAAGCCCTCGCATTCCGCTAGGAATGCACACGGTTTTGCGTGTAGTCACTACGACAAGCACACGCTTGGCGCAAAACCAGGGTTCAGAATCCGTTATACCACTCCATTTTGGGGTGGCTGTTTCTTTTTCGCAGAGGTGGATATCATATATCCTTGCACTTTCTTGTAGAATATAATATTAATCGAACGAAATTTATCTAATTTCCGTATTGTAAATTACTATCAAATGTAGTATAATACATTATTAAGGGTTATTTTAACTTAAAAGGAGATAGTTGTTATGAAATTGTATGCAAAACGATCTTTGGCGTGGCTGATGACGTTGGCTATGTGCATCACGTTGTTTTGTGCTGTGTGGACTCCTGCACAGGCTGCCACCGTGGATTATGTCAAGGTTGGCAATTATGTGAAAAACTGGGGTGTTCGTGATACCGTGGCTACCTTCCTGTCGCCTATGGCAGAGGATTTCTATGAGGAGAACAATGTTACCTACGCTGAGCTGGCAGCATTGTCCGGTGCATCTGCTATTGGCAGTGTACCGTCCAGTACTCTGTTCCGCACCTTGCAGAATCTGATGAAGTCCAATCACGACAACGAGACCAGCTACAATGGTACGCGCACCCTTTTCCAGTACACGGACTGTCAGAACAGCGGTAAAACCAGTAACAAGATCTCTTCTTTTTATTCCGGAACCGCAATCGGTCCTGCCTGGGACGGCGGCAGCACCTGGAACCGTGAGCATACCTGGCCCAACAGTAAAGGTTTGGAAGGTAATGACGAGAACGATATTATGATGCTCCGTCCCACTTCTAAGAGCGAGAACTCTTCCCGCGGTAACACTGCCTATGGCGAGAGCAGTGACTATTACGATCCTAACGACCTGGGTCAGAACCTACACGGCGACGTAGCCCGTATAATGCTGTATCAGTATGTCCGCTGGGGCAACACCACTAAGATGTGGGGCACCTCCGGCGTTATGGAGAGCAAGGCCGTCCTGCTGAAATGGATGGAGGAGGATCCGGTTGATACCTGGGAGCTGGGTCGTAACGATTCCGTTGAGTCCATTACCGGCACCCGTAACGTCTTTGTAGACTATCCCGAGTTGGCTTTCGTGCTGTTTGATGCAGGGATCCCCTCGGATTATGATTCCCCCTCCGGCGAGGCATCCAAGGCGGATTTCTCCATCACCGCCAGCTCCAACAACACCGCTTACGGCACCGTGGCCGTCAGCGGCAAGACCATCAACGCCTATCCTGCCAACGGCTACGAGGCGGTGGGCTACACCGTACTGAGCGGCACGGCTACCGTCACCCGTAGCGGTAACGCTTTTGCCGTTTCCGCTACCGAGGATGTCAGCATCCGCATCAACTTTGCGCCTCGTACTCAGCAAACCGTTTCTTTCAGTGAGAACGGCGTGGTAGCAGATACTGAAACGGTGTATAGCGGTGATATCATCACTCTGCCCAATCACAATACTGCCGTACCGGACGGTTTGACCTTTATGGGTTGGCTGGAGCAGACGTTGGAGGAAACCACCTCTCTGCCCACCTATTACGAGGCAGGTGCTACGTACACCGTAGGTTCTACTGTCACGCTGTATGCGTTGTATTCTCGCTTTGACAGCGAGGGGAGTGGCAATAACGATGTGTTCGTGCCTTACAGTGGTGATATCACCGAGGGCGATTATCTGCTGGTGTCCAAGGGCGTGGCAATGATCGCTGAAAAAACCGATAAGAACCGCTTAAACTACGTAGCGGTTTCCGAGACGGATGACAACATTATTGCTCCCGTGGATACTGCGGTTTGGACCGTTGCCTCCTCCGGCTCTCACTGGACTCTGTTCAACAGTGCTACCTCCTCCTATGCCGCCGCTACCGGTGTTAAGAGTCAGGCGACCTTGTTGTCCGGTGTGAACGATTACGCTAAGTGGAGCATTACCTTCAACACCACCGGCGTGTTTGATTTCATCAACAAGGGTAACAATGATAGCGGTGTGAACCCTAAACTGTTGAGCAACGGCTCTGTGGGCTTCGCCTGCTATGCTACCAACTACTCCTCCGGCGGTCCTATCAGTCTCTATAAGCGTATGAACGGCACCATTTACTATTCCACCGGTGCCTTGCCCTGTGAGCACGTGTATGATAACGATGAAGATACCGATTGCAATCTGTGCGGCGCTGTCCGTGTCATTATTGTGGCCGGTCGCGGCGATGTCAACGGCGATGGCAAAACCAACGTTATGGATTTGGGTGTCCTGCAGCGTTATCTCAATGGTTGGGATGTGACGATCACCGAAGCCGCTACTGATATGAACGGCGATGGCAAGGTCAATGCTATGGATCTGGGTCTGTTACAGCGTTATCTCAACGGCTGGCAGGTCTGATATACACAAACAAAAACCACCAACCCGACGGGTTGGTGGTTTTCTCTATTTTTTCTTACGACTGTATCGGCTGAATTTATCTTTCTTGGTTTTGCCGCCGCGGTGGGCGCCAACGGGTGTGCGATTCCCCACAGGCTTATCCGGTGCAACCAAGCAGTTGGGTCCGGTGCCGATGAGATCATACCGCCCTGCTTTTTTCAGAGCGGCAAGCACCAACTGACGGTTTTCGGGACGGTAATACTGCAGTAGCGCCCGCTGTTCTGCTTTTTCCTGCGGGGTCCGTGGTACGTAAACAGGATTCAGCGTCATAGGGTCCAAACCTGTATAAAACATACAAGTGGACACGGTGCCGGGTGTGGGATAGAAATCCTGCACCTGCTCCGGATGCAATCCCTCTTTTTTGAGGAATCGCGCCAGCTTGATAGCATCGTCGATGGTGCTTCCGGGGTGAGAGGACATCAAGTAGGGCACTAAATACTGCTTTTTCCCCTCGCTCTTGGTTAGTTCGTAGAACCGTGCCTTGAACTTCTCGTATACCGAGAAGGAGGGCTTGCCCATACATTTCAGCACCCGATCGGATACGTGTTCGGGGGCTACCTTGAGCTGTCCGCTGACATGATGACGGATGAGCTCCTTAAAGAAACGCTCATCCTTGTCTGCGATTAGGTAATCGTAGCGAATACCGGAGCGGATAAACACCTTTTTCACGCCGGGGATCTGCCGTAGCCTGCGGAGTAGGGTGAGATAATCATCGTGGGTCACCTTGGCGGCAGGGCAAAGGGTGGGTGTCATACACTTTTTATCTTTACACGCGCCGCGTTTCAGTTGTCCGTCACAGGCGGGATGGCGGAAATTAGCGGTGGGACCGCCCACGTCGTGGATGTAGCCCTTGAAATCGGGCATTTTCACAATTTTTTGCACCTCCTCTGCCACAGAATCGTGGCTACGGGAGGAGATGATGCGTCCCTGGTGATAGGCTAACGCGCAGAAGTTGCAGTTGCCGATGCACCCGCGGTTGTGGATGACCGAGAACTTCACCTCTTCAATGCCGGGTACGCCGCCCTGTTCCTCGTAAGAGGGGTGGTAATTCCGCATATAGGGTAAAGCATATACCGCATCCATCTCTTCTGTGGAGAGCGGCAGCGAGGGCGGATTTTGCACCAGAATCCGATTGCCGTGGCGCTGAATGACCGTCTTACCACGCACGGGGTCGTGCTCTTCCTGCTGGATGCGGGTGGAGATGGCGTATTGCCGTTTACCGCTGTCGGTGGCTTCCCACACCAGCTCGTAGGAGGGACACTCCGCAGCGGCGGTGGGGATATAGTCGGCGGCATCCACCATATAACAGGTGCCGCGTATATCGGTGAGAGAACGAATATCCTCACCCTCGTTGAGTCGTTGTGCAATCTCTACGATGTGTCGCTCGCCCATACCGTACATCAGCAGATCGGCGCCGCTGTCGGCCAGAATGGAGGGGCGCACCGCGTCGTCCCAGTAGTCATAGTGGGCGAAACGACGCAATGACGCTTCCAGACCGCCGATGGCAATGGGTGTGTTTCCGAATAAACGCCGTAGATTGCGGCAATAAGTGATGGTGGCGCGGTCGGGACGCAACCCCGCTTTACCGCCGGGGGAGTAAGCGTCCTGACTTCGTTTCCTTTTGGCGGCGGTGTAGTGGGCCACCATAGGGTCGATGTTGCCGCCGTTAACCAGAAAGGCCAGCCGCGGCGCGCCGAAACGGCGGTAGTCATCGTCGCATTGGGGTTGGGGGAGAATGCACACCCGATACCCGTGATGTTCCAATACACGGGAAATGATGGCGGTGCCAAAACTGGGGTGATCCACGTAGGCGTCACCGGTTACCAGCACAAAATCGGCCTGTTCCCATCCGCGGTCCCGCATATCTGCCGCTGAGATCGGTAAAAACGGCATTTTTCTCCCTCCTTTTATGCTATAAAAGTATTTTAACACATTTAGCAACATTCTGCAATAGTAAATGAGCCGATGCAGATGCATCGGCTCATTTGTTACTCTTTGTTGGGGCGATAGATGGCATACAGATCAAATCCACCCGGTTCTGGCTTGTGGGAAGGGGGCAACAGTGGCACTGCCACAGGAGGCTCGGGTGCCTTTCTCTGCCGCGAGAAAGAAACTACCCAGTACACCGCCAACAGGAGCAGTGCTCCTACGGAGATATACGTACCCGTCATCAGTCCGGGGGTAGTGTAATCAAATCGGATGGTCACGTTGTCACCTGCGTCACATTTCACCGCCATAAATCCGACGTTGGTCTGCAGGATCTCCGTTTTTTCTCCGTTGACGGTGGCGCTCCAACCGCTCTCATAGGGTACGCTGAAGAACACCAGATTGGCACTGGGCAGATTGATGTTTGCCGTGAATCCTGCGGCATCGGTGATGAATGTTGCGGCGGTTATTTCAGCACGCTTTGCACAGTCGGCGGCGTATTGTTCTTCCGTGAACTCCATCATATCCGTGTCAAGGTGGGGGAGTATGGTCGCTATCTTGTCCTCATCTCCGTCCTCCACTACGATGGCTTTTAACAGCACCAGATGGCGGTCGGTCAGATCTACCGCTTCGTATTCACTGTGGGTGATATACCCCTTATAGGTGAATCCCATAGGGATGTAGTTTTCGTTTTCATAAATCAGAAAGCCGTTCTGCTTATCATACAGCTTCCAGCCGGGCATAGCGGTGTTGCCCTCCACCTCAAAGTAGTCCTCGTCATCCTTATTATAAAGTTGCACGTCGTCAGGGTCTTGGTCATAATCAAATAGCCACCGTACAGACAGTAATCCTCTCAGACCGTTGTACTCACTCTGGGGGCGGGATGCCACCGAGCGGGTAACACCTACCGTGGGGTAGAATTCCATCACCGATCCCGGGACAATGCTGTGGAAGGCATTGATACTGGACAGATTCCAGTACATTGCTTGGTTATCCATCCCCTTGTGCATATCCACACGACTGAATTCGTTACTGTCGGGCAGGATGTATTCCTCCGCATTAATAAGCTTGTCCACTACGTAGTGGCTGGGGTAATTGCCGGTGGCTTTGCCAAAGGTCAGATAGCTCCATCCGCCGAGCATTGATATCATCACGCACGCGGCGGTGGCGGCGGCAAAAAACCTTTCACGGTTATATCGATGTTGGCGCACCAATAGTGTGGTGATGATAAGACAAACAGCAGCCACACCGACAAACACCCAGAATCTTACAGGGTCTTTATACAGACCTATGGCGATCTTACCCGTTTCCTCATCGGGGGTCCAGCTTTCAGGCAGCAGGCCTATGGACAGAGCATAGGCGGCTGTGATACCGCCGGACCATCCGATGGCGCGGGTCCAGTTAACCTGTATATCCTCCTCAAAGCACCGTAGGGTGGCTAAGATGAGCATCAGCGTCAGCATATAGAACCAACGGGCGTAGTACATGGCGTTGAACAACTGGAACGCTGCATTCAGCGCAGGAATAAATGCACAGAGGACCAGTACGATCAACAGCCGTCTCAGCCAATCGGTATGTTTGCGGGATTGAAAATAGGCGATAGCACCGGTGCATCCAAACACAGGCACCCACGCCGACATAGAAGACCAGTTATTATTGGCGTCCGGCAGAAAATTAGCCCGCGCGGGATGATCGGGCGGGAAGAAAAAGCTGTGTAGAATATCCAGCGGTCTTTGTTCGGAAGAATAGATGAGCATATCCCATCCTGCCAGTAATTCCTCGGTGCGTCCGTTCTGTATCACCGCGTAGAAAGATGGGAGTAGCAATACCGCTGCTCCCGCTGTACCCAAAAGAGCCTCCAGCCACAGGCCGAAGAATCGCCTTCCGCATTGTTCCCATTCACCCGACATCGCTCGTATGACCCAGTATATTATCAGGAATACGGCTTGTCCGATGAAGAAATAATAGTTGTTCAGCGCGCTCATCAGAACGGCAAAGGCAAACAGACCCTTTTTACCGTCCTGCATATATTGTTCCATACCTAACAGTAACAGGGGGAACCATATCAACGCTTCGTGAAAGTGATTAAAGAAAATATTGTAGATTGAAAACCCGCTGAACGCATATAAAATACCCGATAGCAGCGCTAAACGGGGAGAGAGAAAGCGACGGGTGTATCCGTAGGCCGCCAACGCGGCAAACGCTATTTTCAATGCCAGTAGGGGCGCCATCAAGTAAGGTACCCACTCGGTAGGAAACGGCAGAGTGGCCCAGAAGAAGGGACTGCCTAATAAATAGAAAGAATAGGACCCCACAAAGTTGGCACCAAGATCGGTCCCCCAATTCCAACCTATCTCACCGGCGCGTACCGCACGGTGTGCCAACTGATAGAACGGAATTTGCTGAGCGTTATAATCACCATAGTATATAAAGATACCTTTGTCATAAATCAAAAAAGGAATAAAAAGAAATAACGCCATTATAAGCGTTAGAAAAAAGACCGCTTTACCCAATCCTTTTTCTTGTTTCAGCGTATGTGACACAGTATCACCTCCGTACAACGATATACTACCACATACTACAGAAAAAGGAAAGTGTGATTTTCGATAAACAGTAGACTTTATCCCCACTATATGCTATAATATGACCATATAAAGGGGGATACGTCCATGACTCAGATTGTGCGTTTTCAAAAATTGGATGACAGAGCGGTACAGCCGCAATATGGCAGTGCCTGTGCCGCCGGTGCGGATCTGTACGCCGTGTTGGATGCGCCGCTGACGTTGGCAGCGGGCGAAACCGCGTTAGTACATACGGGTCTGGCGGTGGAGATTCCCGAGGGATTCGTGGGCCTGGTGTGTGCGCGCAGCGGCCTTGCCACAAAACGTGGCTTGGCTCCTGCTAATAAAGTTGGGGTTATCGACGCGGACTATCGCGGTGAGATTATGGTAGCCTTGCACAACCACGGCACACTTCCTCAAACCATTGAGCATGGGGAGCGGGTGGCACAGCTGTTGCTGATGCCGTATCTTACCGCCGTTTATGAAGAGGCGGAAAGCCTGACCAATACCGACCGCGGAGCGGGCGGATTCGGCTCTACCGGAATGAAATAAGAGGTTCTTATGAAAAAACTGGCATTCATTTTAAGTTGGATTTGTTTATTGAGTTTGGTGGGTTGCGGCCACGAAGATGTTTCTTTGCCTGAGGAGAGCGTATTGATCTCCACTACGGACACGCCTACTACCACAACCGTAGCAACAACCATCGTAGCACCCACTACTACCGCTACCACTTTATCTTCCCTTCACACAACGACAACGACAACTACCACCACAACAACCACCACCGTCACCACCACCACCACTACACGGGCTGAGGTGAACGTCACCATTCCTGAGGGGTACACCTTTATGCAGATTGCTAATTTGCTAGAGAAAAAAGGTGTGTGTAAAGCGGCGGATTTCTATGCGGTGTGTCAGAATTACACCCCGCAGTCGGTATCTGTGCCCGTCAGCGATGACCGTTGTTTCCGCATGGAGGGGTATTTGTTCCCCGACACCTATCGTTTCTATGTCAACGATGATCCGCAGGACGTGTTGATTCGGATGCTGAACAATTTCAAAGCTAAGGTAGGAAACATCTCCGATGATACGCTGATTTTGGCTTCTATCATTGAACGGGAGGCGCGTAGCGATAAGCATATGAAACTGGTCTCCTCCGTGTTCCATAATCGGTTGAATAATCGCCGCGATTTCCCATATCTCAACGCCGATCCTACCCGCGATTACGTAAATCAGTATATCACCGGCAACAGCTTGGTTGCCAACCAGAGTAAATACGCTCCACTGTACAACACTTGCGGTAAGCGGGTAGGTCTACCCGCGGGTCCGATCTGTTGTCCGGGTTTGCGTGCCATTCGCGCGGCACAGGAGCCCACCGAATCGCCGTACTACTACTTCTTCTACGGCATGGATTACGATAACCACTATTCCGAGACCTTAGAGGAGCACGAGCAGAAAATGGCCGAGATCGGCGTATGTTTAGAATGAAAAGAGCGCTCCACGCGGAGCGCTCTTTTCATTATACAGGCTCAAAATCAAAATAATCCAAAATGCCGTTATAAATTCCTTGTGCAAAGCCCCACGGATCCTCGGTCATTTTTCGCACGTCCTCGACGTTGGTGATATACCCCAGTTCTACCAGTATGGCAGGCATTTGTGTTCGTCGCAATACGTACAGAGATGGGTTGACCCGCACTCCGTTGTTCTTGGTATCCATCCGTTCCACGATTCCTTCTAATACGTCTTCCGCCAAATCTGCCGCTACAGACGGATCGCGGTATACGTACACCTCCGTCCCATTGGCGGCAGGGTTGGTGCTGGCATTGGAATGGATGCTGATAAAATAATCCGCTCCCCACGCGTTGGCAGCGTTGACACGTGCCGCCAGACTGGTGGCGTTGCTGGTTCCGAGGCTGTCGGTGGGGGAGTTGCGGGATAGCTTTACCTCAAATCGCTCATCCTGCCGTAGCAGTTCCCCCAGCCGTGTCCCAACCGCATAGTTGATATCCTGTTCCCGATATCCAAAGCCTTCCGCGCCTGCATTGACTCCCTCGGGATTATGCCCCTGGTCGATAAATATCTTGATAGCCATAAAAACAACCCCTTTCCCATTAAACGTATGCGGGAAAGGGGTTGTTTCATTACAGTTGTCGCATTAGATACTGCAGGGATTGGCGCACGCTGTTGCCGCTTCGGATGTTCACCGTGATGTCAGCATACTTTTCATAGAGCGGCACACGCTCATTGTAGAGATCCTGCAGGGTGGCTCCCGGTGCGATTGCCACACCGCGGGCGTGAAGATCACCCAGCCGACGTTCCATTTCCTCAAAGCTCAGGCAGAGATACACTACCTTGCCCATCGCTTTTAGGTGGGCCATCGCCTTTTCGGAATATACCACACTGCCACCGGTGGCAATAACCGTTCTATCTGCCTGTACGGTGCAGACGGCAGCTTCCTCCACCTCGACAAACCCATCCACGCCGCGGGCGTCCAGAATATCCCGCAGAGGGCATCCGTTCAGTCGGATAATAACCTCGTCGGTATCAATAAAGTCATATCCTAACTCCTTAGATAGAATTCGTCCCAAAGTGGACTTGCCGCAGGAGGGCATACCGATCAAAATAATGTTCTCCATATGTTGTCATCCTTTGCTTTGATAATAATCCCGAATGGCTTCGGCGGCGGGACGGGTCATCCCTTTTACTAACAACAGTTCATCTACGGTTGCGTTCTGCACACCACGCAAAGACCCAAAACGACGCAACAGAGCCTTTGCACGGGTTTCTCCAATGCCAGGGATGCCTGTCAATGATGTGTAAAGTAAACTACCTTTACGTCTTTGACGATGATAACGAATCGCACTGCGGTGCACTTCTTCCTGAATATTTGACAACAAGGTGAAGGCGGCACGTTTACGATGGATGACGATTTCGCCGCCTTCCAGCGCAATGGCACGGGTACGGTGTTTGTCATCCTTCACCAGACCGTATATGGCTATATCAATGTTGTAATGGCGGAGAATGGGGACCACTGCCGCCACGTGTTCTTGCCCACCGTCCAACAGGATCAAATCAGGTTTTCTGCCGAATCCAACTCCTTCGTCCCGATGAGTAAGGAACTCTTTCATCCGTCGGGTGATAACCTCCTGCATAGCGGCATAGTCGTCACCGCCTTGTGCCTCTTTAATGCGGAATTTGCGGTAGGCGGAGCGGAGCGGTTGTCCGTTCTCGAATACCACCATGGCGGCTACGGGGTCGCTGCCTGCAGTGTGAGAAATGTCGTAACACTCGATGTAGGCGGGGGTGTGAGGGAGGTCCAGTAGCTGTCGGATCTCCTCTAATGCGGCGGTATCTCGCCCCGACATACCCACTTGTTGTGCGATGCGCTCCGCGGCATTTCCGCGGCACATTTCGATCAAATGTGCCTGTTCACCGATCTTAGGTAGAACGATATGCACCCGCCGACCGGCCTTTTCCGTGAGCCACTGTTCCAATAGTTCTTGGTCTTCGGTTTCGCCGTCTATAGTAACTTGGGGCGGTATACGGTGACGCAGGGTGTAGTACTGCTCTATAAACTCTCTGCGGGCCGCAGGATGGTTATCTTGTTCCTCCAGTAGGAAATACTCTTGATCGGTCAATTGCCCACCTTCAAAACGGAACACCTCAAAACAGGCTCGTCCGGAGCCTTGTGCCAAAGCAATGACGTCCTGTTCCTCCACGCGGGAGAGCACCACTTTTTGTTTTTCGCTCATCCGCCGTATGGCGTTGATGCGATCCCGCAATCGTGCCGCTTGTTCAAAATCCAGTCGTTCCGCGGCCTCCTCCATACGGGTTTGCAGGGTTCTCATGGTCTTCGCACTACCTTGGGTCAAGAACTCGATGGCTTCGTTCACTCGTTCTTGATAAGCGGCAGGGTCCACCTTACCGGTGCAGGGGGCACAGCATTGTCCGATGTGATGGTTAAGACAGGGGCGTTCCCCGCTCTTTTTGCCGTGGGTCAGGGGACGGGTACAGGTGGACAAACAGTAGATTTTATTTGCTTCATCCACTGCTTGTTTAATGGCGTAACTGCTCATATAAGGACCGATGTACCGAGCTCCGTCATCGGCTGTCTGATGTACTTCGCTCAGACGGGAATAGGGAGGAGGTGACACCCGAATGTAATGGTATCCCTTATCATCCTTTAACAGAATATTGTATTTCGGTGTGTGTTGCTTGATCAGAGCACATTCCAACACTAACGCCTCGAACTCACTGCCTACGACGATGTAATCAAAAGTGTCCACACAGCTGACCATCTGTCGAACCTTTTCGGAGTGATTGGTATCCGAGCCGAAGTACTGACTTACCCGATTCTTGAGTTTTTTAGCTTTTCCGATATAGATGATGGTACCATTAGTATCCTTCATCAGGTATACTCCGGGCTCTAAGGGAAGAGCCATCGCCTTTTGCCGCAGTTCGATGATCTTACTCATAGATTCTGCCTCGCTTGCCAGTATTTGCGGTCCAGACTACGGTATTGGATGGCCTCTGCAATATGGGGTGTATCAATTGTGTCACAGCCGTCCAGGTCAGCAATGGTGCGCGCTACCTTCAACAGTCGATCATACGCGCGGGCGGATAGGCCCATCCGCTCAAAGGCACCTTTCAGCAGGGCGTTGGCCGCATCGGTGAGAGGGCAGAAATCCTTTAGTTTGCTAGTAGGAATGCGGGCGTTGCTGATAATATCTGTGCCTGCAAACCGTGCCTGCTGACGGGCGCGGGCGGCATTGACACGCTGACGAATATCCACAGAGTGCTCCGCCTTTTGGCGGGAGGCTAACTGATCAAATTCTACCGGCGGCACCTCGATGTGCAGATCAATACGATCTAACAGCGGTCCCGACACTTTGCTCAGATACCGTCCCACCGCTTGTTGGGAACAGGTGCAGGAGCGTGTAGGATGGCCGTAATATCCGCAGGGACAGGGGTTCATGGCCGCCACCAGCATAATCGAACAGGGATAGGCCAGGGATGCGCTGACGCGGGAGATGGTCACTTTACCGTCTTCCAGCGGTTGCCGTAGACATTCCATAGCGGTGCGGGAGAATTCAGGTAGCTCGTCTAAAAACAGAACGCCGTTATGAGCCAAAGATACCTCACCGGGACGGGGCGTGATACCACCGCCTGCCAGACCTTGGGGAGATATGTTGTGGTGAGGAGAGCGGAAAGGGCGGTGAGAGAGTAACCCTGCCCCCCCTACCAATGTACCGGCAATGGAATGAATTTTGGTACATTCCAAAGCTTCTTCTCGGGTCATATCGGGCAATATGGAGGGCAAGCGTTTTGCCAACATACTCTTACCGGAACCGGGAGGGCCGATGAGAAGAATGTTATGACTGCCCGCCGCGGCGATTTCCATTGCCCGTCGCGCGGCTTCTTGCCCCATAACGTCGGCAAAGTCTGCCATGGCCACTGCCTCGGCAGGGGAGAACAGCAACGGCTCCATGGGAACGATTTCTTGTTGCCCCTGCAGATGCTCTAGCAGTTGCGCAATGTTACCGACGGGAAATACGGTGATACCCTCTACCACAGCGGCTTCGGGGGCATTGTCGGCGGGTACGTATACCTCTTGTATGCCGGCATCCCGCGCGGCAATGACCATAGGCAGTACGCCGCGGATGGGGCGTACTAATCCCTGCAGGGACAGCTCACCCACAAAGGCGCGATGCTTTATATTGGCACGCAACTGACCGCTGGCACACAGGAGTGCCAGTAACAGCGGCAGATCGTAGACAGATCCTTCTTTCTTCACGTCGGCGGGGGCGAGGTTTACCGTGATTCGGCTGACAGGATAGGTAAACCCTGCGTTCTTCATAGCTGCACGGACGCGGTCGCGGGATTCCCGCACCGCCGTATCCGGTAAACCGACCACATCAAACCCGGGCAGACCTTGGGACAGATCGGCTTCTACATCCACCATAAATCCGTCAATGCCGCGTAATCCCATACTTTTCAGACCGGCAAACATACACACAGTCCTTTCTTATTTGCGTTTATTTATCATCCAACGAATCAGCTTATATACTTCCGTAATCAGTAGGGGGGCCAGCGATAAACCTGCCACAGCACCCCATGCCGCACCAGTCATCGTCACCAAAGAGAATACGCCTTGGAGTGCGGGGATGAGCATTACTGCCATCAGTAACGCCAGAGATGCGAAGAATGCTCCTACCATATAGAAATTGGTGTGGAAACCTACTTTAAACAGCGAATGGGAGGAGCGCATATTCATAGCGTGAACCAACTGACCGATGGCAAGGGTGGCAAAAGCCATTGTGCTACCCAAAGCATCGCTTGTCTGTTTACCGATAGCGAATGCGATCAGCGTCAGTACACCGAACATCACACCCTGCCATAGTGCATTAATACCTACTCCACCGGCAAACACACTCTCGTTGCGGCGGCGGGGGGGACGCTGCATAATATCCTGTTCGGGCGCTTCCACGCCTAATGCTAATGCAGGAAGACTGTCAGTAACCAAATTGATCCACAGTAGATGGATGGGGAGGAGCGGCGATTTATGCCACGCCAGCATCGCAATAAATACGGTCAGTATTTCACCCAAATTACAGGAGAGTAGGAAACCGATTGCTTTACGAATATTATCGTAAATACCTCGACCTTCACGGGCGGCGTCTACAATAGTGGCAAAATTGTCATCCGTCAGGGTCATATCCGCGGCGTTTTTGGCCACGTCTGTGCCGGTGATACCCATCGCGCACCCAATGTCGGCGGCTTTCAGCGCAGGGGCATCATTGACCCCATCACCGGTCATGGCTACCACTGCGCCACGCTTTTGCCACGCCTTAACAATGCGAATCTTGTCCGCAGGGGTCACACGGGCATATACGCGGTATTGGGCAATGTTTGCTTCCAATTCCTCATCGCTCAGAGCCTCCAGCTGTTGCCCGGTTAAAGCACTTTCTTCTTGGTGGAGGATACCCAATTCCCGTGCAATGGCTGCAGCGGTAACTACGTTATCGCCTGTGATCATCACAGTGCGGATACCTGCGGTATCACAGTCACTGACGGCGGCCTTCACCTCGGCACGCGGCGGATCTATCATACCCACTAAGCCCGCCAGAGTGAGGTCACACTCCAGCGTTTCTATGTCATAGATGGCGGGGGCGCTATCCAGCAATTTATAGGCTACCGCCAGCACCCGCAAAGCATCCTGAGCCATATCGGTGTTAGCTTCTGCGGTCTTTTCAATGTTACCTTTGGTACACAAAGGCAGTACCGACTCAGGCGCCCCCTTGACAATAACGATGGTCTGGTCATTGGCAACGTGGACACTGGTCATCCGCTTCCGCTCCGAATCAAAGGGGAGTTCACCTATGCGCGGCATATCTTCCAGTAATTCCGATTTGTCGTAGCCGATTTTACGCAGATACGCAAGTATGGCTGTTTCGGTGGGGTCGCCGATGAGTTTTTCAACCCCATCCTCCATAACGATGTCCGCATCGGTACACAGGGCGGCTAAGCGGATCAGTTGCTCCAAACCTGATACTTGCTTTATGCCATCCAGTTCTACAAACTGGTTGTTTACGTATGCACGGCGCAGAGTCATACGGTTTTGGGTCAGCGTACCGGTTTTGTCGGAGCAGATCACCGACGCACTGCCCAGCGTTTCTACGGCAGGCAGACGGCGGATAATGGCATTTTTCTTGACCATCCGCTGCACACCCAATGCCAAAACAATGGTGACGATGGCGGGCATACCCTCGGGAATAGCCGCCACCGCCAAGGATACAGCGGTCATAAACATATCCATCAGCGGCAGACGGAAGAACAAACCTACCACAAAGATAATCACACATACGATCAGCGCGAGGAATCCAAGGATTTTACCCAGCTGCGCCATTTTGTGCTGTAGCGGCGTGTCATCGGCATTTTCCTCTTCCAGCAGTGTGGCAATATGTCCCATTTCGGAGCGCATACCGGTGGCAACGACCGCCGCAACAGCGCGCCCTGCACTGACACCGCAGCCGGCGTACAGCATATTGGTGCGGTCTGCCAAAGGCGTGATATTGTCGAAGGTACTGTTTGCCGTCTTTTCTACAGGCAGACTTTCTCCTGTGAGGGCGGATTCGTTGCAACGCAGACTATATGCCTCAAGAATGCGGCAATCGGCGGGCACGATATCCCCCGCCTCTAACTCTACGATGTCACCCGGCACCAACTCATAGGCGGACAGGGTGGTTGCGGCACCGTCACGCCGTACTCTTGCCTGCGGCGCGGATAGGTTTTTCAGTGCTGCCAGAGCGGCTTCGGCGCGGCTTTCCTGAATCACACCCAGCGCCGCATTGAGCATCACGATCAGTACGATGATGATCGGCTCGATCCAGTCCCCGGGCTCGCCTAAGAAGAACTGATTGTAAAGACAGATGATTAAGGATAGGGCGGCGGCAATTAACAGAATGATTACCATCGTATCCTTCATCTGTCTGGCGAACCGTTGCCAAAAAGTCAACGCTTTTTGATCCTGCAGACGGTTTTCACCGTATTCCTGCAATCGTATGGCCGCATCATCGGCAGAAAGACCCACAGCGGGGTCAACCTGTAACTCTTTTAGTACCTCCTGTGGGGTATAACTGTGCCAGATCATATGGAAACTCCTTTCGGAACGAAATGTACGTTTTTGCATAATTATATGCATTATATCACATTACAATACAGTTGCCAATATTTAGTTGCAGAAAATATAAAAATTCCCCTGCCGAATAAGGCAGGGGAGGGGATTACAGAACGTATTGGAGTATGCACACTGCTTGCAGGATACTGCCTGCCACCACAAACAGGTGAAACAGACCGTGCATATAACGGTGTTTCTTACCCAGGCCATACAACACAGCACCCACAGTGTAGGCGATACCTCCGCCTAACAGCCATAGTAGACCGGGTACCGGCAGTGCTCGGATGGCGATGGGGACGGCTATGACAATACACCAGCCCATACCGATGTAGCAAATCATAGAAAGTACCGCATACTTCTTCAAATCAATGGCAGTGAATACGGTAGCCATAGCCGCCAACCCCCATACCATCCCAAACAGAACCCACGCCCAAACGGGGGATACGGCACGAATAGAACACAGTAGAATAGGGGTGTAGGTACCGCCGATGAGGAAATATATGACACAGTGGTCGATTACCTGCATTACCTTTTTCGCCATAGGATGACTCAGCCCGTGGTACACGCTGGATACGGTGTACAGCATCACCAATGCCGCTCCGTATATGGCGGCACCTACCACCGCCCAAGCGTTGCCTGATAATGCGGCCTTGATTACGCCGATGACGAGTATGAGCACTCCACAGCTACCGCCTACAATGTGTGATGCTGTATTCAGTGTTTCTTCCCCGCGTGTGTAATCGGGCAGGGAGCGGTCTTTCAGTTTAGTACGGGTCATAGAGAATTCCTCCAAAAATGATGTTATGACCATAGTATACACCGCACACCTTACATTTTTCCACCTACGGTAACGATTTGGTGTTCTCTGCATAAAAAGGTGCTGGTAGAGTTGCTTTTCTCTCATTCTACCAACGGTAGAACCCCTGTTTTTCAGCCGTTTTCCATTCATAGTGGAGATTGTGAAATTTTTATCGTTTTTTATGCGTAAACACTTGCAAAAACGAAAATTTTGTATATAATAGTATTTGTACGAATATGTGTTTTGACACGTACAGTAAAAACCGAAAGGAGTTCCAACTATGAACTACACTCATGAAGTTGAGCAAATGTGCGTCGTGGCTAAGGGCCCCCACCACGGTCCCGCCCCGATCCCGGAAGAGGGTCTGTGGGTTAAAGCCAAAGAGATCGGCGATATTTCCGGCCTGACCCACGGTGTGGGTTGGTGTGCCCCCCAGCAGGGTGCCTGCAAGCTGACCCTGAACATTAAGAAGGGTATCGTTGAGGAGGCTCTGGTAGAGACTCTGGGCTGTTCCGGTATGACCCACTCTGCTGCTATGGCTGCCGAGATCCTGCCCGGCAAGACCATTCTGGAGTGCCTGAACACCGACCTGGTGTGCGACGCTATCAACACCGCTATGCGCGAGCTGTTCCTGCAGATCGTTTACGGTCGTAGCCAGTCCGCCTTCTCCGAGGACGGTCTGTCCATCGGCGCTGGCTTGGAGGATCTGGGTAAGGGTCTGCGCTCTCAGATCGGTACTATGTACTCCACCAACGTCAAGGGCGTTCGTTACCTGGAAATGGCCGAGGGCTATGTCACCAAGATCGCTCTGGATGAGAACGGCGAGGTTACCGGCTATCAGTTCGTGAAGCTGGGCAAGATGATGGAGGACATCCGTCACGGCGTTAACCCCACTGAGGCTTATGAGAAGAACATCGGTCAGTATGGTCGCTTCGACAATGCGGCGAAGTACATTGACCCCCGTGAAGAATAATAAAGGAGGAATGTACAGATGGCTAACAATGTAAAGTTCGAAGGTAAAGACCGCCGTATGCCCGGTATTGAGAAATTCCTGGCTGAGAATGGTCTGGGCTCTCTGGAGGAGTGCCGTGATCTGTGCCTGTCCAAGGGCATTGACGTAGATGCTATCGTTAAGGGCGTACAGCCCATCGCTTTCGAGAACGCCGTGTGGGCTTACACCATGGGTGTTGCTCTGGCTCTGAAGCGTGGTATTTCCGACGCCGCTGAGGCCGCCGCTGTGATCGGCGAGGGCCTGCAGGCTTTCTGTGTTCCCGGCTCTGTTGCCGATCAGCGTAAGGTTGGTCTGGGTCACGGTAACCTGGGTAAGATGCTGCTGAGCGAGGAAACCAACTGCTTCGCTTTCCTGGCCGGTCACGAGTCTTTCGCCGCCGCCGAGGGCGCTATCGGTATCGCTCGTACCGCCAACAAGGTTCGTAAGAACCCCCTGCGCGTGATCCTGAACGGTCTGGGTAAGGATGCCGCTTATATCATCAGCCGTATCAACGGCTTCAGCTATGTGGAGACCGATTACGACTTCTACACCGGCGAGCTGAAGGTCGTCCGTGAGGTGGCTTTCTCCGATGGTGAGCGTTCTAAGGTTAAGTGCTATGGTTGTAACGACGTGAACGAGGGCGTTGCCATCATGCAGAAGGAGTCCGTTGAGGTTTCCATTACCGGTAACTCCACCAACCCCACCCGCTTCCAGCACCCCGTGGCCGGCACTTATAAGAAGTGGGCCATCGAGAACGGCAAGAAGTACTTCTCCGTCGCTTCCGGCGGTGGTACCGGCCGTACCCTGCACCCCGACAATATGGCCGCCGGCCCTGCCTCTTACGGTTTGACCGACACCATGGGCCGTATGCACGGTGATGCTCAGTTCGCCGGCTCCTCCTCCGTGCCCGCGCACGTGGAGATGATGGGTCTGATCGGCGCCGGTAACAACCCCATGGTCGGTATGACCGTGGCTTGCGCCGTTGCCGTCTCCGAGGCGAAGTAATTGCAAGGGTTTTCTAACAATTCACTGTATCTGTAAAAGACCTGTTGCATAAATACCAATGAAAAGAGTTGGACACATCATTTTGAGGTTTTCCTCGTATGATGTGTCCAATTTTTTGTTTATGTGAGGTGTTTTACTATGAAGAAATTGAAGATGAATTCTGCCGCTAACCTGACCTTTGAGGAGGGCTGTAACAAGTATCTGATGTATTGCAGACAACGCAATTTAAGAGAGGGAACAATCAACCACTACCGCCAAAGCTATACGCAATTCTATAAGTACTTCGATCCTAATATACCCGTGAATCAAATTGATGAAAAAGCCTATAACGATTATGTTTTGCATTTGCAGGACACACTCAATAACGATGTCAGTATTAACTCGTATCTGCGTGATCTGATTACCACTTTGCATTATTTAATGAATGAAAGCTATATGCCTCGTTTTAAGATGCGTGCCATCAAAGTAGATGAAAGCCATATTGAAACGTACACGGAAGAAGAATTACACCTGCTGCTCAAAAAGCCCAATATAAAGAAGTGTACTTTCATCGAATATCAAAGTTGGGTTATGACCAATTTCCTATTTTCCACAGGTGTAAGACAGAGAAGCCTTATGCATATTAAAGTGAAAGATGTTGATTTTGATAACAATGTTGTTTATGTCAATGTGACAAAGAACCGTAAACCATTAATTGTACCACTGAATTCGACGATGGTAAATATCTTGGCAGAGTATTTGAAACACCGGCATCATAAGACAGGGGAGGACTACTTATTCTGTAATGTCTTTGGTCAACAGCTGGTAAAGAGTACGTGCTATCATATGCTCTATGAGTATAATAAACGTCGTGGTGTGGCAACAACAGGAATACATAGATACCGTCACACCTTTGCTAAACAATGGATCTTGAGTGGAGGAAATGTAGTAACTCTATCTCAATTGTTAGGACATTCCAATCTCTCTATTACGCAGAATTATATTAATTTGCTGGTGAGCGATGTCGCAAAACAGGTCAATGAAATCAATGTGTTAGATAAATTTCATCGTACTCGTATTTCGATGTAAGGTCATTATTTCAAGGAGGAGGCGATACACTGAGAATAACTTCTGTCGGAATCCTATATTTATACTTGCAAATAGTAAAATTTTCTAGTATACTACAATTGCCAAACTATAAAAATACGAGATAATAGTAGACACTTGAACAAGGGATTATTGTATCCTTTTATGTTCATACCCAGAATTTGATAAAAATGCAAATTCCATCGGTGTGAACATAAAAGTGTTTTTCGTATCGATATAGTTTGGCGACTATCGGAGTTTGCGTTTTTTGTGCGGCTGCTTCGGTAGCCGCACTTTTTCGTTTTAGGAGGCAGAAAAATGAAAAGAAGACTGTTCGCGTTGTTCCTGTCCTGCTGTATGCTGCTGGGCCTGACGGCCTGTGGCGGTATGCAAAGCGCCAATGTATGGGTAGAGGACGACCTGCAAGCTATTGTAGGCACTCCGGACGCCCCCGCTGTTGAGAGCGTTTACACCGACAGCAACAACAATACGTTTGTGAATGTAGGTAGTGACACGGTGGCTGACAAGGATACCGTTGTCAATTTGAGCCAAAAGCAGGAGGGCTCTCTCAAAGTGGACGCTGAGGAGCAGACTCCCACCAAGGAGAAGGTTCCCACCGTTGGCGTAAAGGTGCCTGCCGGCGAGTACAACGAGGGCGTTGTGCTTGTAAAGGCAAAGGACACGTTTGATACGGCGATGCTGGGCGAGTTGGCGTATGCGTCTGTTGAGGAACTGTACACCGGCTCCAAGTGGCATACCGTCCGTTTGAGTGACGGCGCTGATACCGCTGAGGCAGTGTCCTATCTAGATGGTCTGGGTACTTTTGAGCAGGTGGATTATGACTATGTGATGGGCGTTTCTGCTGTGGTGGAGTCCATTGACGTATCCCACAATCCCCAATATGACGACCACAAGCATCATCACACTCACAAGGTGCCCGATGGTTGGGATTATATGAACACAAATAACATCCATCCTGGCGGTAGTAGCGACGTAGTGGTGGCAGTTATCGACACCGGCGTGGACTATAACCATCTGGATTTGCGTAACAATATTTGGATTAATACCGCCGAGATTGCCGGCAATGGCCTCGATGACGACGGGAACGGTTATATTGATGACGTTTACGGATGGGACTGCGTCGGCGACGACAAGGATCCTATGGACGATAACGGTCACGGTACTCACGTTGCAGGTATTATTGCTGCGGAAAACAATGAACTCGGCGGCGTAGGTATTGCTTACAACTGTAAGATTATGGTGCTGAAGGCTGGTAATTCTTCCGGTTACTTCAACAACTCCGACATCGCCGAAGCCATCCAGTATGCTTATATGAACGGTGCGTCCGTTATCAATATGTCCTTCGGCGGCTCTTCCATTTCCATTGCGGTGGAAGAAGCCCTGGAAAACGCCTATAACTCTTGCGTACTGGTTGCCGCCGCCGGTAATGACGGTGCGTGTAACAATCTTGCTTGCACGACCTGTGATGTTGTTGGTGTATCTTACCCTGCAGCACTGCCTTATGTTATCGGCGTTATGAGTACTAATCACGATGGCAGCACAGTATCTTCTTTCTCTAACTATGACCATAATCCTTATAACTCTATCGAGTACGAGGTTTATGCGGTTGGTGAAGCGGTACCTTCCTGCTGGCCGGGCAATAAGTACGCAAGCTTGAACGGTACCTCTATGGCGGCGCCTACCGTTTCCGGTATTGCCGCTCTGCTGCGCTCTTACTATGAGGATCGCGAGATGTACTCTACCAAGTTTATTCAGTCTCAGATTGTTAACACGGGTTCTGTCAATCCCTACAACGCTGTACTTGAAGAGACGGATGACGACCACTCCGTCGCCGACGTGTACGAGGCGATGACCAAGCTGCCCAAACCGGCGGTTAACCTGTATGACTATTCCATCGATGACAGCGCCACCATCAGTAGTAAGAACAACGGCAATGGCGTCGTCGATGCCGGCGAGACGGTGCGCCTGTACATCTCTCTCCACAACCGTGGCGGCATTGCCTCTAATGTGAACGTATCTATTGATACCTACCGTCACGAGATCGGCAACGAAGCTCTGACCGATCCCTACTTCACCTTTGTGAATCCGACGATGCAACTCTCTGATATTGGCACTTACTCTGTCCGTGAGTCCGGCGACAAGTATTTTGAAATCGTTGTCAGCCCCGATTGCCCCAACGATTATTTGGTCAACTTCAATATCCGTTTCACCTACGAAAACGGATTGGACGACAAGGATGAAACCGTTTATGAGGACGACGGAAAGCAGAAGGCACAGTTCACCGTCAGCCGCGGCTATCTACTGCCCGCCACTATCACTGAGGATACCGTCTTCACCGCCGACCGCCTGTACATCGTCGGTCAGGACGTAGTCATCCCCGAGGGCATCACGGTCACCTTTGAAGCCGGCTGTGAGATTCAGTTCTATGATGATAGAGTATATGTTAATTCTCCCCAAATTATTGTTTACGGAACTCTGAATTTTTCCGGAACAAAGGATAATCTGATTTCAATTAGACCTTCTGAAAAACACTTTAAATTCGAATGTGATTTTTATGTTCAAAGTACAGCGCTTCTCAATATGAATTATGTTGACGCTGCAAATTTGAACATTCTGGTTTACAGCTCAGACTCTTCGATTTACGTATACAACTCACTGTTAAAGGCTAATCATACTGAACTACGTGCATATAAAGATGGCACAGAAGCAATTCCTACAAACGTAGCTGGAAATTTTATAGGTGGTAATATTAGAAGGATTGATCTAATTAGTGGTTGTTACATAGAACAAGTAATGTATGCGACAGACTTGTATGTGGATAAATTTTTAGGCAATTTTGTCGTTGTAAAAAATTTCCATAATTGTTCTTACAGTTTCGCAAGTGATGTTGAAGACAATATTTTCTACGCAACAAAGGATGGTGGTGTATTATCAGGTAAAACGCTATCGTTTGGTGGAAAGGTAACTAACAATATATTTACTTCGATAAATACATATTCGGCTACGACTTTGCTTTCTTTGTATTTTTCGCAGCCAACCAGTGTTACAAACAATGCACTCTTTCAGGGATACCAAGCATATGCTTCCCAAATTGTTGAAAACTATTACGATTCCAACGGCAATCCCATCGTAGACGTGTACGGCTCTTGCAGTGATATCACAAAGCTTTGGCCCTATATCGTCAGCGTGGAAATGTTTGATGCCGACGGCAATCCCATAACCACCGTTGGCCGTGAGGAAATCAAGGTGCGCGTCACTTTCAACCGTCCTATGGACACCACAAAGGATACCTATCTCACCTTCGGCACCATCGAGCCGTATGCCGATTACCGTATCAACGGCTCCTACGTGTCCGACACCGTGTGGGAGGGTACCTATACCCTAAAGGCGCAGATCGAAAACGGCCAGAACTATTTGAAGGTGAACAACGCCTGTGCCGCCGAGGATCCCACCAAGACGGTGCTCGGCGAGTATCAGCTCCATGAGTTCACCATCGACACCACCGCCGCTATGGCGATGAATCTGCAGGCTATGCCTAAGGACGAGGGTATCGAGCTGATCTTTGCCCAGGATGATTACGACACCCTGCTGGGTTACAATATTTATCGCTCTACCGAAAAGGACGGCAACTACGTCAAGCTGAACCCCGCCATCCTGCTGCCGGAGGAGAACACCTTCCTGGACGATAACGCCGAGCCGGGCAAGACCTACTGGTATACCTACACCGTGGTGCTGTCCGACTTTACCGAGTCCAATCCTGCCGGTAAGGTGCAGGCCACTGCCAAGGATACGATGGCACCCTCTATCTATCACACCCCTGTTAATCAGGGCTATGCCGGTAACAATCTGGTGATCTCCTGCACCGCCAGCGATAACGTGGGCATCCAAAAGGTGACCCTGTACTATCGCGCGGTTGGTGCCGCCCAGTGGAAGACGCTGGCGATGAACAAGATGAACGACAAGTTCTCCGCCATCATCTTTGGCTCTGACGTGACCGAGGCAGGCCTGGAATACTACATCGTGGCAGAGGACACCCTCAACACGGTGCAGAAAGGCTCGGCCGACGCCCCCTATGCGGTTGTGGTGAAGTCTGCGGATGCGCTGCTGGGTCTGGGCGATGTGGATGGCAATGGTGCCGTGACCACCAAGGACGCTCTGATGCTGATGCAGTGTCTGAATGGCGATCTGCTTCTCAGTGATGATGAGTTCAAGCGTGCGGATCTCAACGGCGACGGATTGCTCTCCGCGGCGGAAGCACTGCGCATCCTCCAGTATGTTAACGGTAAGATAACGACTCTGGAAATGTAAGTGGAGGAATAGCGGCAAATGAACGTTTATAAAAAGCGAAAGCCTTTTATAAGTCTTGTTTGTGCCATTTCGTTGATTGTATCTATGATCAGCATTCCGGTGGTTGCGGCTGACACGAACTGTGTCACCGCCACCACCGGCGCTACCATAAAGCAGGGAAATTCCGCTTATTGTTACGTTAACATAGATTCTACCGAGGGCTTGGCCGCTTTAGACGTGACAGTGCATTATGACCCGGCTAAGGTGAAGATAACCAACGTGTATAACAGCGTTAGCTGCACCCTATACGACAGTGTGATAAACTCCGACAATATTCAGTTTAGTTACATTCTGGACGGTAAGGGCGCGGCAACCCAAACAAGACTTTTCTATTTCCAATATCAGGTGTTGAGCGATGCCGAGGTGGGGGATGCATATTTCGACATTACTATCGGCGAAGCTTATGACAATTCTCTGAATGAGATGACCATCGTCGGTTCTCGGTGTCGTTTTACCGTGGCTGAGAAGGTCACGAGCAAGAGCTGTTCTGTTTATGGGAGCAGCTCCGTATCCACGGCCATCGAACAGGAATTCACCCTCACTTATCGTTTTAGCACCTATCAGATCGCTTCCGGTACGGCGATCATTAGTTATGCCCCCGAGCTGTTTGAGGTGGTTGGTGTCACAAACGGTGCGTTTCTTACGAATAAAGTGGTGGATGTAAACACCGCCCTGACCGGAGAGATCTACGTATCGTTTGTCGGCACGGAGTATTATTCAAACACCAATTTGGTATCGGTCACGTTCCGAACGACTAAGAATGTGACCGAAACCTCGCAAATCACCTTTAAGGCAACCGAGCTGATTGATAGGGAGCTCAATGCCTATTCTTGCCGTGGATATACCACGACTGTGCAGGTTGCGCACGATGATAGCTATATTGGCGACGCACCCAAGATGAGCGTGTTGACGGAATGCGATGAGGCAGCCGAGAAAGTATATGCCACCATCGTTTTGGAAGATAATGCGCATCTTGGTGCGGGCGATTTTTCGCTGACTTTTGATCCTGCCGTTCTCACGCTTGCGTCGTATGAGCAGAAAATAGCTGCCGACTTTTTCTTGGTCAATGACAAAGAGTTAGCCGATGGCGTTTTTAAGTTTTCGATTATCTCGTTGACGGATATCGATACGGCCTGCCAGGTGATTCGACTGGTGTTTGACGTGGCGCATTTGTGCGAGCCGCAAGCAGTGGTGCTGGATCTTAGCGGCAGTATGATGGTGGATTCGCTGACCAACACCATACCGTTGAATTTGATCGACGGCAACGTGACCCTGTCCGATGGCTGGGTCAAAGGGCACGTTTATGACAGCGCCGATGGCCCCGACTGCGATATAAACTGCACAATATGTGGCAGTGTATTAGGCCATGATTTAACTCAACACGTGGCACAGACTCCTACCTGTACCGAGATTGGTTGGAACGCTTACGAGACTTGTTCTCGTTGTGACTACACCACCTACGTAGAACTCCCTGCCACCGGTCATAGCTATGTGGGTGCCTGTGATAGAATTTGTAACGTCTGTGGTGGCATTCGAGAGGCAGAACCGCATACTTACGTACTCAAAACGTCTATCGAACCTACAATGGATGAAGACGGTGCAGCTACTTATTCCTGCAGTATATGTGGGGACACTTACACAGAAGCCATTCCTAAGTTGGTCAATGTTCCTTGTGGCGATGATCTAACGGCTACTTTTGCAAACGGAACGTTAACGATTTCCGGCAGCGGGGCTATGTATGAGTACACCGAGGACGAAGCGGCTCCCTGGGCTTATTTGCGTCCGTTCATCAAAGACGTTGTCCTTACTGAAGGAGTCACCACCATTGGCAGTTATGCATTTGCCCAGTGTACCAAACTGACTTGCATAACGATTCCCACGAGTCTCAAGAGCTCGAACACGTCCCCGTTTGATAGTTGCTATCAAATGAAGGCGGTATATATCACGGATTTAGAGGCTTGGTGTAACATCGATTTTAATCATCTGTTTGCTAATCCGGTTTATTTTGCGAAGAATTTGTACTTGAATGGTGAATTGGTAACGGATTTGGTCGTTCCGGATGGTATTACAGCGATTAAAGATTACGCTTTCTTCCGATGTACCGGTATTACAAGCGTTACGCTCCCCAAGGGTGTGACAAGCATTGGGCAGGGTGCTTTTTGGCAGTGTAATAAACTTGCGAGTATGACGATCCCCGGTAGCTTAGTGAGTGTTGGAGGCCTTGCCTTTAACGATTGCACTCAGCTGAACACGGTTTACTATCAAGGAAAGCAATCCGACTGGGATAGTTTTATGAATGATTCGAATGCGAATAAATATCTCGCAAACGTAACGGTTGTTTTCGTGCCTTGCGATGAGCACACTTGGGATGATGATTTCGATGTTGATTGCAATGATTGCGGTGCTATCCGTCAGATCGCGATGAAGGTGTTGGCCTACTGTGGAGCCAGCGTCTCGGAGGATGTGAACGGCTTGGCATTCCTCTTCAACGCCTATGTTTCCGGTAGCAAGGTGGAGAATGGTAACGAGTACGTGACGAACTCTGCTTCTGTAGTGCCTTATGTGGGTAGCGAGAGCTACCGCGTGGTACGTATGGGTGCCGTAGTGTCCAATCAAAGCGACGCTATCCTGGATATGGAGCATGTGGATGGTGAGTGCATTGTCAACGTTGAGGCAGTGCATCTGTGGGGTTGGAGAGCGGATGCCCTGTCTTTTGCCATTCGCATTATCGACATTCCCGACAAAGGCAAGGATACTCTGGTTACTGCCCGTCCCTATTATGTGTATGAGGTTGACGGCGAGGAAATCGTTGTCTATGGTGCAGCACGCTCAGCTACTTATAACAGTACGTTGGCGTAAATGAGTACACCCCCACCTTGTGATAAGGTGGGGGTGTTTTGCGCGTGTTTATGTATCCTCTTGCATTGCAGAGGTTTCTGAATCACTCTTGTGGTTCTCTTGGTGAGACCAATCTGTTTGGTTACTGTTAGTTTTGTCTAGTTCACCTTTAAGAAATCGTGCAATGGATTCGGTATCGTTCGTGTCGGCGATGAATTCTGTTCGCATCTCATCGATGGCAGAAACAATGAGTGGATAGAATCCGTGTAAGGATGAGCTTTTCAAACCATTAATCCACCAAGCAAAGTTCTGCATCTCGCAAAGGAGTTCACAGACAGATTTAGGAACCAAGCGTTTTTGCTTAAGGGCATGCAGTATGGTATAAGTTTCCAATAGGAGTAAGCGCACGCTGGGAACAGAGACCTCACGAAAGGTGATAACGCGCTCTGTGTATGCGCGCCAAGTCTTTGATAGTTCTTTTATGGATCTGGCCGCTATCGGTCTTTCAGTCATCACGCACGCCCCCTTAGAACCAGTAACCATCGAAGTAATCGACGTTGGAATAGTAGTTGCGGATGATTTCATCAATAGAGAATTTTCTTTTGATGAGAACGACAGCTGTCAGTAGGCTCATATGATCGTGAGTGTACTCTAGTAGGCCGTCGGCCAATTGCTTTTTGAAAACTTTGTCGTTATTTTGCTTGAATGGGTTCTTTTCGAAGGTTTCGAGGAACTTGTTGAAGTTGTCATCTGTAATCAAGTTATGATGTTGATGATTGATTCTGTAATAGAACAGAAACAACTCGTGGAGTTCTTCACTGTTGAGGGAGTCGATTTCTTCTCGCAACGCCTCAAGGGTCTTTTCGTTGGATTGTTCAAAGTCTTCAGTTGTCATAGTTATAACCTCTTCTAGTTCCTATAATCGCTACCCAGAACAAAATGGTTGTTACGCCACAAAATATGTTTTGAAAACCTTCGTCTACTGCACTGGAAAAGTAAGTCATACTACAACCATAGTTTGAACAGGAATATGTACATTCGTGAGAGATGTAATCGTTATAACCATTGAAATAACGACCTGTGGCATAAATAATTAGTGGGGCGAAAAACAGTACAGAGATAATAACTATCATTTTTTTATTTTTGATTTGTTATCGATTTTGATTATTGCATTTCCGTACATAACGCACACTCCTTTTGTTTAATTAACTCGTTTTGTTTTCGGTGTGCAAAATAAAAAGTGTGTGCAACGCGAGGTTGCACACACCGAAAAATGCAACAGCTCGTCATTGCTACCACACAACATTTTCAGCCCATACCGAAGCATGCGAAAATAGAGCCTGCATTTTTACCGAAACGATAAAAATACATGCTTGCAGTACGAGCCATATTCAAATGTTGTGTGGTACTCTCAGTGTAGCACAAACTTTTTCAAAAGGCAAGGTTTTGTTTTTAGGAATGAAAAACCCGCCGCTGAGGAATCCACAACGGCGGTCGGTTTTAACTCTTTTTTAGTTTATCAATGAGCCAAATCGGCAGATACATAACAAACATCACAACAGGCAACAGGATGGGGAATCCCCACAGATGACTGCCCAACAGTTTCTCAAACATCTCCAGCGGATTTCCCTTATCCGGCTCCACTAAGAACATAAAATTGGTGTTACACGCCAAATTGACAAAATACACGGGAATAGCAATGCCGATCAGCAGTAGGATGCACTTAGGCATCGTTTTTATATCCGGTTTCACCTCACCGCCGGCCACCAACATTATGGGATACATCACCAGCAACCCGTGTATCGCAAAACTATGTATGCCCGAGAAATTCCAGCAGGGGAGAGAGGTCCAGTTTGGGAATAGCAGCGCCAACGAAGCGCCGGCGATGCTGAAATAATACAGGAAATTACGGACTGTGTTGTTCTGCTTGAACATATCAAAAGCAATCAGAAGAATGTTGATACCGCACAGGTGCAGCGGCAGATACCCGACGCCAAACTCTCCCACGACACCGTGGAAAATATCTTTGACTATTTCCAACAGCACGATAGAGCCACCAATAATCCAACGCATAATATGACGCTTTTTCTCGTCCAGCCGTTTGTACAGCACAGCTGCCGCAATGATACAAATAACGATGCACGCAAGCCAGATTAAATGCATCGGCCCAAAGGTGCTGAAACCTACACCTTCAGGGATGGTACCTTTTGTCATAAAAAACATATTCATCACCACGAGCAATATATCACATTCTGTCGAAAATGTCACGAGAAATATTAAGCATCACAGGACTCTCACTCTTTCTATTGACTTTTTCTGCCTTTTTCCGTATACTGGTAACATCATAACCGAAAGGACGGCTACAACTATGGCATTTGATAAAATCGTATTTGAAGAGCATTTTGATGATGATACCCTGAATCGTGACGTTTGGGATTACGAGATTGGCTTTATCCGCAATCACGAGCCTCAGTATTACACCGATCGCCCCTGTAATATTTTTGTTAAGGATAGTATGCTGCACATCGTCACCCTGCGTGAGGATTATGAGGGTGCCAAGTACACCTCTGCCTCCATTAACACGATGGGTAAATACAATTGTCTGTACGGTCGCGTAGAGATGCGTGCCAAATTGCCCTTCTCCAAGGGTCTGTGGCCTGCCTTCTGGATGATGGGCGAGAATTTCCCGATTGTCAACTGGCCCGCCTGCGGCGAGATCGATATTATGGAGATGATCGGTAAAGAGGACGACCCCGGCTCCAACGGTGAGCAGACTATGAGCCTGCACTATCTGTCTAAGGAGTCCGGCGAGTGCTTCTCCTCCATTGAGCGCTATCGCTCCGACTACGAGTGCTTCGGCGATGATTTCCACACTTGGGCTATTGAGTGGGAAGAGGGCGAGATCCGCTGGTACTTTGACGACGTTATGACCCGCCGTTCCGAGCTGACCGAGGATATGCAGGGCTGTTTCAACAAGCCCCAGTTCATCCTGGTTAATACCGCTCTGTCCGATTGGAACGACAATGAGCGTCCCGATGACGAGCATACCCAGCTGCCTCAAGAATATCTCATCGACTATATCCGCGTATATCAGTAATAGCCAAAGCCCCTGCACCTGCAGGGGCTATTTCATATCAATATTCTATTCTTGTCATATATAATTTTAATGGACTTTACAAAATGTGGTGTTTTTGGCGGTGTGTCATCCCAAAATCTATTGACAATACCGTAGGATTTTTTTATACTTTATTCGTGAAGTCTTGCCCAACAGCGCAAGGGGATATTCCAATAAGGGGAGAATAACTATGGCATTTGATAAGTTGATTTTTGAAGATCATTTTGACGGTGATACCATTGACCGTGATAAATGGGGTTTTGAGATCGGTTTCATTCGTAATCACGAGCCCCAGTATTATACCGACCGTCCTTGCAACGCTTACGTTGAGGACAGTATGTTGCATATCGTTACCTTGCGCGAGGATTACGAGGGTGCAAAATACACCTCTGCCAGTCTGAATACTGAGGGCAAGTTCTCTTGCACCTATGGTCGTATCGAGATGCGTGCCAAACTGCCTTGGTCCAAGGGCATTTGGCCTGCTTTCTGGACCCTGGGCGAGAATATCTCTGTGGTTGACTGGCCTCATTGCGGTGAAATCGACATTATGGAGTCCACTGTCAACTCCGATCCCGAGTCCAACGGCGAGATGCGCTCCACTCTGCACTTCCAGACCAAGTCCACCGACGAGCATAACTGCCTCACCGGTTGGTTCCATCTGCCTCAGGGTGAAAAGTTTGCCGATGACTTCCACGTCTATGCCGTGGAGTGGGAGGAGAAGGAGTGCCGTTTCTACTTCGATGACACTTGCTTCCATACCCAGACCATCACCGAGGAAATGAAGGATTGCTTCTTCAAGCCCCACTTTATCCTCATCAACACCGCTCTGTCCGACTGGAATGAAGACGAGCGCCCCAACGACGTAGATACTGTTCTGCCCCAGCATTATATCATTGACTATATCCGCGTCTATCAATAAGTACCATAAAATCCCGCCGATTCTTGTGTGTTCGGCGGGATTTTTCGTTGACCTTACAGGAAATATGTGTTAAACTAAAAAGGGTAGCAGACTATATCTGCAAAATACGGAATGAGGTGCGATGTTATGAGCGAAATTCTGAAGCTTTCTCCGTCTTTCAAGGATTATATTTGGGGCGGTAATAAATTGATGACCCAGTATGGGGTCAAGGATATGGATCGTGTGGCCGAGGCGTGGGTGCTGTCGGCTCATCCCGATGGTCCCAGTTATCTGCCGGATGGCACCACCTTTGCTGACGCATTGGCAAAAATGGGCCCTGATGCCGTGGGCAAGAACGCCGCTTCTTTCAAAGACTTTCCCCAGTTGATTAAGCTGATCGACGCTCAGAGCGACCTGTCTGTACAGGTGCATCCCAGCGACGAGTACGCACTGGCGAATGAGGGTCAGTTTGGCAAGACTGAGATGTGGTATATATTGGATGCCGAAGAGGGTGCCGGTATTTTCTACGGTTTCCAGCGGGATGTGACCCGCGCCGAGATGGAAGAGGCCATCCGTACCAACACCCTCACCGATATTCTCCGTTTTGTCCCCGTACAGAAGGGGGAGAGCTACTTTATTCCCTCCGGCACCATCCACGCCATCGGTAAAGGTTTGCTGATTGCCGAGATTCAGCAGAATTCTAACGTTACTTATCGCGTTTACGACTATGGTCGCAAGGACGCCCAGGGCAACACCCGTCCTCTCCACGTTGAAAAGGCACTGGAGGTGTCCGATCTGACCCGTGCCGCCGATGCCGTAGAGCCTACCCAGACCATCGTTGAGGGCGGTGTTTTCACCGAGGTATCCTCCTGTCAGTATTTTACCGTGACTAAGTTGGAGGCTGATGGCACCGTTGCCATCGACAACCCCGATAGCTTTATTGCGGTGCTGATCACCAAGGGCGAGGGTACCATCAACGGTGAGTCCTTCGTACAGTATGACACCTTCTTCATCCCCGCCGGTAGCGACCCCGTAGAACTGTGCGGCAACTTCGAAGCTCTGTTGTCCGAAGTGTAATCGATCATAAAAGGAGATAAGACTATGTATACCATTGGTATTGACTTAGGCGGAACCAATATTGTGGCGGGCTTAGTAGATAAGAATTATCAAATTCTCACCACTGCCGCCGTAAAAACCGCTTTGCCCCGTCCTGCGGATGCCATTATTGCTGATATGGTGGCTTTGTGCCATCAGGTAGTAGAGCAGCAGGGCGTTTCTATGGACGAAGTTGCCTATGTAGGTGTGGGTTGCCCCGGCACCTGTAATGTAGAGACCGGCGAAGTAGAATACGCCAATAACCTGCACTTTGACCACGTGTTAGTGGGCCCGGTTATGCAGGAGCAGTTAGGTAAGCCTGTATACGTGGATAACGATGCCAATGCCGCCGCATTGGGCGAGGCAAAGGCGGGTGCCACCAAGAATGCCGCTAAGAGCATTTGCATCACGCTGGGTACCGGTGTGGGCAGCGGCATCGTGCTGGATGGCAAGATCTACGGCGGCGCCAACTATGCAGGTGGTGAATTGGGTCATACTGTCATTGTGGCGGATGGCGAGCCTTGCACCTGTGGTCGCCGCGGTTGTTGGGAGACCTATTCCTCCGCTACGGCTTTGATGAATCAGACCCGTGCCGCTATGGAGCAGAACCCCGACAGCCTTATGTGGCAGTTGGTGGAGGGAGATCTATCCAAGGTGGACGGTCGTATTCCTTTTGAGGCTGCCAAACAGGGCGATGCTGCCGGTCAGGCGGTTGTGGATAAATACGTGTCCTACTTGGCTTGCGGTCTGGTAAATGTCATCAACATTTTCCAGCCGGATATGGTGTGCGTCGGCGGCGGCGTCTGCCGTCAGGGGGAAAACCTGCTGGGTCCCGTCCGCGCCATCATCGAGCGCGATCGCTACAGCAAATATTGTAAAAAACAGACCGAATTGTGCGTTGCTCAGTTAGGTAATGACGCTGGCATAGTCGGTGCCGCCTGTTTGGGAGAAGGTAAGTAACCATAGCAATAACAAAGCCCGAAACCGCTTGGCTTCGGGCTTTTTGTATATGTAAAGTCGGATTGCTTTACATCGATTTTAAATGTTTTTTGATAGCTTCAATGGATTGGTCGCTGATGGCGTGTTCAATTCTGCAAGCATCCTCAGCGGCAATGGCGGGATCCACCCCTAAAAGGGTGAGCGCCGTGGTAAGGACAGTGTGGCGCTCATAGATTTTCTCTGCCATTTCCCGCCCTGCGTCGGTGAGCGTGATATAGCCGTCGCCATCAACTGTAATAAACCCGCCGTTTTTCAGCAGGCCTACGGCACGGCTGACGCTGGGTTTGGAATATCCCATATGCTCAACGATGTCAATGGACCGTACTGCGGAGAGCTTTTTACTCAACACCAGTATGGTTTCTAAGTACATTTGTCCGGATTCTTGCAGATGCATAAAAGCACTCCCTTAATTTCAGTTTATCGTGGATGACCGGTCAGGTCACGGATTACCTCACCGGCTAAAATCAGACCCGCCACGGCGGGGACAAAGGCATTACTGCCGGGGGTAGGTTTAGGACGGTTTTGCGCCGGGCGTGTATCACTTCGGGCGGCAGTTTCTGTTTCGACAACACCGCAGAGCGGTGGTTCTGTGGAAAACACCACTTTCATATGCTTTATACCACGTTTACCTAATTCTTTACGCATAACACGGGCTAAAGGACATACGGTGGTTTTGCTGATATCCGCCACTTGAAAGGCGGTGGCGTCCAGTTTGTTACCGGCTCCCATACAACTGATTATGGGTACGCCGACGGCGTTGGCCGCCACAGCCAAGGCGATTTTTCCCGCCACGGTATCAATGGCGTCTATAATGTAGTCGTACACAGATAAATCGATATCATCAGCCATTTGCGGCAGATAGAATACTTTATGGCTGTTTACTCTTGCAGACGGATTAATGGAATGGACACGGTCAGCGGCGGCATCCACTTTGTACCTGCCGATGGTGTCGTGGGTAGCAATGATTTGACGGTTGAGGTTAGAAACGGCCACGCGATCATCGTCAAACAGATCAAGAGTTCCCACGCCACTGCGTGCCAACGCCTCTACGGTATATCCGCCTACACCGCCGATACCGAATACGGCAACACGGGAACGGGTCAGCCGTTCTACGGCTTGTTCGCCCAGTTGGATAGCGGTGCGGGAAAAAGCTTCGTCCATACCATTGCTCCTTTCTTTCTGTTTTTGGCATCATACCATAATTTACAGGCCTTTGTCAACCTTGACACAGGCAGTGGACGATGATATAATCGGTGCAAAGAAATGGGGGAGTGGTGACGATGCGAATTGCCTCTGATGTGACTCAATTGATCGGTAGTACACCGCTACTGCGTCTGGGTCGTTTGTGTCCCGAGGGTGTAGTCCTTGCTAAATTAGAGTGTTTCAACCCTGCAGGTAGTGCCAAGGACCGCGTTGCCGAGGCGATGTTGTGTGCTGCTGAGGAACAGGGGCTGTTGCATCCCGGTTCCACGATTATCGAGCCTACCAGTGGTAATACGGGTATCGGTTTGGCGGCAGTGGCGGCGGTTAAGGGCTACCACGTTATTCTCACGATGCCGGACAGTATGAGTGAGGAGCGCCGCCGTCTGCTTAAGGCTTACGGTGCGGAACTCGTGCTGACTCCCGGGGTTGAGGGAATGGCGGGTGCTATCCGCAAGGCGGAGGAACTGGCCGCATCCATTCCGGATAGCTTTATACCCGATCAGTTTTCCAATCCTGCCAATACTTTGGCTCATTATACGTCCACAGGGCCCGAAATATGGGCGGATACCGATGGGGCGGTGGATATTTTTATAGCCGGTGTGGGTACCGGCGGCACCATTACGGGTGTGGGCCGGTATCTGAAGGAAAAGAACCCCGCTGTGCAAGTCATCGCCGTAGAACCTGCTGATTCACCTGTGTTGTCCGGTGGTGAGGCGGGAGCTCACGGTTTACAGGGTATCGGTGCCGGTTTTGTTCCCAACGTGTTGGATACGACCGTGTATGACGAGGTGCTGACCGTTTCCGAGCAGGACGCTTATGCCGCCGCTCGTGCTATGGCCCGGCAGGAGGGCGTTTTGGTAGGCATTAGCTCCGGCGCCGCACTGCACGGTGCATTACAGGTGGCCGCTCGCCCCGAAAACAGCGGCAAAACCATTGTGGTGCTCCTTCCGGACGCCGGCGAGCGATACTTGTCCTCGGATGTATTTGTTTGAATGATGTCACCGCCTGTAACAGGGCGGTGATTTTTCTCTTGACAAATACCCCCTAGGGGTATATAATGTGCGATGAAAGGAGATACTTCTATGGATGAACATACCTGCCATTGCGCAAAAAACACCGTTCGTTCTGAAGAGGAACGAAAAAATCTGATTAACCGCCTGAATCGTATTGAGGGACAGATACGAGGTATTCGCGGTATGATTGAATATGATGCGTATTGTACCGATATTCTGACCCAGTCGGCGGCGGTCAGTGCCGCTATCGGTAGTTTTAATAAGGAGCTTTTGAGCAACCATATTAAGGGTTGTGTTTCCCGCGACATTCGTGACGGACGGGAAGAGAGTTTGGACGAATTATTGGAGATTCTTAGAAAGCTAATGAGGTGATCGGATGCAATTTCGCATTACAGGAATGACTTGTGCCGCTTGTAGTGCTCGGGTGGAAAAGGCGGTTGCTTCTCTACCGGGTGTGACGCGGTATACTGTCAATCTACTAACCAATTCCTTACAGATAGAGGGCTCTGCCACGGCGGATGCAGTCATCGCGGCGGTGGAGAAGGCCGGTTACGGTGCATACGCAGAGGATGATGCGGTGCGTAAAAGACAAGAAATACCCGTAGATGACACGGCAAATATGTTTTTACATCGTTTGTTGTGGTCAATTGGATTCTTAGCGGCGCTGATGTATTTGTCGATGGGTCATACGATGTTTGGTTGGCCTTTACCCGCCTTTTTGGCAGATCATCCCTCCGCTCTGGGTCTGACGCAGTTGTTGTTGACCGTTATCGTGATGGTTATCAACCAGCATTTTTTTGTCAGTGGTGTTAAAAATGCTCTCCACGGATCCCCTAATATGGATACGCTGGTAACTTTGGGTGCCACCGCCGCATTCGGCTACAGTACCTGGACATTGTTTGGGATGATTATCAATCCCGATCAAGCTATGGCAGGACTACACGATCTCTACTTTGAGAGCGCAGCGATGATTTTGGCTCTTATCACGTTTGGTAAGATGCTGGAGGCTCATTCCAAAGGACGCACCACCGACGCTCTGCGCGGACTGATGGAATTAAGGCCCCGCTCTGCTACCTTGTTGGTGGATGGTGAGGAGCGGATAGTGTCCGCCGAACAGGTGCAGATAGGCGATGTCTTTATCGTACGACCCGGCGACGCCATTCCTGTAGACGGTTTAGTCATAGAAGGGGAGAGTGCCGTTAATGAATCTGCTTTAACCGGTGAGAGCATACCTGTAGATAAAACGGTGGGCGATGGAGTCTCTGCCGCCACCATCAATCAATCCGGTTACCTACGTTGCCGCGCTACCCACGTTGGTGAGCAGACTACGTTGTTCCGTATTATTAAGATGGTTGAGGATGCCGCTGCCACCAAGGCGCCGATTGCCCAATTGGCGGATCGGGTCTCCGGCATTTTCGTCCCTGTTGTTTTGTGTATTGCGTTGGTTACCCTGACGGTTTGGCTGATTTTGGGTGCAACCGTAGGCTTTGCCATTGCACGGGCTATCTCGGTTTTGGTTATCAGTTGCCCCTGTGCCTTGGCATTGGCGACTCCGATGGCGATTATGGTAGGTAGCGGTTTAGGCGCTCGCCATGGAATTTTATTCAAGACTGCTGCCGCTATGGAACGAGCAGGCCGCATCAAAATTGTGGCGTTAGATAAGACGGGCACCATTACCGCCGGCGAGCCGCAGGTAACGGATGTAATTCCTTTTGGTGATGTAAATGAATTGTTGCGTTCAGCGGTTTCGTTGGAGCAACATTCGGAACATCCCTTAGGTGCCGCCGTGCGTCTATATGGAGAACAGAACAGTATATCTGCCGCTTCGATTACGGATTTTCGCGTTTTACCCGGAAACGGTTTGGTAGGTACCTTGCAAGGCCATATGGTTGTGGGCGGCAATGAGTCCTTTATTCGTCAATATGTAGCCCTTACGGTTGATGCGGAACAGGCGGCATCGAGACTGTCCGAAGAAGGAAAGACACCGTTATTTTTCGCTACAGACGACCGCTTGCTTGGCATTATTGCGGTGGCCGATACCATAAAGCCTGATAGTTACGCCGCCATACAGGAACTCAAGCAAATGGGCATCCGCGTGGTGATGTTGACCGGTGATAATCTCCGCACAGCAACCGCCATCGGGCGGCAGATCGGTGTGGACGAGGTGATTGCGGATGTTTTGCCTCAGGATAAAGAGGCGCAGATTCGCCGTTTGATGGAGCAGGGCCCCACGGCTATGGTTGGTGATGGCATCAACGACGCCCCTGCTTTGACAAGTGCTGACGTGGGTGTAGCCATCGGTGCCGGTACCGACATCGCAATGGATGCGGCAGATGTGGTACTGATGAACAGCCGCCTGACCGATGTGGTGGCGGCATTGCGCTTGGGACGGGCCGTTCTCAAAAACATTCGCGTCAATCTCTTTTGGGCGTTCTTCTACAACACTCTCGGCATTCCGTTGGCGGCGGGCGTGTTTGTCCCGTTTGGAATTACTTTGAGCCCGATGTTCGGCGCCGCAACTATGGCGTTGTCCGATTTCTTTGTGGCTACGAATGCCCTGCGTTTGAACTGGTTTAAACTGTATCCCCACGCAACAGAGGAGTCCTATTGCTGTCATAATGAACATCATTCTTGCTGTAAGGAGGAAAAAACTATGGAGAAAATTATCAAGGTAGAGGGCATGATGTGCCCCCATTGTGAGCACCACGTGAAAGAGGCGTTGGAGGTGTTGGACGGCGTGGAATCCGCTGTCGCCAGCCATACGGCCGGCACCGTTACAGTCACTCTGTCTGCCTATGTCGAGGATGTCGTATTGCGCTCTGTCATTGAAGGCAAGGGCTACAAAGTGATAGATTAACCGTAAAATCCCCCGCCTTGTCGGGGGATTTTAATTTTGTGTTGCACCATACTAAAATATGTGTTATGATTAAATAGTAAAGCAGTATACACGGAGGTTGCAGAATGGCATTGGATTCAAAGTACAAAGATCGACTGCGGTTTGTGATACGCGTCACAATGGTTGCGGTTTCTATCCTCTTACTCTTTTTCGCCTTGGGTGTCCCTGTTATAAACAATGCTATCGCCTTGGGTATTGAGCGAGATTTGAAAGGATTGCCTTTACCGCCGAATACGGAAATAGTCGAATCCACTTCCGCTGCATCCAAATTGATTGGCAATGGCAACGGAATGCAGTATTTCGGCGCAGTCCTGCTTCAAAGTGACCTATCTTTGGATGAATTATACAGCCATTACCGTCCATACCGACAGGGATTATATGATTGTCTTGTGGAGCCTCAGTCCGGCAGTGCTATCCGCCCTGCCGGAGAGGACTTGCACGGCGCGATAGAACTGGCCTTTCGCTCCTCGGCAGAGGGAGAGGACTACTATATTTTATACACTTGGGGCGCTGCCCCCGCTTGGATGAAGACGTTGTTGGATACCGACCTGCGTGGTCATTAATCACTATATTTACCGGCTACCGCCGGACAGAAAGGATGATTGTATATGGCTAACTATCCCACCCCGCATATCAATGCGACTCCTGATGACTTTGCTCCCACCGTGCTGATGCCCGGTGATCCTCTGCGCGCTAAATTTATTGCTGAGAATTTTCTGACCGATGCTCGTTTGGTTAACAACGTCCGCGGCATTCACGGCTATACCGGCACCTATGAGGGCGTCTCCGTATCTGTGATGGCCAGTGGCATGGGTATGCCTTCTATCGGTATCTATTCCTACGAACTGTTCAACTTCTTTGATGTAAAAACTATTATTCGTGTCGGCTCCGCCGGTGCTTTGAGCACCGACATCAAGGTGCGCGATATCGTCTTGGGTCAGGGGGCCTGCACCAACTCTGCTTATGCTTCTCAGTATGGCGTTCCCGGTACCTACGCTCCCATTGCCTCTTACAATGTTTTGCGTACCTGTGCAGACATCGGTGCCGAGATGGGTCTGCCCATCCACGTTGGCAATCTTCTCTCCTCCGATACCTTCTATGCCGATAATGGTGCCGAGGCCAATGCCGCTTGGACCAAAATGGGTGTAATGGCTATCGAGATGGAAGCGGCTGCTCTGTATATGAATGCTGCGCGTTGCGGCAAACAGGCTCTGGCTATGTGTACTATTTCTGACCATATCGTAACGGGTGAGGCTACCTCCTCTGAGGAGCGTCAGAACTCCTTCACCCAGATGATGGAACTGGCACTAAAGACTGCAAAGGCTTTAGGCTAAGCCTATAAATGCTTTGGCTAAGGAGGGGATGACCTTGAAACGGGTCTTTCTGATCGTATTGGATTCTTGCGGCATCGGTGAGATGCCGGATGCCGCCGCTTTCGGCGATCGTGATTGTCACACGATGCGGCGTATTTCTCAGTCCCTGCAGTTTTGTGCGGATAATTTGATCAATATGGGGCTAGGCACCATTGACGGTCAGGATTACCTCCCTGTTGTTGGTGCTCCTACCGCCGCGGTGGCTCGCTTGACAGAAACCTCGGCGGGCAAGGATACCACCATCGGACACTGGGAGATCGCGGGCGTCATTTCCCGTCGCCCTCTGCCCACCTATCCCGACGGCTTCCCCGCGAATGTTCTGGAAGCCTTTTCCGCCGCTACCGGTCGGGGCGTGCTGTGCAATAAACCGTACTCCGGCACACAGGTGATTGCTGATTACGGTCAGCAACACGTGCAAACAGGTGATTTGATCGTGTACACCTCTGCCGATAGTGTGTTTCAGATTGCCGCCCACGAGGATGTGGTGCCTCTGGAGCAACTCTATGAATATTGCCGCATCGCCCGTGATATTTTACGCGGTGAGCATGGTGTCGGTCGTGTGATTGCACGTCCCTTTACCGGCTCTGCTCCTAATTTCACGCGTACTGCCAATCGCCGTGACTTTTCGCTGGAACCTCCAGCGAAAACATTGTTGGATATGGTTTCCGATGCGGGTCAGACCGTGTGGGCGGTTGGTAAGATCAGTGATATTTTCGCAGGTCAAGGTGTCACTCGTTGCGATTTAACTCACGGGAACGCTGAGGGGATGGAGAAGGCACTGGAAGCGGTGCAGATCGATTTTGAGGGTCTGTGTTTTGTGAATTTGGTTGATTTTGATATGTTGTACGGTCATCGACAGGATGTGGACGGCTATGCCGCCGCTTTGACGGCTTTCGATGGTTGGTTACCCGCTTTTATGTCTAAGATGCGTCCTGATGACGTTCTGATGATTACCGCCGATCATGGCTGTGATCCCGGCGACAGCCATACCGACCATACCCGTGAATACGTACCGCTGTTGGTGTACGGTAATGGTATCAATCCTGTTAATTTAGGTACTCGTCCTACCTATGCGGATATTGCTGCTACAGTGGCGGACTATTTGTGTGTTCCTTATGATGGGGCAGGGGAGAGTCTACTGCCCAAACTGATCAAGGAGTGATGAAAATGACCGAGAAGGACTTGTGCTCACTGGCCATACAGGCAATGGAGCGCTCTTACTCTCCTTATTCCGGCTATCGTGTCGGTGCGGCGTTGTTAACCTCTGATGGCGTAGTTTACACTGGCTGTAATATCGAGAACGCTTCTTATACCCCCACTATTTGTGCGGAACGCACCGCTATTTTTAAAGCGGTCAGTGACGGTGTGCGGCAGTTTTCTGCTATTGCTGTGGCAGGAGGTAAGGACGGTGTCATATCCGGTGCATTTCCCCCTTGTGGTGTCTGCCGTCAGGTGATGGCGGAGTTCTGCCCGCCGGATTTCTCTGTACTGGTGGTGACCGGCGAGGATTCTTTCGCTCGGTATACACTGTCTGAGTTGCTTCCCAGCGGATTTGGCCCCTCTAATCTGCAGGATTGATTTTATTCACATCAAGAAGGAGTGTACAATATGTCTAATATCTGGCACGACATTCATCCCGCCCGTATTAACCCGGAGGATTTCATTTGTGTGGTTGAGATCTCTAAGGGCAGTAAGAAAAAGTATGAATTGGATAAGGAAACCGGTTTGATTATCTTAGACCGTATTCTCTATACCTCTACTCACTATCCTGCCAATTACGGATTTATTCCCCGTACATACGGTGATGATGGCGACCCGTTGGACGTCCTGTTGTTATGTTCCGAGCCTCTGGAGCCGATGACGTTGGTACGCGCTTATCCCATCGGCGTTATCAATATGATTGACAGCGGTCATAATGATGAAAAGATCGTAGCCATTCCTTTTAACGATCCCAACTACAATATGTACACGGATATTGATCAACTGCCTCGACATATTTTTGATGAGATGCGTCACTTCTTCACTGTGTACAAAAATTTGGAGAATAAAGCTACTGCGGTGGATGAGATTACTCCTCGCACCAATGCTGTACGCGTAATGGAAGAAGCCATTGACCGCTATGTCGATGTATTTTGTAAATCCAACAAATAATTTGTCGCAATGATTATGCAGACGCCCACGCATCTCCCGTACTGAAAACGGCGGGATGGGTGGGCGTTTTCTGACGGAGGAGAGTTATGAAACAGAAAAAAGGATCTGCTCGTTTTTGGTGGGCATTGGTCATATTCGGTCTGACAGGACAGGTAGCTTGGGTTGTGGAGAATATGTATTTTAATGTATTTCTGTATCAGATGTTCCACGCCTCTGCGGAGTCCATTTCAGCGATGGTGGCCGCCAGTGCAATTTCGGCTACGGTGACGACGTTGTTTATCGGTGCTCTGTCGGATAAACTGGGGCGCCGTAAAGCGTTTATTTGTGGCGGTTATATCTTATGGGGTCTGTCTATTGCTGCCTTTGCTTTGGTGAGGGTTGATTATCTTAACACGTTGTTCCCCACGGTATCTGCCGCGGCATTGGGTGTAACACTCACCATTATATTGGATTGTATTATGACCTTTTTCGGCTCTTCTGCCAACGACGCCGCTTTCAATGCTTGGCTGACGGATTCCACCGACCATAGCAATCGCGGTGCGGCGGAGGGCGTGAATGCGATGATGCCGCTGGTGGCTATTTTGGTAGTGTTCGGTGGCTTTATGTCCTTTGACCTGACTAAAGCCTCCAGTTGGACCACCATTTTCTTGCTCATTGGTGGAGTGGTGATTGCTATCGGTGTGCTGGGTATATTTTTAATTAGAGATACGACTGTCCGCATACCCGAAAACGATCATTATTTCCGTAACATTATATACGGTTTTCGCCCCTCGGTGATGAAAGCTAACCCCACATTGTACGCTGTACTGGTGACTTTTGCGGTGTTTGGCATTTCCATTCAGATTTTTATGCCGTATCTTATCCTGTACTACCAAGTGTCTTTACAGATGGAGAACTATGTGCTGATTATGGCCCCCGCTATTATTTTGGCATCGGTAGCCACTGCGTTCTATGGGCGTTTGTATGATCGTTTTGGTTTTGCTTTTTCGGCAATACCGGCCCTATTGTTGCTGATGTTAGGATATACCTTGTTATACCTCTGCCGCGGTACCGCCTTGGTTTTTATCGGCTCCCTATTGATGATGACAGGCTATCTGGCAGGTATGGCGGTGTTCGGGGCGATGCTCCGTGATTATACGCCTGAAAACAAGGCCGGTATGTTCCAGGGCCTTCGTATTGTTGCACAGGTGTTGATCCCCGGTGTGATCGGTCCCGCTATCGGTGCTGCCGTACTCAAAAATGCTGAAACTATAGTCAACAACGATGGCACTATTTCGTTTGTCCCCAACGCTAATATCTTCTTGGTAGCAGGTGTGGCGGCTGTGTTCGTTTGGTTGTTGTTACCTGTGGTGTTACGTTGCAAGAAAGGGGAGAAGAACATTGAAGGCTGAATTGGTTCAATTGTACACCCCCTCTGGAGAGAAACTGGCTGCCGAAACAGAGCGCATTCCATGGGATGTTTATCCTCGTCCTTGCTTACGCAGAGATTCTTTTTTCAATCTTAACGGTTGGTGGGATTTTACAGTAACCGCTGACGCCGAGTCGGTTCCTGAGCACTTCGACCGACGTATTCGTGTACCTTATTGCCCCGAATCTTTGCTGTCTGCCATCGGTGAGGTACCTGCACCTAACAGCTACCTGTGGTACCGCCGTTCCTTCTCCTTGCCCCAAGGCTTCGTGAAGGACAGAGTGCTGTTGCATATCGGTGCCGCCGACCAAACTGCCTACGTTTATTGTAATGACCGTTTTGTAGGAGAGCACAGTGGCGGATACGATCCCATTACTTTGGATATTACGGATTTCCTTGCGGAGGAAAATACACTGGATATTCAGGTTACAGATGATCTAAATAGCGCTGTTTTACCCTACGGTAAACAAAGGTATCACCGTGGCGGTATGTGGTATACCCCGGTCAGCGGCATCTGGCAGACGGTGTGGTTAGAGAGTGTCCCGAATAAGTATGTGCAATCCTTATCGGTTTCCACCGATGAGGGAGGAGCCACCATTTATGCCGAAGGTGTCTTGGACGGCTCGGTGACTGTTTCCACCCCCAACGGTCAAATCATCGTATCCTTACTGGATGGTGAGGCACGGGTAGATTTGCCTGAACCTCGTCTTTGGTGTCCTGAAGACCCGTATTTGTATGAGTATACTTTGGAATCCGGTGAAGATGTGGTTCATTCTTACTTTGCTATTCGCACTTTGAGTGTCCGTCACGTCGAGGGTATTCCCCGTATGTGCCTAAATGGAAAACCTGTGTTTTTTAATGCGGTGCTGGATCAGGGCTATTGGAGTGATGGCTTGTTCACCCCGCCGTTGCCTACTTGCTATGCTTGGGATATTGAGAAGATGCAGGAATTGGGTTTTAACACATTACGCAAACACATCAAAATAGAAGCCGAACAATTCTATTATGATTGTGACCGCTTGGGTATGCTAGTGTGGCAGGATATGGTGAATAACGGCCATTATTCCTTCTTCCGCGATACCGCTTTACCCACCGTTGGTATGAAGCGCTTGCCCGATAAACTTCTCCATCGTGATGCGGCTACCCGTACAGCCTTTGTGGAAGGAATGGAACGGACCGTCCAACTCCTGGATCACCACCCCTGTATCGTGGGGTGGACCATCTTCAATGAAGGATGGGGTCAATTTGACAGTGAACAGATGTATTGTTTGCTCCGTAGTTTGGACACCACCCGCTTCATTGATACCGCGTCCGGATGGTTCAAAGGAGCACCGAGCGACGTGATTAGTGAGCATGTGTATTTCAAGCCCTATCGCTTTAGTTCCGGTGAGAAACCGGTGTTTCTCACTGAGTTTGGCGGATATTCCTATAAACCTGAGGGCCACGCGTTTAATAAAACACAAACCTATGGTTATCGTATGTTTGATGACGCGGATAAATATATGAACGCAGTGGAAGCCTTGTACCAACAGGAGATTATTCCTGCCGTTAAACAGGGACTTTGCGGTGCGGTCTACACACAGTTGTCGGATGTGGAGGACGAAACCAACGGTCTGTATAGCTACGACCGACGAGTGTGCAAAGTTGATACGTCTCGTATGCGGAATATCGCGTCACAATTGACGATTGGAACGGAGGAAACAGAATGAATGTGTGCGTTTTCGGTGCATCCAGCACACAGATTGATGCTAAATATATCACAGCTACCGAGCAACTCGGTGCTATGTTAGCGGCATCGGGCCACAAATTGGTTTATGGTGCAGGTGGCTCAGGTTTGATGGGCGCGGTCGCCCGTGGAATAAGATCCCGTGGCGGTCACATCACAGGTGTGGTGCCCTCCTTCTTGAAAGTGGATGGCATACTGTACGAGGGTTGTGACGAAATGGTATATACCGATACCATGCGTCAGCGCAAGCAGATTATGGATGAGCGTTCCGATGCCTTTATTGTTACACCCGGAGGCATCGGTACCTATGAGGAGTTCTTTGAGATATATACGCTCAAGCAACTGGGACGTCACCGTAAACCCATTGTAATCTTTAACATTGACGGTTATTTTGATAAATTACTAGAGATGCTCTCTTTCACAGTGGAGGAGAAGTTTATGCAATCCCTTTGCTTGGACCTGTATACGGTTGCCGTTTCTCCGGAGGAGGCAGTAGCACAATTACAAAACAATGATAGTATCACATCGGTAGAAGAAACAAAATATGTATAATGCAAGGCCGTCCCGTTTGGGGCGGCCTTACGCGTTACCAAAACACACCATACAAACTACTCTTTTTTCGTTTTTAAAGACACATAATTTTGGCGTTATACCGCACAATAAGAGATGATTATGGTGAGGTGAAGAGAATGAAAAAACGTTGGATTTTTGCATCGCTCAGTGCAGTGATATTGTTGGCGACGATTTTTACCCGCACAACCCATCGTCCGGTAGAGGTATCAGCTTTGACGTTAGAACCCGGTCGTGTGGAACAGACGGTGTCCTGTATAGGTGTGGTTGAGGCATCGGATACTACTGTGGTTGCACTTCCTATCACATGTGTGATAAGCCAAGTGAACGTAAAGAGCGGTGATAGGGTACGAAAAGGTGAGGTTCTGGCGGTTGTGGATAAGGAAGCAACCGGCAAGATGCTGTTCAGCACCGCTGATTTAATGACTTTAGCGGCAATGACGGATGAAATTACCGCTCCTTGTGACGGAACAGTTATGGAAGCGTGTACCTCAAAGCAACCTTTAGAATACGGAACACCGTGTGCCCTGCTAGCCGCCGATGAGGATCTACAGGTTCGAGTAGCCATACGTGAGCGTGAACTGCGCTCAGTTAAGCAGGGAATGAAGGTGCGTATTACCGGTGATGGTTTCGAAATGCCTTATTACGAGGGAGAATTGGTCAAAATATCATCCACAGCACGAACAGATGACGGCGGCACGGTGGTGGAAGGTCTGGTAACGTTGGCGGAAGGGGTGTTTGACCCATCCTTGCGCTTGGGTTTAACCGCGAAGGCTGCGATTGTAACATCGGTGACCGAAAATGGTTATATCGTGCCGTACGAGGCTGTATTAACCGACGAAGAAGGATCTTATGTCTATGTGCTCAATAACGGTCAGGCACAACGGCAGGAAATAACGGTGGCGGCTCAGGTGGCGCAGGGTATTCTTCTTGGGGATGACTCGATTGTAAGCAAGCAAATCATCTGTGATGCTGCAAGTATATCGGATAACGGTCAAAGAGTAACCGTACGGGGGAGTGAAGCGTGAAAGGAATAGGACGAAGTGCTTGGGTAGCCTTAGGCCGCAAACGCCTTCGCTCGGTTTTAACCATTTGCAGCATCGCCATCGGCACAGCCATGGTGGTGCTGATTTTGTGCATCGGGCACATCGGTACTGTCGCCATTGCTGATGAGTTGGCGAGTATGGGCGTAGATGGCCTGTCGGTCAGTGCAGAAGGAGGATTGAGTGTTTCTGCATTATCCGCCATTCGCGAAGTATCTGCAGTACGTCAGGCTATGCCGTTGTCTTTACAGTTTGCCGCCGCAATTGTCGATGGTGGTACCTATTCTGTAGTAGGTTGCGGTATTGACTCTGGTGCTGACCAGGTGATTTCGTTGGAACTTCTCTACGGGCGTATGCTGACGCAAGGTGACGTGGCGACACAAGCCGCTGTGTGCGTGGTGGATGAAGCGTTAGCGCGTGATGTTTTCGGACGTGCAAACGTGGTAGGGCAGAGAATGACGTTGGCATATCCTGATGTCGCTACTGACGTTACCATAATTGGCGTGTCAGCTACCGGTAGCAGCTTGTTACAAAACGTCACTTCTCTGATACCTTATATGGTCTATTTACCGTACACAACCCAGCAGATGGTAACGGGGGTTTATACGTTTGACCAGATCGCCGTGCGCTTATCTGATGGTGCAGAAGCTGAAGCGGTAGATACGGCTATTCGTAGAGAATTATTGTATTCCGGTGAAGCGGTAGATGGATTAATGACCGAGAATTTGGCGTCACAGCGTGAACGATTAAATCGCGTGATGGACATCGTATCTTTTGCGTTGGTTGCCATTGGAGGCGTATCCTTACTTGTGTCGGGTTTCGGTATTTTGACAGTGATGTTGTCTTCGGTCAACGAGCGAACAAGAGAGATCGGCATAAAAAAAGCCATCGGTGCTACACGCGGTCGTATTTTGCTTGAATTTATAGCTGGTGCATTGTTACTCAGTTTGTTTGGGGCTATAGTCGGTTTGGTGTTGGGCATCGGAGCGGTTTTGTTTGGATGTATAGTTATGGGTTTTCCGCCGACGTTACCATATGGCTCACTGGCAGGGGTGTTTTTACTGACGATGTTGTTGGGGATGGCGTTTGGTGCCTATCCCGCATATCGGGCCGCCGGGTTACATCCGGTGGAGGCATTACGATATGAGGGTTAATCCACTACTTTTAAAAATCTTGTATTTACTTTTTATAATGCTTGTGGTATAATGACTCGGTAATTAATTTGTAGTTTGAATATGACTGCCCTTTACGTTCAATCATTATACTGTCAGGGGTGTTTTATAGTGAGAAAATACATGATTAATGGCGGTATCCCGTTGTCGGGTGCCGTGGATATCAGCGGCGCCAAAAACGCGGTTGTGGCTATTTTGCCGGCCGCCCTGTTGGCAGACGAGCCTTGCCGAATTGAAAACATTCCCGTTATAAAGGATGTGGCTACCTCTCTGCTGTTGTTGGAGTCCTTGGGTGCCCGCGTTGATCGTATTGACGAGCACACTGTGGAGATTGATCCCACGACGGTTAACACTTGCTCGGTCAATGATGAATTAGCCCGTAATATGCGTGCTTCCTACTACTTCATCGGCGCTCTGCTGGGAAAAAGAGGCAAAGCCCGTGTACCGATGCCGGGCGGTTGCTGGTTTGGCGAGCGCCCGATGGATCTGCACCTTAAAGGATTCCGCGCTTTGGGTGCTGAGGTTACGCCTCAGGAGGATGGTTTTATTGAGGTGGAATGCGACCAGTTGATGGGTAATTCCATCTATCTTGACACGGTCAGCGTGGGCGCTACGGTGAATATTATGTTGGCGGCGGTCAAGGCGATGGGTATGACCATCATTGAGAACGCGGCAAAGGAGCCCCATATCGTTGATTTGGCTAACTTCTTGAATACCATGGGTGCAGATATCCGCGGTGCGGGTACCGATGTGATTAAGATTCGCGGCACCCAGTATCTCCATCGTGCTCAATATTCCATTATCCCCGATCAGATCGAGGCGGGCACCTATATGGCAGCGGCCGTCGCTACCCGTGGCGACGTGCTTGTGCGTAACGTGATCCCTAAGCACTTGGAGTCCATCACTGCCAAACTAGTGGAGATGGGCGCGTGGGTCGAGGAGATGGACGATGCGGTACGTGTACGGTGCAACGGTCCGTTACAGCATTGTAATATCAAGACGATGCCCCATCCCGGTTTCCCCACAGATATGCAGCCGCAGATCGCGGTAGTACTCTCTTTAGCAGAGGGTGTCAGCCATATCGCAGAGGGTATCTGGGAAAATCGCTTCCGCTATGTGGATGAATTGTTACGTATGGGCGCACAGATTGAGGTGCGGGGCAACACCGCCACCATCACGGGCGTGCCGCAGTTAAAGGCTGCTTCTGTTATGTCTATGGATCTTCGTGCCGGTGCGGCGATGGTGATTGCGGGTCTTGCCGCAGAGGGCGAGACCGAGATTGGTAATATCCGCTATATTGAGCGCGGTTACGAGAATCTGGTGTCTAAGCTTACCCGCTTAGGGGCGGATATCCGTTTGGTGGAAGAGCCTGACGAGGAATAATGTGATCAAAATGCCGCAGAGACTGCCTTTCGGCGGTTTCTGCGGCATTTTTGGAAAGGGTACGGTATGTTACGCTATTGCTCTCTATTCAGCGGCAGTTCGGGTAACTGCACTTATGTCGGAACCGGCAACGGCGGTATTCTCATTGATGTGGGTGTTTCAGCACGCCGCATCACCACTGCCTTGAAAGAGCGGGATATTGATCCCGCATCCATTCGAGCTGTTTTGCTCACCCACGAGCACAGCGACCACGTGTCGGGGCTTCGGGTGCTATGTAAACAGTATCACTGGCCCGTGGTGGCTTCTCAGGGTACGCTGGATGCGCTGATAGCCAATGAGCAAGTGACCGCAGACCAACATCTGTATATGTTGCCTACGGATCTTCAGCTAACCGTATCCGGTTTGCTGATCACACCCTTTGCCGCGCCTCACGACAGCCGTGAGTGCTACGGATACCGTCTGGATACCGAGGATGGTCGCTCACTGGCTATGACCACCGATTTGGGGTATATGCCGCAGAGTGTACTGGATACCATCACAGGGTGTCAGTTTTTACATATTGAATCTAACCACGACCCCGATATGTTACGTAATGGTCCATATCCTGCTTGGTTGGTCAGCCGCATCCGGGGGCAGGGGGGACACCTGTCGAATGATGAATGTGCCGCCGTACTTCCTAGGTTGGTCAATGCAGGTGCCACTCGCATTGTGTTGGCCCATTTGAGTGAACACAATAACACCCCCGCTTTGGCGGAACAAACTGCCTGTGGTGCTCTGGCTGCTATTGGTGCACAGTCGGGTCGAGATTACCTGTTGTCTGTAGCAAAACCTACCGGCGATGGTCCTGTTGTGTATTTCTAAGGGGGTCTTGTATGCTGAACGTTTCATTGTTATGTGTAGGTAAGTTGAAGGAGGCTTACTGGCGGGATGCTTGTGCCGAATACGAAAAACGTCTGGGCGCGTTCTGCCATTTTCGTTTGATTGAAGTGTCGGAGGAACGTTTGCCGGACAATCCTTCGGCATCTCAGATTGCCGCTACGGTTGAGGCGGAGGGGAAACGCCTTTTGGAACAGTTACCCAAGGATTGTGCGGTTGTCCCTCTGTGTATCGAAGGCAAGGAAATGGATTCACCCTCTCTGGCGGCGCGTATACAAAAATGGGCGGTGGAGGGCACCAGCCATATTGCCTTTGTTATTGGTGGCTCTTGGGGCCTGTCGGATGCTGTTAAAAACCGTGCCGCTCTGCGGCTGTCAATGTCGCCTATGACTTTTCCGCATCAATTGGCACGTGTTATGGTGCTGGAACAGGTGTACCGAGCTTTCCAGATTTCTATTGGCGGAAAATATCATAAATAAAAGGAACAAGGCCCGACG
>JAZNUN010000029.1:0-8592 GCA_045592345.1 Acutalibacteraceae bacterium | reverse complement strand
TTCCCGGTGAGAACGGGTACCAGTGGGATGCTAAATCGGTGATGAATCCCTAGCCGCCCGGTGCGTCTGCAGCGGTCGGTTTTCCTGTTGTTATCTGTATTTTGGCAATATTGTCGAAAATATTGACAAAAAATGGATATTGTTGTAGAGTGTTACCAGCGGAATATACTGCGTAGTTTGATATATATGCAAGGAGGAGAGAGTATGAAATACGGCAGAGTCATCACGGTTGCGGTGTGTGCGGCGGCGTTGTTGGCGGCACTGTGCGGGTGCGGCGATACGCCGCCGGAGGTCAGTGACCCCACCACCACGGCGTCTACGACCACCACCACAACCACGGCAGAGGAGACCACCACGACCACCGATGAAACCACGGCGGATACCACCACCTCCACTACTCCTAAATCTACTACGAAAAAGAAAACCACGACTACTACAAAGAAACCGACCCCGATTACCACAACAACTGCAACGAATGTCACAATAAGTTCCTATCCGGTATATTGGGCATTCAAGAGCGTTGGATTTGCCAATGGACAAAAACTCAATGTCACTATAAGCAAAGAAGTGTTGAGTCACGATTTCAAACAGTATTGTGACGGTGATGATCCCTCGATAGCGATTGTGAATAATACAACACAACTAAATGAGTTTAAGCAACAATTGGTGGATGGGTCTTCTCAAACTACTCTTCAAGTAGATAAAGAATTTCAAAAATACGATGCAGCTTATTTTAAAGATAATTCACTGGTATTGGTATTCTACCCTTTTACCAGTAGTACATTTCGGGGCGAAGTAACGGCTCTTGTTCGGCAAGGAAATGAGGCCTATGTAGAATGGACCTATTTCGTTCCTTTCGACAATGTTGTAACGGATGACTGGTGTCCGCGCTATACAATTGTGGAGGTTAAGTCTGCCGACTTAGATGGTGTGAAAAAATGGGGTCATGTCAGAAATCTGAAGTATCCCAATTATACTCCGAACACTAAGAAAACCGCAGAGTTAAGCGAACAGCAAAAAGAAGAGATTGTAACCGATTTTGCTAATTATCTCTGGTATGAGGAAGAATGGCGCCAATACGAAAGTTTGGAAAAAACCGCTCAGACTTGTTATGTTCGTTCGTATTTCGGAACATACAATGGGTATGTTGCATTGACGATGGATGTCGGTTTTGGTCCGGCTATGCCTACTGAAATACACCTTGCCGGTGGCTACTATTTCTGGGCGGATGGTAGTGAGTATTATTATTTGTATCGTGATGGAAAGTTTTTCGGTTTTAGCGAAGCCTATACTGCCAAATGGATTACTGAGAAAGATTTAAGGGATATTTGGTATTATTCCCACGGTGGTCGCTATCCCGTTTTGGGGTCGGACAGCGTAACAGAATTGTCAATCCCATCAGAGGAACTGGCAGAGAAAGAGTATTGTTCTGCGACGATACAAGATGATTTTATGGAGGGTGAATTAATTGTCGGTATGGGGAAAACCCTGTCGGCCATTGATCGTTGTTTGACCATCCAAGAATTGCGTGATTTGTTGGGGATTTCGATTGAGAGCGCTCAAGTTTTTAGATATGACAATACGACGTATGTCCTATCTCTGCCAACTAAAACCAAACAAGCCGTACTGGATGCGATGAAAAAGGCGGAAGCGTGTCCGGCGGTGCGTTATGCAGAGCCCAATTATCTTTTCTCTCCGGCTTAAACACTGTGCGATTTAAAACCGTGCAACGGAATATCCGTTGCACGGTTTTCTTTTCCCTCTTGACAAGTGGGGCGCTCTTTGGTATAGTTACTTATGTTATATACTATATAAAGACTGTGAACGAGACAGTAGCGCAGGGGAGAGGCTCCCACAGCGAGTCGGGGAGGGTGTAAGCCCGACGGATTACCGTTGCGTGAAGATCACTCGGGAGTTGCCGGCTGAATGGGTGCGCCCACTAAGCGCGGACGGGGTTCCTCCGTTAGAGGGAAGACGTATGATGGTACGTGCAATAGGTGGTATAGCGAGGTTTGACTCTCGTCCTGTTTTGCGGGGCGGGGGATTTTTTATTTTTCGGAGGTTTTTGAGATGTACAAAAAAGTATCGACCAATATGAACTTTGTACAGCGTGAGCGCGAGGTGCTCAACTTCTGGACCGAGAATAAGGTCTTTGAGCAGTCCTTAGAGCAGTCTAAGCAGGGGGAGACCTATACCTTCTATGACGGTCCTCCCACCGCCAACGGCAAGCCCCATATCGGTCACGTGCTCACCCGCGTGATCAAGGATATGATTCCCCGTTACCGCACCATGAAGGGGCATATGGTGCCCCGTAAGGCGGGCTGGGATACCCACGGCCTGCCCGTAGAGCTGGAGGTGGAGAAACTTCTGGGTCTGGACGGTAAGGAGCAGATCGAGAAATACGGTCTGGAGCCTTTTATCGGCAAGTGTAAGGAGAGCGTCTGGAAGTACAAGGAGATGTGGGAGGGTTTCTCCGGCACCGTGGGCTTCTGGGTGGATATGGACGACCCCTACGTGACCTATCACGACGATTACATCGAGTCCGAGTGGTGGGCGCTGAAGCAGATCTGGGATAAGCAGTTGCTATATAAGGGATTCAAGATTGTGCCCTACTGCCCCCGTTGCGGTACCCCCCTGTCCAGCCACGAGGTGGCTCAGGGCTATAAGAGTGTCAAGGAGCGTTCCGCCATCGTCCGCTTTAAGGTGGCGGGGGAGGACGCCTGGTTCCTGGCTTGGACCACCACCCCCTGGACCCTGCCCTCCAACGTGGCGCTGTGCGTCAACCCTGACGAGAGTTATTGCAAGGTGAAGGCGGCCGATGGTCACACCTATTATATGGCTGAGGCCCTGCTGGATCGCGTATTGGGCAAACTGGCCACCGAGGACGCCCCCGCCTACGAGGTGCTGGAGCGCTACGTGGGTCGTGACCTGGAGCGCAAGGCCTACGAGCCTCTGTTTGACTGCGCTAAGGCGGTGGCAGACAAGCAGCGCAAGGATGGTTTCTACATCACCTGCGACGGCTATGTTACCATGACCGACGGTACCGGTATCGTCCACATCGCCCCCGCCTTCGGTGAGGACGACGCCCAGGTGGGTCGCAAGTATGACCTGCCCTTTGTGCAGTTCGTGGACGGCTCCGGTCATATGACCGAGGAGACCCCCTTTGCGGGTCTGTTTGTCAAGGATGCCGACCCCAAGGTTTTGGTGGACCTGGACGCCCGCGGTCAGCTGTTCGACGCGCCTAAGTTTGAGCACGATTATCCCTTCTGCTGGCGTTGCGACACCCCCCTGATCTATTACGCCCGTGAGTCCTGGTTTATCAAGATGACCGCTGTGCGTGAGGATCTAATCCGCAACAATAACACCGTCAACTGGATTCCCGAGTCTATCGGTAAGGGTCGATTCGGCGATTGGCTGGAGAACGTGCAGGATTGGGGTATCAGCCGTAACCGCTACTGGGGTACCCCCCTCAATATTTGGGAGTGCTCCTGCGGTTGTCAGCACGCCATCGGCAGCCGAGAGGAGCTGAAGGCGATGGCCATCGACTGCCCCGAAAACGTGGAGCTGCATCGCCCCTTCATTGACGAGGTCACCCTGCGCTGTCCCGATTGCGGCGGCGTGATGAAGCGTGTGCCTGAGGTTATCGACTGCTGGTTCGACAGCGGTGCGATGCCCTTCGCTCAGCACCACTATCCCTTTGAGAATCAGGATCTGTTCCAAAAGCAGTTCCCCGCCGATTTCATCTCTGAGGGTGTGGACCAGACCCGTGGCTGGTTCTATTCTCTGCTGGCTATCTCCACTCTGCTGTTCAACAAGGCACCCTACAAGAACGTACTGGTGCTGGGTCACGTGCAGGATGCCGACGGTCAGAAGATGAGTAAGTCCAAGGGCAACGCCGTTGACCCCTTTGAGGCGTTGGAGACCTACGGTGCCGATGCCATTCGTTGGTACTTCTATTCCAACTCTGCCCCCTGGCTGCCCAACCGCTTCTCGGGCAAGGCAGTGCAGGAGTGCCAGCGCAAGTTCCTGGGCACTCTGTGGAACACCTATGCTTTCTTCGTGCTGTACGCCAACATCGATGGATTTGATGCCACCAAGTACAGCTTGGAATACGACAAATTGTCGGTGATGGATAAGTGGCTGCTGTCCAAGCTGAACAGCACCGTACGCACCGTGGATGAGCAGTTGGCTGCCTATCATATTCCCGAGGCCGCTCGTGCTCTGCAGGATTTTGTGGACGAGATGAGTAACTGGTACGTCCGCCGCAGCCGTGAGCGTTTCTGGGGCAAGGATATGCCCCAGGATAAGATCAATGCTTATATGACTCTGCACACCGCACTGGTGACGGTGGCTAAGGCCGCCGCCCCCATGATTCCTTTTATGGCGGAGGATATTTATCGCAATCTGGTGTGCGAGAACGATGCCACCGCCCCTGCCAGCGTGCATCTGTGCGCCTTCCCCGAGGTGAATGAGGCTTATATCGACACCGCTCTGGAGAGCGCTATGGACAGCGTGCTGCAGATCGTGGTGCAGGGTCGTGCCGCCCGTAACGGTGCCGCCTGCAAGAACCGTCAGCCCTTGGGCAAGATGTACGTGCAGATGGATGGCGCTCTGGATGAGTTCTGCACCGCCATCATCGCGGATGAGCTGAACATCAAGTCGGTGGAGTTTATCGCCGATGCCGCCGCGTTTATGAGCTATACATTCAAACCCCAGCTGAAGACGGTGGGTCCCAAGTACGGTAAGCAATTGAACGAGATTCGCACCGCTCTCACCGAGTTGGACGGCAATGCTGCCAAGGCGGAACTGGATGAGAAGGGTGCTATCACCCTAAACTTGGCATCCGGTGATGTGGTGCTGTACACCGAGGACCTGCTGATCGACACCACCCAGACCGAGGGCTACTACACCGTGTCCGACCGCGGCATCACCGTGGCCATCGACACCCGCCTGACCCCCGAGCTGATTGAGGAGGGCTTTGTCCGCGAGGTGGTCAGCAAGCTGCAGACCATGCGTAAGGAAGCCGGCTTTGAGGTGATGGACACCATCACCGTCTATGTGGCTGATAACGCCAACGTGGAGCAGTTGGTAGAGCGTAACTGGTCCACCATCGGCACCGACGTGATGGCTACCGCTCTGACCGTGGGTTCCACCGCCGGTTACATCAAGGAGTGGAACATCAACGGCGAGCAGGTCACTCTGGCGGTGGAAAAGAACGCCAACTGACCGAAATCGGTTGCATTTTGATTGAGAAATGCTATAATAGACTTGTACTAAAGTGAAAGGAGAAATCGTTATGATCATCACTAAGACCAGCATTATCGGCGATATTCTGGATGCCGACGCCACCACCGCGCCCTATTTCCTGGAGATGGGTATGCACTGTCTGGGTTGTCCCGGCGCCCGCAGTGAGAACCTGGAGCAGGCCTGTTCCGTCCACGGCGTGGATGTCAACGACCTGGTTGAGAAGCTGAACAAGCACTTCGGTAATTGATTAAAAAAACGGCAGGGGTATGCCCTCTGCCGTTTTTTCGCTACTTAGCCTCCCTCTTTGAGGGAGGTGGCACGGCGTTTAGCCGTGACGGAGGGAGTTATGATCACATTAGATAAACGCCTATCCGCCGTAGCCGCACTGGTGCGGCAGGACAGCCGCCTTGCGGATATCGGCACCGATCACGCTTATCTGCCTGTCTACTTGGTGCAGGCGGGCATGTGCCCCTCAGCCATCGCCTCGGATATCGGCGCAGGTCCCTTAGAGGCCGCCCGTCACACCGTCACCGCCAATGGGCTGACAAGTAAGGTTGCTTTACGCCTCGGTGATGGCCTTGCCACCGTCACCGCAGATGAGGTGGAGGACGTTGCCATCGCAGGTATGGGGGGCGAGACCATTGCCGCCATCTTGGAGGCTGCCCCGTGGGTAAAGGATGGTCGTGTACGGTTGATTCTCCAGCCAATGACCCGTGCCGAGGACCTGCGCCGCTGGCTGTTACAGAATGGGTTTTCCGTATTAGAGGAGCACCTCATCATTGACGGACGCCACCTGTACCCCGTGATGGCGGCGGAGTATACCGCCGCCCCGATCTGCGAGGATGAGGTATCCATCTACGGCGGCTTTTTCGACGCGGAGGAGGGGAGACCCTACCGCCGAATGATGGCAGAGCATCTGCACCGCCGTGCCGCGGGACTCAACCATAGCGGCGACTCGGTTACCGCCGCCAAACTCGTTGACCTGAGCGAGCTTTTGCGTAAAATGTAAAGGAGTGCTGACGATGATTAAGGATATGAAAATCTGGGAGAACGACATCCCCCTGTACGATGAAAACATCCCCTTTGAGAACAAAATGACCGCCTACCTCCACGAGGATGACGAGGTGCGTCCCGCTATGATCGTGTACCCCGGCGGCGGCTACTGCATCCACGGCGAGTGGGAGTGTGATCCCGTGGCGCAGTTCTACTACGACAACGGCTACAACGCCTTTATTGTGTATTATCGCGTACAGCCTTATGCTCATCCCGCGCCCATGCTGGACGCTCAGATGGCGGTTAAGTCGGTGCGACACCACGCCGCCGAGTGGCATATCGACCCCAACCGCGTGTTTGGTGTTGGCTTCTCCGCCGGCGGTCATCTGTGCGGTTGCGTGGCGGTATTTGGTGATATCGTGGGAGAGTATCTGCCCGATGCTCCCGCCACCGATTCCCGTCTGACCGGTGCTGTTCTCGGTTATCCCGTCACCTGCGCCGACCCCGATGCGGGGCATCAGGACTCTTTCCGCCACATTCTGGGTGAGGATGCCTCTCAGGAAACGCTGGACACTCTCTCCCTGGAGAAGCATATCACTGAGAACACTGCCCCCATTTTTATGTGGCATACCATTCCCGATACGTTGGTGCCCTTTGAGCATTCCATCCGCCTGACCAAGGCGATGGCCGCCGCGGGCCGCTATGCGGAGTTGCACCTGTTCCCCGAGGGTGAGCACGGCAACGCCATGGCAGGGTGGCTCCCCGGCGCCTGCCAGTGGGGCAATCTGAGCCTGGATTTTATGAAACGGGTGAAATAATCAGAAAAAGACCGAGCCTCACGGCTCGGTCTTTTTCTTACTCTTGCGGATATCCGGCAGGTCCAGACACGCTTTCCATCCGTTGTGGGGGCCGATGGTGGGGAATACGTTGTCGGTGTCGGTGGTGTCCTGCACCTCATAGGTGCCGTATTTGTTGATTTGATCCCATATGTCCACCGGCTCGCCGGGAACGGGGTTAATAGGTATCTCGGCGCTCTCCGGATAGGGCAGGGGGCGTTCTTGCTGGTTCATCGCTATCACCTCGCTGATAGGATGTGTAGGAGCGCAAAAAATATACGGCGTGTGTTGCCACACGCCGTATGGGTTAGTTTTCACCTTGTACCATATGATAGGATAGAGTCATCAGACTGTCACCCATATGTACGTTCTCTACGATGACGTCGGGATAATCGTGCAGAATATCGTAGTGGGAGAAATTCCAGAAGCCCTTGACACCGCATCCCACCAGTATCTCTACCAAGCGGGGAGCCGCCTCTTTGGGGATGCACAGCACCGCCATTTCCGGCTTTTCTTTGCGGCAGAAAGCTTCTACCTCGTCGGTGGAGCGGATGACCATATCCGCACGGGTGTCGCCCACCAGCTCGGGGTTGTCATCGAACAGGCCGATGAGGTTAAAACCGCGGGCCTTGAACTCAATGTGATTGCCAACGGCGGTGCCCAGATTACCCACGCCCAGCAGAATCGCCTTGGTCAGTCTGTCCATACCCAGAATACGGCCGATCTCATCGTACAGCTGGTCCACCATATAGCCGTAGCCCTGTTGACCAAAGCCACCGAAGCAGTTGAGATCTTGGCGGATCTGGGATGCGGTCAGCCGCATCTTTTGGGATAGCTCGCGGGAAGAAATGCGGGTGACACCCTTTTCTTTCAGATCGTACAGAAAACGATAATAGCGGGGGAGGCGCCGAATCACAGGCAGGGAGATGTTGGTTTCCTTAGCCATAGTAACATACCTCTCATTTTTCTACATATACAACAATATTATGCTTGATTGACGAAATTTTGTCAACCCATTTTGTGAAGATTTTATATATACGTCGCAGAAAAAGATTGACAGCGGGGGAGTGGGGTGCTATAATGAAATGCGTTATATGCGAGGGTGCTGGAATCGGCAGACAGGCACGTTTGAGGTGCGTGTGTCAAATGGCGTGGGGGTTCAAGTCCCCTCCCTCGCACCAGAAGGGTCGCATAAAATAGATGAACCCACAGAAACCCCCGATAAAATCGGGGGTTTCGCCATTTTTTCAGTCAAAAAAAGCAAAGGTGAAATGACAGATGAAAACCGCGTATTTCGCCTTATCCGAGGGATATGAACTCTCGTACAAGTAAGTATAAGCCACCAAGCGCATGGATCAAACAAGTCCATGCGCTTTTTTTGTAAACAAAAACCACGCGATAGTCGCGTGGTTGGGAAAAGCTTTAGCGATGAAAAGAATCCTCCAATTGTGTTAGAATGTAGATGACCTGCCAGTCACGAACAAAGAACACAATTGGAGGATTAATCAATGAAAAA
>JAZNUN010000028.1:0-5938 GCA_045592345.1 Acutalibacteraceae bacterium | reverse complement strand
TCGCCATGTTCTATTTCTCCAACGGCGGCAAGGACGTGCAGGTAGAATATATTTCCACCTATCATTCGGTGAAAAACGGGGAGGATTATCTCTACGATCAAAACGATAACAAGTTCTCCTTCACCATTCCGGCAACCACAGAGACGGTCGCTGTTGAATGCGAGTACGGCACCATTCCCGGCTACTATTCCAACAAAGTGACCTACCCCTTTGTTGTATTTAAGAGTGACAAGACCTTTGTCGGCGGATACGGCGAGCTGAGTCAAGCCATCGCTGCCGTAGAGGCCGCAGGGGATGAGAGCGATTACGTCATCCTGATGCGTAAGGATGCAGAGCTGAGAGATGCAACGGTGGATCTTTCTCAGTTTGCGGCGACCCTTACGCTGGATCTGGGCGGTAACACGCTGATCAAGGGTAACGACGGCTCGGTATTTACCCTCAAGGCCGATAACGATGTGGTGCAGGGCGGCAAATTCGTGACACAAAACGGTACCATTATCAAATACGGTGCCAACCCCATCGTTTCCGTTGATTACGGCACCAATCTGGCCAATAATTATAAGACCTCCTTTGAATTTGATGAGGTCACCTTCGTTGACAAAAACGGCGGCGCTTACAATATCCTGGGCTCTTTGGAGAGCGGATATGCCACGGGTGATACCTGCGTTTCCCCCTCCGCCGTCTTTAATAACTGTACCTTTGATTATGCCAATTCTTCCTCCAACGTTCCGATGATCAACCTCGCCAATTCCGACGGCGGTGACAGAACGGTCTGGGACGTAACGGTCAACGGTGGTAAAATCGTCGCCTCCAAGGCGATTAGCTACAACGATTTCGCCAGAACCGACAGCACCGAGGGCAGAGCGGACAGTCTGCTCTTCGGCAAGGATACCAACGGTAAGTACCTTGTTCTTGAATTGCCCGCCGATGTGGCGGCTCCCGGCGCTTTAAGTGTCTGGCCGTCCGGCGACGACAGTATGACCTTTGTCGGCAGTGAGGGCATTTATGAACTGCAACCGGTGGACGGTTACGTGACTAAGTACGGCATCGTTCCTAAAGGAAACGAAGATAAAAAGATCCTTCTGTTTGTAAACGGTGTATTCTCCAAGGGTTATGATGACTATATTACCAGTGACAGCAAAGGCGGCGCACTCTATGCGGCCAAGACCAAGATCGACGGTAATAACGACGGCGAGATCGGATCGACGGTGCAACTGTTGTTCCAGTCTGACGTGGAAGCCAAATATCATTATGCCGATCACGGGCAGAATCAGGGAACGATCATCATGGATCTGAACGGACACACGCTTACGCAGGCATACAACACCCAACCCATGTTCTTTACCCGCATGAAAGATTATAACGGTAACGGTATTGGGCCTGCCACGCTGAATATCTGCAACGGTGAACTGGTGTTGCAGACCCATCTTTTGATCTGCGGTGCTACCTCTTATAGCGATGGTGCCGCCGGCGAAGTTAAGATCTTCAACGTAAATCTTGATAACGTCAATATCAGCTATAAATCGGGCTCCACGGTCACCGATTTCCTTGCCAAATACAGCGACCATGCCAGCGTGACCAGTGGCAGAGAGATTGATTATAACGTAAACTTTACGGATTGCGTATTTGATCTGACCAATGCCACCTCCATGACCACTCTCTTTAATGCCAACGATAGTGATATCACGGCAGGCAATTCTGTTTTGAAGGTGAACGTCAACGGTTGTGAGATCGTTACCGGCAATCCTGCCGTCACCCTGTATGAGGAGCATGCCACCAACGGCTCCACCGTTACCTTTAACAAGAACCAAGACGAAGCGTATCTTAAGATGACGGTAAATGGCTCCACCGAGGCCCCCACCACCACCGCAAACGGCGGCAACTTGGAATTTCACAAGACCGCCGAGACGGAGGGAAGCATCACCTATCAGTTGGGTCCCAAGGGACTTACGACCAAGTATGGCTTTGTTCCTGCGGAATATGCGGAAAAGAAGATTCTTGTATTCAAGGATGGCAGTTTTCTCGCTGGATATGATATACTTTACACCACCAAGGCAGAAGCACTTTATAAAGCCAAATGCGCCATCGACGAAAACAAAGACGGTGAGGTGGGCAGTACGGTCCAGTTGCTGTTCCAGGCGGATGCAGAACTGCCTTCCTACGGTATCAGTTGTAACGTGGGTCAGATTCAGGGCACCATGGTGTTTGACCTGAACGGACATAAACTGACCCAAACCTTCAGCGACGATCCCTTCCTCTTTACCAGAGCTCACGATTGGAAGGGTGCCGAGGAAGGCACCATTGAGATCTGCAACGGCGATGTTGTTTTGAAGACGCCGCTTTTGTACTTCGGTGTATACAATACAGCCAAGACCTATCATCTGAATTTCAACAACGTCAACTTTAGCTTTTCCGAGGGTGCGACGGCTACTGCGTTCCTTGGTCAATACAAGGATACGGATGCCGCCTCCGGCACCAGCGGCAAGAAGATCAACTACGACGTAAACTTCACGGATTGTACGATTGATCTCACCAATGCCGCCTCCGTAACAAGCATTTTCAACGGCAGCGATGATAACATCACAAAGGGTAACTCCATTGTAAACGTCAACGTTAACGGCTGTGAGATCATTACGGACAAGCCGAATACTACCCTGTATGAGGAGCACGCCACCAACGGTTCCTCCGTTACCTTTAACAAGGATGAGGAGGGCAAGTATCTTACGTTGATCACATCCGACGTTAACACGGCTCCTTCTGCCACCGCCAATGACGGCACTCTGAAGTTTGCGCTTGTCGCCAAGGATGACAGCAGCGCTACCTACTGTCTGGCATCGGCGAAAAGTGCCGCCATCGGCGAGATCGGCTACGCCACCCTGGAGGATGCCCTTGCCGCCGTAAAGGAAACCGAGACCATTGAGCTGCGTGCCGACGTCAGTGTGGATAAACTGATGGTCAATCCTGCCATTACCCTGGACCTCAATGGTCACAGCTTGACGGTAAACTATATGGTAGCCTTCAATGACACCGCCGTCATTGATTCCGCCGAGGACGGTAGCGGCAAGATCGTTGTCCCCCAAAACCGTATGGTCCTGTCCAAAGACAATCCTCAGATGCCCGTGTATGACGAGGAAAACGGCTGTTATCTTTTCACCCGCGTGAAAAACGACCGCTTTGAGCTGACCACCGAGGGGAACAGTCCCAAATATTCCACCTCGCCTATGTTCAAGGAATACGCAAACGACCTGCTGAACACCGCCGATAAGGCCGCCGCCAGCGGTGTGGACGTGATCATACGCCTCACCTGGACGGACAGCGAGGGGCAGTATCAAGGTACCCAAGATTATACCTATTTTGATGCTTCCATCGCCAAGGTAATGGCCTCTTATGTAAATGAGAATGGCTCTGTCAATTACGCAAATCAATTCTACGGTATCTTCGTGGGTAGTGAAATTGAGAGCGGTGTAAACGTTTCCGTTTCCACCGTGGTCAGAAGTGCCGCCGGTGTGGAGATGGAGAGTGCCAAAACGGCTCTCTTCACCGTCGAATAAGGAGGCAAAAATGAAAGAATATCTCACCCCCGAAATCACTCCCTTGGAGATCGTGGTGGAGCCCCGCACCGAAATCGGTATCGCCTCCAACACGCTCCCGCCGGAGGATGAAAATTGGTAAATAAAAAGAGGTGTTTGTCCTGTCATAGGACAAACACCTTTTTATATTATTTTTCACCGTGGTGGAGCGCTTTTATTATTTTAGTGCATCTACGATGGCGCGGGCCAACAGACGATTGCCCTCGGTGTGATAATGCACCCCGTCCCGCAGATATTCTGCTGCCGTCAGAGAAACGGCGTAGAGATCTATAACGGGCAGATCGTACTGCGCCGCAATTTCGGCGGCCACCCGATTGCGCGCCTCCACCCGAGCGTTGCGGGTTTTATCGCAAACGTGGGTGGTCAGGACGATATACAGGGGTGTGCCTGCAAATTCCGAAAGCAAAAACTGCACCGTTTGCTCGTAGAGATGGCGGTAGTCGGTTTCGTCCTCCAGATGCCAGCCGTGCAAACCGTTGTTAAAGAGCAGGGCACAACGGCGCCCCTGCTGGGCCGCAAAAAGACGGATGGATTCTTTGAAAAAGGGATTATCCAGTGCCTTGGAGGTGCCAAAGCCGTCAAAGAGCAGTTTGCCCCCCGCAAGCTCGGTGGCCACCCTGCGGCAGTTGCAGGAAATGGAATCCCCGATATAGAGCACCCGCGGGGTTTCCCCATCGTCGGGGTGATCCAGCCAGGTGTTGTCCCACTCGTAGGTTTCCACGGGGGCGTTATTGGTTTGATAGGTAAAATCGCTCATAATTACACCAGCTCAAAGGCAAGGGCATAGGGAGAGGTGCCCACCAATTCCTCGGGGCAGGTGACCCGAATGCCTTGCTCGGTTTTTTCAAAGGGCAGGACACCGACACCTAAACAGGTGACGCGGCTAACCTCTTTATCCGTGGGGATAAAAAGGGTATTTTCCACCCGTTCCTCCTCCGCTAAGGGAAGGAGAGCGTAGAGGGTGTCCCCCTTTTTAGTATACATCACCTTGTCAACCTGTGCCACGTCAGTGGCACGGGTGCAATAGATGGCTTCCCCGTTTACCTTCAGCCAATCGCCAAGTCCCGTCAGCTCTGTCATCGCCTCCTTGGGCAGACGACCGTCGGGCTGGGGGCCCACGTTGATGGCCAGATTGCCGCCGCGACTGACCACCTCAATGAGCATTCGCACCAAGGTGCGGGCGGATTTATAAGTATCATTGTAACGGTAGATCCACCGTTTGCCGATGGTGATACAGCTCTCCCACGGCACCTTGATGACACGGTCGGGGATGGCCTGCTCGGGGGTGATGTAATTTTCGTTTTCAGTAGCGGCGGTACGGTCGGCGGTGATCAGCCAGGGCTGTACCTCACGGGCGCGCTTTACCACCTCACTCAGGCGAATGTCCAGACCGTTGGAGGGACGAACGGTGCCGCCGTCCAGCCACAGGATATCCAGCTTGCCGTAGTTTTGTACCAATTCCATAATTTGATTATGGGTGTATTGGGTGAACTGCTCCCAGATTTCGGGATGCTCCTTTACGTCATAGGTGGGACGGCGGTTTTTGCCGGCGGGGATCTCCATCCCCTTGGCCCAGTACCAGGGGCAATGCCAATCGGGCTTGGAAAAATAAGCAGCAATGCCCAGTCCCTCTGCACGGAAGGCATCAAACACCGATCTGGCCACGTTAGCATACTTGTGGGTATGGAAAGGACAGTCGGGAGCGGTGACCTTATAATCGGAGTACTCCGTTTCAAACATACAAAAGCCGTCGTGATGCTTGGTGGTGAAGATCAGGTATTTAAAACCGTTTTCGTGCGCAAACTGCGCCCATTTGTCAGGTTGCATCCGCACAGGGTTAAAGGATTTGTTCAGATCCCAGTACTGCTGACGGAAGGTTTCCAGATCCGCATCCCAGTCCATGGCACTGCGGGCCCAGGTGTCCTCCTCGGAGAGGCACCAGGAGCACTCCACTCCCATCTGGGAATAGGGCCCGAAGTGCATCATCAGTGCCAATTTTTGATCTTTAAACCATTCCAACCGTTCCAAGATCAGCGGATCGGTGGGTGCAATGTAGCTTTCTTCCTTACTGCAACCGTGCACCCCTTTTTTTATCATATCTGCCATAATTTTTGCCTTTCTGTTGCGTTTACCAATCCTCATCCTCGGGGGGCAAAGTGTTGGAGCCGATACCGATTTCGGTACGGGGTTCCACCACTACCTCCAAGGGGGTGATTTCGGGAGCAAAATAATCTTTCATTGAAACCTCCTATTCTCCGGTAAAGAGAGCCGTTTTGTCGCTCTCCATCTCCACGCCTGTGGAGGATTTAACGACGGTGGAAACGGATACGTCCACACCGCTTTCAATT
>JAZNUN010000027.1:0-23073 GCA_045592345.1 Acutalibacteraceae bacterium | reverse complement strand
AATACTCCGCCATAGCACAGCCCGCGTAGGGGGCGATGTACTGCAGGGGGGCGCTTTCGCTGGCGGAGGCGGACACGATGATGGAATACTCCATAGCCCCCGCTTGCTGTAACTCGTTGGCGATCTGCACCACAGCGGTGGACTTCTGTCCGATGGCCACGTAGATGCAGATGACGCCGGTATCTTTTTGGTTGAGGATGGTGTCCACCGCGATCACCGTCTTACCGGTCTGGCGGTCGCCGATGATCAACTCACGCTGACCGCGGCCGATGGGGATCATACTGTCGATGGCCTTGATACCCGTCTGCAACGGCACCGACACGCTCTTACGCTCGATGATGCCGGGGGCGGGGGACTCGATGGGGCGGGTGGCATCGGTGGCGATGGGTCCTTTGCCGTCGATGGGCTGACCCAAGGCGTTGACCACGCGGCCCAGCAACCCCTCACCCACAGGGACGTTCAGCACACGGCCGGTACGCTTGACGGTACTGCCTTCGTGGATGTCGTTCTGGTCGGACAGGACGGCGACGGACACCGTCTCCTCCTCTAAGTTCTGGGCCAGACCCACACTGCCGTCCTCGAACTCTAAGAGTTCGCCTGCCATACAGCCCCGCAGACCGTACACACGGGCGATGCCGTCACCTACGAGGATGACGGTGCCGGTCTCGGTCATTTCGATGCGGGAGCGGTAGTTGCGGATCTGCTCCTTGATGATCTGGCTGATTTCAGCCGGCTTGTTGCTCATTGCTCAATCACATCCTTTACCACTTGCAGACGGCGGCGCAGACTGCCGTCCAGCACCACGCCGTCTATGCGGACGGTGATACCGCCCAACAGATGCTCATCCACCGCACACACCTGATCGAAGTGACGCCCGAATTTTGCGGCCAGTTTTTCACCCAGACGGGTCTTCTGGTCCTCGGTCAGCGCCACGGCGCTGGTCACGTAGGCGGTAGCCATAGCTACCGCCGCCTGATACAGACGGTGGTATTCGTCGATACATTCGGGCAGACTGCGGATCAGACCGCCGCCGCAGAGAAGCTGTATGAAGGACAGCACCTGCTCCGGCAGAACGTCACCGAAAGCCTGCTCCAGCAGAGCATTCCGCTCGTCCCGGGGGACGGAAGGGGCGGACAACAGCTCCACGTACTCCGGCTCTGCCGTCAGGGCATCCCCCACGATACGCAGAGCCTCTAAATAGGCTTTTTCTTGCTTGTTTTCAACCGCCAGGGCAAACAGGGCCTCGGCGTACTCTTTATTCAGGTCACTCATGTGGCGTCACCCACCTCGTCCAGGAAGGACTCGATCATCTTGGCGTGATCCTCAGACTTCATTTCTCGCTCCAGCATCTTCTCAGCCAGTTCGGCACCCACAGCGGCGATCTCCCGCTTGATGTCGGCCTCGGCCTTCTGACGCTCCAGCACCGCCTCGGCCTCGGCCTGACGGATAATGCCTTGTGCTTTATCCTTGGCGTCGGCTACGATGCGGTCGCCGTGGCGGCGGGCGGTCTCGTCGGCGGCGTCGATGCGGCTCTTAGCCTCGGCATCGGCATCCGCCAGTTTGGCAGCCCATTCCGCTTGATCGGCGTTGGCTTTCTCCTCTGCGGCGGCGGCATCGGCGAACTGCTTGTCCACCATAGCCTTGCGCTGGTCCATTACCTTTTTGACAGGCTTCCACAGGAACTTTTTCAGTATGAGGAAGATGATCAGTAAGTTAGCCAGAGAAATCAGAATCTGCCACAGATTGACCGAAATGATTTCCAATGTTTGCATAGTGTGCTACCTCTTACTTGCCGATGGTTTCCATCAGAATGTTCACAAACTGACGGGGGGCCACGAAGATCAGCAGGATGGCGATAACCAGACCGTACAGACCGGTGGTCTCGGCGATGATACAGCCGGTGATCATGGTCGAGGTGACATCACCCTTGCACTCGGGCTGACGGCCGATGGCCTCACAGGCCTTGGCAACGGCGTTACCTTCGCCGATACCGGGGCCCACGCCCGCGATCATAGCCAGGCCGGCGCCTACGGCGCAGCCGCCCAAAATGATACCCAATGCCAGTTCTAACATAACAATTACCTCCAGTTTTTTATGATGACAGAATTTTTGGTTGCTTATTTACGCGGCTTTCGCCGTTTTTGCCTCTTGCTTTGCTTTTTTCTTGGCCTCCCGCTTGGCTTTTCGGGCCTCAAACTCGCTCTGGGGGAACCCGCCGGACACATACATCATAGTCAGGGTGGCGAAGATAAAGGCCTGCAGTGCTCCGCTGAAAATGTCGAAATACAAGCTCAACACCGCGGGGATACCGACACGCAGGATTTGGGAATTGCCCAGCACCTCGCCCAGTACACCGGGCAACCACCCCAGTGCCAGTTGGCTCAATCCGCCCAGGGCGGCGGCAATCAGCACCGAAATGATGGAGCCGGAGAGGATGTTGCCATAGTGACGGAAGGCCATGGAAACGGGGGTGGCCACCTCGCTGATAATGTTCATAGGCAACAGGAAGGGGATAGGCTCGGCGTAGCTCTTAAGGTAGTGGATCGGACCTGCCTTGAACTTATAATACGTGATAAGCGCGAAAACCAGGATGGCCCAGCCGGACACCACGTTCATATCCGACGTGGGGGGGAACAGACCCAGCAGACTGGATAAACTGGATAAGGCGGACAGTGCCATAATACCTGCGACAAAGGGGGCAAATCCCATGAAGTACTCGCCCATATTTTCCCGCACCATACCGTCACACTTTTCCACCAACCATTCGGCGGCCAGTTGCCGTTTGGTGCCGGGTATCACGGAGATGCCGTGGGTGAGATACAGACACAGGAACAGGATGGTGAGGATCACCGCCACGGAGTTTACCTGCGCCTCGGTAATAGGTAGCGGCTGAATGGGGGTGGGGATGGTGAAATACACCAGTGCACCCGTAATGGAGATGCCCTCGGAGGGAGGGGTGGTCAGCACCTTCAGCGCCATCACCGCTACCAGCGGCAGGATCGCCCCCGCCAATAGCAGAATATCCACCGCCTTAAAACGGCGGCTTTTTGTGTTCATACAATCACCTCAATGTCAATGGGAAATGAGTAATGGGGCATCAATCCTCGTCGTCTTCGTCCTCCCAGCCGATGGCGGGGCGATGGGGATTGGGGTTTTTCTTCGCCGCGATCTTCTCGCGGGCGCTGACGGCGATACGGGGCACCAGCAGGGGGATGGCCGCTGCCCACAGGTTAAACACACGGGGCAGACAGGCTGCCAGTACCAGGATGACTCCCTGCAGCAGCAGACGACCGCCCTGACTCAGACGCACGGTGTTTTTGGCCTGTTTTTCAGTTTGGGTGACCGCCTTTTGCACCATCAGCCCCACCATCAGCACGTTGCCTACGGCGGTGATGCTGCCCAGCAGACTGCCCAACAGGATGGTGTAGTCCCATTGACCCAACAGCAGAAATGCCGCTTGCACCGGTAGGATGGCCACCGCCACCCAAACGGCTGTAAAGACTGTTTCTTTCCGCACCACGGGGTCTAAACGAGCCATAGAGAAACACCTCCCACTATAATAGTAACCCAAATTAAATATACCATATCACAGAATCCCCCAAATGTCAAAGAAAAACCGCACAAATTTTGTGAACTTTCTTTGACATCCCCCTGCGGTGTATGTTATACTGACCTCAGACCGATAAAACGCGTCGAAAGGAGGCGTACCCGTGACCGAATCCGCACTGAAACAGTATTTGAATACCCTGCCGACGGGGGAGAACGTCCTGACGGTGACGGGACACCTCGCCCCCGACACCGACGCGGTGGTTTCCGCCTTATTCGAGGCGTGGCGGCTGACCCTGGGCGGCACCCCCGCAGTGCCGTTGGTGCAGGGTGCTCTCCCGCGGGAAACCGCGTGGTTGCTGGGCTCGTTGGCTTCGGCGGTGCCCACCGCCGTAGCGATAGACCCCGCCCGACGTCTGGTGCTCACCGACCACCACGACGTGGATGCCTATCCGAACACCGTGGTGACGATCGTGGATCACCATCCGCTGTCCGCGGGGGTGGATCTAAGCGGCATTCACGCCGCCATCCTTCCTGTAGGTGCCGCCACCACCCTGGTGGCGCAGAGGATTCGCGGCGACGGCATCACCCCCGATCCCGCCTGCGCCCGTATGCTGCTGGGTGCTATTCTGCTGGATACCGAGGGTTTGTCCCACCACAAGGCGAAGGCGGAGGATTTAGAAATGGCCGCGTGGCTGGTTTCCCTCTGTGGTGAGGATACCACCGCCTTATTTCATTCCTTGCGGGCAGAATTGTTGTCCGAAACCGACCTTGCCACCTTATATTGGCGGGATTACCGCCGCTATACCGCCCCCGACGGCGCCCCCCTGCTGGGATGGGCAATCCTCAAGGTGTGGGCGGATGCCTGTCCCGATTTGGAGGGGGTACGCGCCCTGTTGGCGGCGGACCCCGAGCCCACCCGTGTGGCGAAGATCGTGCTTCACCATTCCGACGGCAGTCGGGAGGAATATTATCTGGCGGACGGCATCCACGCAGATACCCTGCTGACGGTGGTGCAGACCTCCGCAGGGGCGGGGGCACAGCGGGTGACCCCCGACACCGTATACCTGCCTGCGGGGTGCTATCACTGGGGACGAAAACGGTATGCCGCCCGATTAATGGAACTTTTGGGCAAAAATCCGTAAAATTTCGTCATAAATACGGCGAAAAAGACTTTTATTCCACCGATGTTTGTGTTACAATAAGGCATTATTAGGCTTCTCTGCAGAAAGGGCGTACTTTATGGATGCAATGACAAAGAAACAGTTGCAGATCATCGCCACCAAGATTCGTATGGCGGTGATTGAGGGCACTTTCAACGCCAAGAGCGGTCACCCCGGTGGCTCTCTGTCCATCGCGGATGATCTGGCGTACCTGTATTTTAACGAGATGAATATCGACCCCGCCAACCCCAAGTGGGAGAGTCGGGATCGCTTTGTGCTGTCCAAGGGCCACGCCGCCCCCGCCCTGTACGGTGCGTTGGCACTGCGGGGTTTCTTTCCGTTGGAGTGGATTCCCACCCTGCGTAAAGTAGGATCTCCTCTCCAGGGTCATCCGGATATGAAGGGTATCCCCGGTGTGGATATGTCCTCCGGCTCACTGGGTCAGGGTGTTTCCTGTGCCGTGGGTATGGCACTGGCGGGCAAACTGGACGGAGCTGACTACCGCGTGTACACTATTTTGGGTGACGGCGAGATCGGCGAGGGACAGGTCTGGGAGGCGGCCATGTTTGCCGCCGCCAAAAAGCTGGATAATCTGCTGGTGATCGTCGATAACAACAACCTGCAGATCGACGGAACGGTGGAGGAGGTCAACTCTCCCTATCCCATTCCCGAGAAGTTTGCCGCCTTCGGCTTCCACGTCATTGAGATCGACGGCAACGATCTGGACCAGATCGCCGCCGCCTGTGCCGAGGCTAAGACGGTCAAGGGCAAGCCCACCTGTATCGTGCAGAAAACGATCAAGGGCAAGGGCGTGTCTTATATGGAGGATCAGTGCAGTTGGCACGGTGTTGCGCCCAAGCAGGAGGAGTACGATACGGCGATGGCGGAGCTGACTGCCCGACTGAAAGAATGGGAGGGTTAAGCGATGGCAGAGATGAAGAAAGTAGCCACCCGTGACGCCTACGGTCAGACATTGGTGGAGTTGGGCAATGAGCGCAGTGATATTATTGTGATGGATGCCGACCTGGCCGCCGCCACCAAGACGGGTATGTTCCGCAAGACTCACCCCGACCGGTTTATCAACACCGGTATTGCGGAGGGCAATATGATCAGCATCGCCGCCGGTTTGGCCGCGGCGGGCAAGACAGTATTTGCCTCCTCTTTTGCCATGTTTGCGGCGGGTCGCGCCTTCGAGCAGATCCGCAATTCCGTGGCGTACCCCCATTTAAATGTGAAGATCGCCGCCACCCATGCGGGTGTATCCGTGGGAGAGGACGGTGCCACCCACCAGTGCTGTGAGGATATCGGCCTTATGCGTACCATCCCCGGTATGGTGATCCTCAACCCCGCCGACGGCCCCGAGACCGCTGCCGCTGTGCGCGCCGCCGCCGATTACGACGGCCCCGTTTACCTGCGTTTGGGTCGCTTGGCCGTGCCGGTGTTTAACGAGGATGACGTGGAGTTCACCATCGGTAAAGGCAAGGTGATGCGTGATGGCAGCGACGTCACCGTGATCGCCACCGGTTTAGAGGTCAACGAGGCGATGATCGCCGCCGACACCTTGGCGGCGGAGGGCGTTTCTGTCCGTGTGGTGAATATGGCCACCATTAAGCCGATTGATAAGGATATCATTTTGCAGGCCGCTGCCGACACCGGCGCTATCGTCACCGCTGAGGAGCATAACGTCAACGGCGGTCTGGGCAGTGCCGTGGCCGAGGTACTGTGCGAGAGCGGCAAACCCGTTCCTATGCTCCGTGTGGGCGTTGAGGACGCCTTCGGTCGCTCCGGCCCCGCACTGGAATTGCTGGAGCTGTACGGTCTCACCGCCCCCCATATTGTGGAGAAGGTCAAGGCCGTTCTGGCGCTGAAAAACTAAGTATGTCAAAGGCCGACGGCAACCCCGTCGGCCTTTTTCGCAACGCCGTATCGCGGCACTTGATAAATCCGTCGGCGTAGCCGATACCATCATTTTTCACAAAACCGAAGAAGGAGGTGTTTTTATGCCCGATCTAACCTATATAGTCCCCCCTGAATATGATGGCGAGATGCTGCAGACCTTTCTGCGGCGGGAATGCGGTCTGTCCTATCGGATGGTGGTAAAACTCAAACGGGTCCCCAATGGAATGACGCTGGATGGTAAGCAGTGGCGCTCCATCGACCGCATCAACGCGGGGCAGGTGGTGGGGCTGAAAATGCCTGACGATGCGGTACGCATTGAGGGTGTGGAAATGCCCTTGTCCGTGGTGTACGAGGACGATCATTTGCTGGTGGTGGATAAGCCACCCTATCTGGCGGTGCACCCCTCGGCGGGCAAGCCGGAACCCACCCTCGCCAATGGCGTGGTAGGGTACTTTGAGCGTAAGGGGACACCCCTGTCTTTTCGCCCCATTAACCGTCTTGACCGCAACACCAGCGGCCTGCTGGTGGCGGCTAAGAGTTCCCACGTGGCCTACGCGTTAGCGCAGAAACCCGAAAAGGTGTATTTTGCTATCGTTCTCGGCAAGTTAGAGGGCAGCGGCACCATCCGCCAACCCATCCGTGTCAAGGAGGGCTGTACCATCACCCGCGAGGTGGGGGAGGGCGGCAAGGACAGCATCACCCACTGGCAGGCGCTGACCTCCGATGGGGAAATCACCCTGGTGCGGGTGGTCATCGAAACGGGGCGCACCCATCAGATTCGGGTGCATATGTCCTGGCTGGGTCACCCCCTGGCGGGGGATACCATGTACGGCGAGGACGAAACCATCCTGCCCCGCCACGGTCTGCACTGCGGACGCACCGCCTTTGATCATCCCATTACGGGTCAGCGGGTGTCCCTCACCAGCCCCATCCCCGCCGATATGCGGTCGGTGTTGGAATCCCGCGGCCTATGGCGGGACGATTGGAATACGATGGAGTGAGAGAAACAGCCTCCCTCCTTGAGGGAGGTGGCACGCAGTTAGGCGTGACGGAGGGAGTTAACTTCCCTGGTCTGTTGTTGCGAATCGTATAAAAAAGCCGTGGATTTCGGTGAAATCCACGGCTTTTTTGTAATATTTACATCGTTTTATACGCCTGGTATATTTAATTCATACGCACCGCTGTGTAAAACCTCCGCCAATTCCGCTTCGGTGCGGATGCGGTGGTCCACCAGAATGCCGAAATTCTCGCAGTGCCCCATATAGTGCCGATCCGACCCGGCGATGGCGGGCAGACCGTTCTCCCGCGCCCAGTTCACCGCCCGCAGATTATCCAGCGGCGGATTACAGGCGTTGTAGATCTCCGCCCCGTCAAACAGAGCGGGATCCAGCGGCTCCCACGGACGGGGAATATAGTCCCGCACGCGGAAAGGGTGAGCCTGCACGAAGAAGCCCCCCGCCTCCCGCACGATGCGGCTCAGATAGGGCAGGTCGCAGTCGCGGATTTCGGGGTGGTCGTACAGAAAATCGGGGGTCAACCCGTAGATCAGCGCCTCTTTACAGTCGCCGATACCCTCCTCAATGCCGAACAGCACGTCAAAATCCAGTTGGTCGCCCACCGCCTTGGCACGCAGAAAACTCTCCTCGTAGGCGGCGACAAAATCCTGCCACGGCATATTGCGGCGGATGCCGGTGTTGCCGTGGTAGAAGTGGTCGGTGAGCACCATGCCGGTGTAGCCGACTTCCTTCATCCCCCGCACCAGATCCTCCGGCTGGATGCCGCCGCAGGCACTGCAGGGCAGGGTGTGGCAGTGCATTTCGTATAGATACAATGGGGTGTACCCCCTTTCGTTAATGTCTGCTTTGATTATACCCCTTATTCCGAAATCTTGTCAACCCGAAACGGTTGCTTTTGCGGGGAAAAAGTGATAAAATGACGGTATCACCCGAAAAAGAGGTTTTACGATGACAAAAGCGGTAATTTTTGATTTGGACGGCACCTTGTTAAACACGCTGGGGGACCTGACCACGGCGGTGAACCACGGCCTTGCCGTCCACAGCTTTCCCACCCGCACCGAGACAGAGGTGCGGTCCTATGTGGGAGACGGGGTACGTCAGCTGATCGCCCGTGCCTGTCCGCCCGATACGGATGAGGCAACGCAGGCGGCGGTGCTGGCGGCGTATCTGCCCTATTACGCCGCCCACAATGCGGATCTGACCGCCCCCTACGACGGGGTTATCCCCCTGCTGTCCGCCCTGCGGGATGCAGGGGTGCGTATCGCTGTGGTGAGCAACAAGCACGATGCGGGTGTACAGACTCTGTGCGCCCGTTTCTTCGGGGATTATTTGGACTTGGCGGTGGGGGCGGACGGTTCCCGCCCGCTGAAACCTGCCCCCGACGGGGTGCTGTACGCACTGGAACGGCTGGGCACAGCCCCCGCCGATACGTGGTACGTGGGGGATTCGGTGCAGGACGTGCTCACTGCCCGCGCCGCGGGGGTGCGGTGCGCCGCCGTCACCTGGGGATTTCAAGACCGTGACCGTTTGGCGGCGGAAAACCCCGCCGCACTGGCGGACAGCGTAGCGGATTTGCAGCAAATTCTGATGAAATAACCCTCTTTGTCAATTCTTTAACGCTTTTCCGCGATAAAGCATTGACACGCTCCGCCTTTTTGTTGTATAATACATAATTAAATTGAAATCTTTAGGTCCTTAGGAAAGGAAGCGATACAAATGGGACTGACAATAGCGCAAAAAATTATCCGTGACCATCTGGTCAGCGGCGAGATGATTCCCGGCACCGAGATAGCCCTGCGGATCGACCAGACCCTGACCCAGGATGCCACCGGCACCATGGCTTATCTGGAGTTCGAGACCATGGGCATCCCCCGTGTCCGCACCGAGCGGAGCGTGGCCTACATCGACCATAACACCCTGCAGTCCGGCTTTGAAAACGCCGACGACCACCGCTACATCCAGTCGGTGTGTAAAAAGCACGGTGTTTACTTCTCCCGCCCCGGCAACGGCATCTGCCATCAGGTGCATCTGGAGCGGTTCGGCAAGCCCGGCAAGACCCTTATCGGCTCGGACAGCCACACCCCCACCGGCGGCGGCATCGGTATGCTGGCTATGGGCGCGGGCGGCCTGGACGTGGCGGTGGCCATGGGCGGCGGTGCGTATTACATCACGATGCCCAAGATGTACAAGGTGGAGCTGACCGGCAAACTGCGCCCCTTTGTCACCGCTAAGGACGTGAGCTTGGAGATTCTGCGTCAGTTGTCGGTTAAGGGTGGTGTAGGAGCCATCATTGAGTGGGGCGGCGAGGGTGTATCCACCCTGAGCGCCCCCGAGCGTGCCACCATCACCAATATGGGCACCGAGCTGGGCGCCACCACCTCCATCTTCCCCTCGGACGAGATTACCCGTGAATTCTTAAAGGCGGAGGGACGCGAGGAGGATTATATCCCCCTCGCCAGCGACCCCGACGCCGTATACGATAAGATCATCCACATCGACCTGTCTGCTCTGGAGCCGCTGATTGCCTGTCCTCACAGCCCCGACGCGGTGGTCACCGTGGCATCCCTGAAGGGCACCAAGGTAGATCAGGTGTGTATCGGCTCCTGCACCAACTCCTCTCTGCAGGATATGCTGAAGGTGGCGGCTCTGGTGAAGGGTTGCACCATTCAGCCCTCGGTGAGCCTGTCCATTTCCCCCGGTTCCAAGCAGGTGCTGTCTATGCTGGCGGATTGCGGCGCGCTGACCGACATCCTTGCCAGCGGTGCTCGTGTACTGGAGTGCGCCTGCGGACCCTGTATCGGTATGGGTTTCAGCCCCAACAGCGGCGGCGTGAGCCTGCGTACCTTCAACCGTAACTTTGAGGGTCGCAGCGGAACCGCCGACGGTCAGGTGTATCTGTGCAGCCCCGAGACCGCCGTGGCGGCGGCGCTGACCGGCACCATCACCGATCCCCGTCTGCTGGGGGAGATGCCCGCCATCCAGTTCCCCGAGCGCTTCCGCATCGACGACAGCGCGGTGTTAGCCCCTGCTCCCGAGGAGGAGGCCGCCGACGTAGAGATTCTGCGCGGTCCCAATATTAAGGAGTTTCCCCAGAGCCACCCCCAGTTGGATACCTTGTCCGCACCGCTGGTGCTGAAGGTGGGGGACAACATTACCACCGACCACATTATGCCCGCGGGCGCTAAAATCCTGCCCTACCGATCCAATATTCCCCACCTGTCCCGGTTCTGCTTTGGTGTCTGTGACACCACCTTCCCCGAGCGGGCGAAGAAAGCGGAAAAGTCCATCGTGGTGGGCGGCAGTAACTACGGTCAGGGTTCTTCCCGTGAGCACGCGGCGCTGGTCCCCTTGTACTTAGGCGTCCGCGCGGTGATTGCCAAATCCTTTGCCCGTATCCACGCCGCCAACCTCATTAACGCGGGCATTATGCCGCTGACCTTTAAGAGCGGCGATGATTATGATAAGTTGAGTCAGGACGACCTGCTGGAGATCACCGGTGTCTATGCCGGTATGGACAGCGGCGAGATGACCCTTATCAACAAGACTACCGGCGCCGAGATCACCCTGTGTGCCGATTTCACCGATCGACAGAAAGCCATCCTTAAAGCGGGCGGCTTATTGGCCTATACCAAAGAAATGGGGGAGAAGTAATATGCAAAAATACATTGATAACGCCGTGGAGCAATTCCGCACCCTGATCACCGAGCAGCTGGCGCGTCAGAACCGCATGGAGGCGGGGGAGGCGGCAAAGGATTTTGCTAACCTGCCCCACATCACCATCGGTATCTGCGGCGGCGACGGCATCGGCCCCATCATCACCCACGCGGGTGAGGATGTGCTTCGTTTCCTGTTGGCAGACGATGTGGCCAGCGGTCGCGTTGAGTTCCGCGAGATCGACGGTCTCACCATCGAGCGCCGCGAAGAGGTGGGCAAGGCCATCCCCGACGACACCCTTGCCGCACTGAAAGAGTGCGATGTCATCCTGAAGGGCCCCACCACCACCCCCCACGGCGGCAACCTGGAGTCCGCCAATGTGGCTATGCGCCGCGAACTGGACCTGTACGCCAACGTGCGCCCCACCTGCGTCCCCGAATTGGGTATTGACTGGGTGTTCTACCGTGAGAACAGTGAGGGCGAGTACGTCCTCGGTAGCCGCGGTGTGGAGATTCCCGATAAGCTGGCGATGGACTTTAAGGTGACCACCGATGCAGGCACCCGCCGCATCGCCCGTGCCGCCTTTGAGTATGCCAAAAACAACGGCAAGGATAACGTAGCCATCGTTACCAAGGCGAATATTATGAAGAAGACCGATGGCAATTTCAGCCGTATCTGCCACGAGGTGGCCGCCGATTACCCCGGCATCACCGCCGAGGATTGGTACATCGACATTATGACCGCTAACTTGGTGAATGAGGCCCGCCGCAGCCAGTTCCAGGTGTTTGTCCTGCCCAACCTGTACGGCGACATCATCACCGACGAGGCCGCCCAGATCCAGGGCGGCGTGGGCACCGCCGGCTCCGCCAACATCGGCGACCGTTATGCGATGTTTGAGGCCATCCACGGCTCCGCTCCCCGTATGATCGAGATGGGTCGCGGCGATTACGCCAACCCTGCTTCCGTTCTGAAGGCCTGCGCCATGCTGTTGCGCCACATCGGTAAGGCTAACGAGGCGGAGAAACTGGAAAAGGCTCTGGCCATCTGCAATGAGAAAATGAATATGACCGGCCGCGTGGGCGGCAATACCTGCGCCGAGTTTGCACAGGCAATTATGACCGAAGTGGAGGCTATGTAATATGAACAAGCAGGAAATTCTGGCTCTGGTGGACCATACCGAACTGAACCCCGCCGCCGTGTGGGAGGATATCCGTACTCTGATCGACGATGCCATCACCTACGGCACCGCCACCGTTTGCATTCCCCCTTGCTACGTCAAGCGCGCTGTGAACTATGCCGACGGTAAATTGCCCATCTGCACCGTTATCGGCTTCCCTCACGGCAACAGCCCCACCGCCGCCAAGGCTACCGAGGCCAAGTGCGTGGTCGAGGCGGGTGCCGCCGAGGTGGATATGGTGATCAACCGCGGTTGGGTAAAGGACGGACTGTTTGACGCCGTCACCGACGAGATCCGCATTGTTAAAGCCGCCTGCGGCGATAAGGTGCTGAAGGTCATCATCGAGTGTTGCGGTCTCACCGACGAGGAGAAGATCGCCCTGTGCAAGTGCGTCACCGACGCGGGCGCGGAGTTTATCAAGACCTCCACCGGCTTTGATAAGGGTGGTGCCACTGTGCAGGACGTGGCGCTGATGAAGCAGAACGTGGGCGAGGGCGTGCTGGTCAAGGCGGCCGGCGGCATCCGCTCCTTCGAGGCGGCTCAGGCGATGATCGACGCCGGTGCCGACCGCATCGGTGCCAGTGCGCTGGTCAAATTGATGAAAGCCGAGAACTAAACAAACAAAAAAGTCCGACCCTCTTGGGACGGACTTTTTTTATCAAATTTACAAGCGGGTATTTATCACATTTCCCCATTGCAAAGCGAAAAACATTGTGCTACAATGCGACATATAAGGGCATCATAGAATGAGGAGGCGCATTTTATGAATATTATCATCGTTGGATGCGGTAAGATCGGCACCACCATACTGGAAAGTCTGGTGGCAGAGGGGCACAACGTGGTGGCGGTGGATAACCGTCCCACCGCACTGACCGACATCACCAACATTCATGACGTAATGACCGTCTGCGGCAACGGTGCCGACTGCGAGATACTGGCAGACGCGGGCGCCGAGTCGGCGGATATGGTGGTGGCCGCCACCGGATCGGACGAGGTGAATATGCTGTGCTGTCAGGTGGCGGACAAGATGGGCATCCCCAATACGGTGGCCCGTATCCGCAAGCCGGAGTTTAATGACGACAGCCTACCGATGATGAAACGGCTGTTGAATCTGTCAATGGCCATCAACCCCGATCGCCTGGCGGCCCAGGAAATATACTATACCCTCCGCCTTCCTGCGGCGGTTAAGATCGAGTCCTTCTCCGCCCGAAAATTTGAGATGATCGAGGTGCGCCTCAAGGCGGATTCCCCCTTGGTGGGTATGCCGCTGAGTGAGGCCCGTACCCGTTTTAAGGCCAAGTTCCTCATTTGCGTGGTGCAGAGAGGAGACCAGGTGTTTATCCCCGACGGTCACTTTGTCCTGCAGGGGGGCGACAAGATTGGTCTCACCGCCACTCACGGTGAAATTCAAAAGCTATTCCGCAGCGTAGGTCTGGGCAAAAAACAGTCCCGTAAGGTGATGATCCTGGGCGGTAGCCGCACAGCCTACTATTTGGCTAAGCAGTTGTTGGCTTCCGGTGCAGAGGTCAAGATCATTGATAAGGACCGTGCCACCTGCGAGCAGTTGTGCGAGCTGTTGCCCAAAGCCACCATCATCTGCGGCGACGGAGCCCAGCAGGAGTTGCTGTTGGAGGAGGGGCTGGACGGTATGGACGCCTTTGTGGCGCTGACCGGTATGGACGAGCAGAACATTCTGCTGTCCTTCTTTGCCAACGCCCATAACGTTCCCAAGGTCATCCCCAAGGTCAGCCGTCGTGAGCTGGGCGCTCTGGCGGAGCAGTTAGGGTTAGATGGCGTGGTGTCCCCCCGGGACATCATTGCCGACGTGCTGGTTCAGCACGCCCGCGCTCTGGAGAATTCTATGGGCAGTAACGTGGAGACCCTGTACCGTCTGATGGACGACGGCGCCGAGGCGCTGGAGTTTAACGTGAAGGACGACCCCCGTCTGGTGCGGATTCCGCTGAAGGATATACAGCTAAAATCCCGTGTGTTGGTGGCGGGTATTCTCCGCGGACGCGAGACCATTATCCCCACCGGTTCGGACGTGATTTTGCCCGGTGACCACGTGGTGGTGATTACCGCAGGCCGCCGATTAAACGACCTGTCTGACATTTTGAAGTAACGGGGAATAACGCGTATGAATTATCGTATGGTATTTTATATGGTGGGACGTTTGCTGCAGCTGGAGGCGGTGTTGCTTCTGTTGCCTGCGGCAGTATGTGTGACCTATGGCGACGGCGGTTTGGCGGCGGTGTTGATTGCCGCAGCGCTGGCACTGGCATTGGGTTGCGGTATGACCCTGCTCCGCCGTCCGAAAAATCAGACCATCTACGCCAAAGAGGGATTTGTTATTGTGGCTTTGTCCTGGCTGCTTTTATCGGCAGTGGGGGCGGTCCCCTTTGTCGTCAGCGGGGAGATTCCTCACTATGTGGATGCATTTTTTGAAACAGTCAGCGGTTTCACCACCACCGGCGCGTCGGTGGTCACCGACCTTAATCGGTTGGGTGAACCTTTAGGTATGAGTCATGGCATCCTGTTTTGGCGTAGTTTCACCCACTGGATCGGTGGCATGGGCGTGCTGGTGCTGATGATGGCGCTGTCTCCCTCTGAGTCGGGCCGTACCATCCATGTGATGCGGGCGGAGGTTCCCGGACCCATTGTAGGCAAATTGGTGCCCCGTCTGCGTGATACTGCCAAGATTTTGTATCTAATTTACTTGGGAATGACGGTGGTGCAGATCGGCTGCTTGCTGTTGGCAAAAATGCCGCTGTTTGACAGTGTGCTCATCACCTTTGGCACCGCCGGCACCGGCGGCTTCGGCATCTATTCTACCAGCATCGGCGAATACAACGCCGCCTGCCAGTGGATCATCACGGTGTTTATGTGGTTGTTCGGCGTCAACTTCAACGTCTATTATTTGCTGCTGATTCGCGCTTACCTTCCGGCGCTGTCCACCCGCGAGCTGTGGGTGTATGGTGGCATCACGGTGGCGGCGATTGCCGCTGTGACGGGGAACCTTCTGCCGCTGGGACAGTTTGCTACTGTGGAGGAAACGGTGCGCCATGCGGCGTTTCAGGTGGCGTCGATTATGACCACTACCGGCTATGCCACCACGGATTTTAACCTATGGCCTATGTTTTCCAAATGCATTTTAGTGCTGTTGATGTTTGTGGGCGCTTGCGCGGGTTCCACCGGCGGCGGTCTCAAGGTATCCCGTGTGATGCTGGTGTGCAAGGCGGTTGGGCGAGAGCTCAAGCGCTTGGTGCATCCGCGCTCGGTGGGTGTGATCCGTTTGGAGGGCAAGCGAGTGGAAGAGCCGGTGGTGCAATCCGCCACAGCTTATGTGGTGTTGTATTTTATGTTGTTCGGCGCCGCTTTTTTACTGCTCTGCTTAGAACCTGCTTTTGATATGGAGAGCAATTTCACCGCTGTGGCGGCCTGCATCAACAACATCGGTCCCGGCTTGGGGGCGGTGGGCCCCACCGGCAGTTATGCTGATTACAGCGTGGTGTCTAAGGTGGTGCTGTCCTTTGCTATGCTGTTAGGTCGTTTGGAAATCTACCCGTTGGTGCTGGCTTTGCTCCCCGGCACCTGGACTAAGGAATAAAACCCTTGTTTTTCCATTAAAACCGCCCTGTGTTGATACAGGGCGGTTTTTCTCTACATATTGCACGATAAATGATGATAAACCGGCGGGAATTTTTGCGTTTTATGCGGGGGAATGCCGTTGACAACAAACAAGTGTATATGGTATAATAATATGCAATATAAATGGCGTAGCAAGGGAGGGGTTCATAATGGCCGATAAGGGTATGCGTATCAGCGGTTTTTTGGTCGACCCCTCTATTGTTACCCGTGTTACTGCGTCGGCGGCTTTCTCTCCCGACGCGGCAAAATCTTACGTTGTATTTCCCGGCTTTTGCGATGTGCACGTGCATTTTCGCGAGCCGGGTTTTTCTTATAAAGAGACTATGCTTACCGGCTCGGCGGCGGCGGCGCGGGGCGGCTACACCGACGTGTGTACCATGCCGAACCTCAACCCCGTCCCCGACAGTGTGGAGCATCTGCAGGCTCAGCGGGACCTCATCCCGCCCCACGGCGTCCGCATTCACCCCTACGGCTCCATCACGGTGGGTCAGCGGGGCGAACGGCTGGCGGATCTGGCAGGTATGGCTCCCTACTGCATTGCTTTCTCCGACGACGGACGGGGTGTGCAGAGCGAGAGCCTAATGCGGCAGGCGATGGAAGAGGCCAAGCGGCTGGGCAAGATGATCGTCGCCCACTGCGAGGATAATTCCCTGCTGCGGGGCGGCTACATCCACGATGGCACCTACGCGGCGGCCCACGGACATCGGGGCATCTGCTCCGAGAGCGAGTGGGGCCCCATCGCCCGCGACCTGAAGTTGGCGGAGGAGACCGGATGTGCCTATCACGTGTGCCACATCTCCTGTAAAGAGTCGGTGGACCTTATCCGCGCAGCCAAGGCACGGGGGGTCAACGTCACCTGCGAGACCGCCCCCCATTACTTGACGATGGACGACAGTTTTCTGCAAGAGGACGGACGGTTCAAGATGAATCCTCCTCTCCGCTCTGCGGCGGACCGCGAGGCGCTGGTGGCGGGTCTGGCAGACGGCACCATTGATTGTATCGCCACCGACCACGCCCCCCATTCAGCTGAGGAAAAGGCCAAGGGGCTGGAACACAGCGCCTTCGGTGTGGTGGGGTTGGAGACCGCCTTCCCCGCGGTGTATACCCACTTGGTTAAAACGGGCATACTGAGTCTGGAGCAGGCAGTGCGTTGCCTGACCGATCATCCCCGCCGCCGTTTCGGTATTGAGTGCGGCGACAGCTTTACGGTGTGGGAGCTGAACACCCCCTTCACCGTTGATCCCAATGAATTTCACACCCTCGGCAGAGCCACCCCCTACGCGGGGCAGACGCTGTACGGTCGCTGTGTGCTGACCGTAGCCGATGGACAAGTTGTTTACAAATCAGAGTAACCACAGGAGGCAAAATTATGGCAAAGCGTACCGATATCAAAAAAATTCTCATTATCGGCTCCGGCCCCATTGTCATCGGACAGGCGGCGGAGTTTGACTATGCCGGCACCCAGGCTTGTCTGGCGCTCCGCGAAGAGGGCTACGAGGTGGTGCTGTGCAACTCCAACCCCGCCACCATTATGACCGACACTACCATTGCGGACAAGGTGTATATGGAGCCTCTGACGCTGGAGTACGTGTCCCGTATCATCCGCCACGAGCGCCCTGACGCCATCGTTCCCGGCATCGGCGGTCAGACCGGTCTGAATCTGGCTATGCAGCTGGAGAAAAAGGGCATCCTCAAGGAGTGCGGTGTAGAACTGCTGGGCACCACCGGCGAGTCCATCGAGCGTGCCGAGGACCGCGACCTGTTTAAGCAGATGTGCGAGTCCATCGGCGAGCCGGTCATCCCCTCCGAGATCACCTACGATTTGGAAGAGGCTAAGGCGGCCGCGGAACGCATCGGTTATCCCGTTGTCCTGCGTCCCGCCTTCACTCTGGGCGGCACCGGCGGCGGCTTCGCTTATAACGAGAAGGAACTGCTGGAGATCGGCAAAAACGCTTTTAAACTGTCTCCTGTGCATCAGGTGCTGATCGAGAAGTCGGTCAAGGGCTATAAAGAGATCGAGTTCGAGGTGATGCGCGACGCTTATGATAACGCCATCACCATCTGCGGTATGGAGAACGTGGACCCTGTTGGTGTCCACACCGGTGACTCCATCGTGGTGGCTCCCATCTTGTCCTTGAGTGAGCAGGATCACAAGATGCTCAACGACTCCGCCATCAAGATCATCCGCGAATTGAAGATCAACGGCGGCTGCAACGTGCAGTACGCTCTGAACCCCGAGACCAGCGAGTATTACCTCATCGAGGTCAACCCCCGCGTATCCCGCTCCTCCGCCTTGGCATCCAAGGCCAGCGGCTATCCCATCGCCCGCGTCACCGCCAAGATCGCGGTGGGAATGAGTCTGGAGGAGATTCCCGTGGCAGGCGGCACCGCCGCCATCGAGCCTACCCTCGATTACGTCATCACTAAGTTCCCCCGCTTCCCTTTTGACAAGTTCACCTCGGCCTCCAATGTGTTGGGCACCCAGATGAAGGCAACGGGCGAGATTATGGGCATCGGCTCCAATTTGGAGGAGGCATTCCTCAAGGGTATCCGTTCTCTGGAGATTGGTGTCAACCACCTCTACCATGCCAAGTTTGACAATATGAGCAAGGAGGAGATGCTGGATTATGTGAAGGAGTTCCACTCCGACAATTTTTTTGCTGTGGCGGAGCTTCTGTATCACGGTGTCAGTGTGGATGAACTGCACCGCATTACCCAGATTACCTCGCTGTTCCTGGAGAGCATCAAGCACATTATCGATATGGAAGAGGCGCTGCGGGTTAAGGCGTTTGATTTAGCCACCCTCAAGGCCGCTAAGGAGATGGGCTTCTCCGATAAGTATGTGGCGCGTCTGTGGAATTGCACCGAGATCGACGTCTACAATTTCCGTATTGAGAATCATCTTACCCCCGTGTTCCGTATGGTGGACACGATGCACACCGGCAAGTATATCGCGTATCTGTATTCTTCCTACACCGGCGCGAACGATAGCCGTCTGACGGACAAGAAGAAGATCGTGGTGTTGGGCGCGGGTCCCATCCGTATCGGACAGGGCGTGGAATTTGACTATTCCACCGTCCACGCCGTGCAGACCATTAAGCGCGCGGGATACGAGGCCATTATCATCAACAATAACCCCGAAACTGTGTCCACCGACTACACCACCGCGGACAAGCTGTACTTCGAGCCCCTCACCCCCGAGGACGTGATGAATATCATCAACTACGAAAAACCCATCGGTGTGGTGGCTTCTCTGGGCGGTCAGACCGCCATCAATTTGGCTCAGCCCTTGATGGAGCGCGGTGTTAAGATCATCGGCACCGACTGTGCCGCCATCGACCGCGCCGAAAACCGCGAGTCCTTTGAGCGCATCCTGCGGGAATTGAATATTCCCCAGCCTAAGGGCCGCGCCGTTACGAATATTGAGGCCGGTATTCAGGCCGCCAACGACATCGGCTACCCTGTGCTGGTGCGTCCCTCCTTCGTGCTGGGCGGTCGCGCCATGCAGATCGTGGCTAAGGACGAAGACCTGCGCCAGTACCTGAAGACCGCCGTGGAGATCGACGAGGACAAGCCCGTTCTGGTGGACAAGTACATCGTGGGTAAAGAGGTGGAGGTTGACGCCATCTGCGACGGCACCGACGTGTTCATTCCCGGCATTATGGAGCTGGTGGAGCGTACCGGCGTCCACTCCGGTGACTCTATCTCTGTGTATCCCACCTTCTCCGTGTCGGATAAGGTGAAGGGCACCATCCTGCAGTACACCAAAAAACTGGGCTTGGGCATCGGCATCATCGGTCTGTTCAACATCCAGTTCATCGTGGATAAGGATGATAACGTCTATATCATCGAGGTCAACCCCCGTTCTTCCCGTACCGTTCCTTTCCTGTCCAAGGCCACCGGTTATTCTCTGGCGGATATCGCCACCGAGGTCATCTTGGGCAAGAGTTTAAAGGAGCAGGGCATCTTCGCTCTGTACCCCGAGGAGAAGGAGCGCTTCTACGTCAAGGTACCGGTGTTCTCCTTCAACAAGTTGAAGGGCTTGGACGCCTATCTGTCCCCCGAGATGAAGTCCACCGGCGAGGCTATCGGCTACGACGATAAGCTGTGCCGCGCTATGCAGAAGGCTCTCATCGCCGGCGGCGTGAACCTGCAGAACTACGGCACCGTCATCGTCACTTTGGCGGACGAGGATAAGGAGGAGGCTCTGCCTCTGGTGCGCCGCTTCTATGATATGGGCTTTAACATCGAGGCTACCGTGGGTACTGCTGAATTCCTGAGAGCCCACGGCATCCGCACCCGCGTGCTGAAGAAACTGCTGGAGGGCAGTGAGGAGATCTTCGACTCCCTCCGCGCCGGCTACGTCAGCTATATTATCAACACCCGCGCCATTATGTCCGGCGTCCATTACGAGGATGGCGTACTCATCCGCCGTTGCGCGGTGGAGAACGGTGTCACCCTGTTCTCTAACTTGGATACCGTCCGCATCGTGCTGGACGTGTTAGAGGAGATCACCAACAAGGTATCCACCATCGACGCGAAGTAAGTAACGGGTTGGATAGAGCAAAGGCTCCCTCGGAGAGGGAGGCTATGCCCCATTCCGCCTCTTATAAGGAGCTATTATGAAACAATCCATCTTCACCATCACCGAAAACGCCCCCCTCACCGCCACCGTCTACCGTATGGTGCTGGCAGGGGACACCGACGGCATCACCACCGGCCAGTTTGTGAACATTCTGCTGGAGGGTCTGTACCTGCGTCGCCCCATCTCGGTGTGCGATTGCACCGACGGGACGCTGACTCTGGTCTACAAGGTGGTGGGCAAGGGCACCGCACAGATGGCGGCGATGCAGGCGGGTCAGACGCTGGACGTGCTGACCCGGCTGGGCAACGGCTACGACCTGTCTAAGGCGGGGGATAAGCCCCTGCTGTTGGGCGGCGGTGTGGGCGTGCCGCCTCTGTATATGCTGGCCCGTAAGCTACGTGAGCAGGGTAAGGCAGTGACTGTTGTGTTGGGCTTTAACACCGCTGATGAGGTGTTCTACGAGCAGGAGTTTAAGGACTTGGGCTGTGACGTCACCGTCACCACCGCCGACGGCTCCCACGGGGTCAAGGGCTTTGTCACCCACGCCCTTCCTGCCGAGTACAGTTACTTCTACACCTGCGGTCCCGAGCCGATGTTGAAGGCGGTGTATAACGCTACCGCCACTTCGGGTCAGTTCAGCTTTGAGGAGCGGATGGGTTGCGGCTTCGGCGCCTGTATGGGTTGCTCCTGCCACGTCATTACCGGCGGCTATAAGCGCATTTGCAAGGACGGCCCCGTGTTGGAAAAGGAGGAGATCGTATGGGACGCTTAAGTGTTAACTTATGCGGCATAGCGATGGATAACCCCATCATTCCCGCCAGCGGCACCTTCGGCTTCGGCTACGAGTTCGCCGAACTCTACGACATCAATTGTCTGGGCACTTTCTCATTTAAAGGCACCAGCAAGGACCCGCGTGTCGGCAATCCGACCCGCCGTATCGCGGAGTGCACCGCAGGTATGATCAACGCGGTGGGTCTGCAGAACCCCGGTGTGGACAAGGTGATCGCCGAGGAACTGCCCAAGCTGAAACGGTGCTTCCACAAGCCGGTGATGGCCAACGTCAGCGGCTTTGCCATTGAGGATTACGCCTATACCTGCGAAAGGCTGGATAAAGAGGAGCAGGTAGGCTGGTTGGAGGTCAACGTCAGCTGTCCCAACGTCCACGGCGGCGGTATGAGCTTCGGCACCAGCCCCGAGGCGGCGGCCGAGGTGGTCAAGGCGGTTAAAAAAGTCACCACCAAGCCTGTGATTGTGAAATTATCCCCCAACGTTACCGACATCGTGGCCATTGCCAAGGCCTGCGAGGCGGCGGGCGCGGATGGTATCAGCCTGATCAATACCCTGCTGGGTATGCGTATTGACCTAAAGACCAAAAAGCCGGTCATCGCCAACAAGATGGGCGGCTTCTCCGGTCCCGCCATCTTCCCTGTGGCGGTGCGGATGGTGTATCAGGTTGCCAACGCCGTATCCATCCCCGTGGTGGGTATGGGCGGCGTGTCCACCGCCGAGGACGTCATCGAGATGATGCTGGCGGGCGCCACCGCTGTCCAGGTGGGTGCCGCCAATCTGGTGGACCCCTACGTATGTGAAAAAATTATCCGCGACCTGCCGGCGGTGATGGACCGCTACGGCATCGCGGAACTGAAAGATATTATAGGAGGAGTAAAATAATGGGTAAAGACGTCATTGTGGCCTGCGATTTCGCCAGCGCCGACGAAGTATTTGGCTTTCTGGATCGTTTCACCGGGCGTAAGCCCTTTGTGAAGATCGGTATGGAGCTGTTCTATGCCGAGGGTCCCGCCATTGTCCGCGAGATCAAGCGCCGCGGTCATAAGATCTTCTTGGATTTAAAACTCCACGACATCCCCAACACGGTGAAAAAGGCGATGAGCGTGCTGTCTAATCTGGACGTGGATATCACCAACCTCCACGCCGCCGGCACCGGTCGTATGATGGAGGCCGCCATCGAGGGTCTGACCCGTCCCGACGGCACCCGTCCCCTGCTGATCGCGGTCACCCAGCTGACCTCCACCGATCAGGAGACGATGGAGAACGACCTGCTGATTAAAGAACCCATCGACCAAGTGGTGATGCACTATGCCGCCACCGCCAAAAAGGCGGGGCTGGACGGCGTTGTCTGCTCTCCTCTGGAGGCGGGTAAGGTCCACGACACCTGCGGCGCCGACTTCCTCACCATCACCCCCGGTGTCCGTTTCGCCGACGGCGACATCGGCGATCAGAAGCGGGTGATGACCCCCGCCGCCGCTAAGGAGATCGGCTCCGACTACATCGTGGTGGGTCGTCCCATCACCGCGGCCGCCGACCCTGTGGCCGCCTATGAGCGTTGCGTGGCGGAGTTCTGCGACTGATAGATTCGCACCACCT
>JAZNUN010000026.1:0-19472 GCA_045592345.1 Acutalibacteraceae bacterium | reverse complement strand
ACCCTGAAATACCAGGGTGCTTCCCGCACCCCCGTTCTGCAGGGTCTGCGCCGCGTGTCCAAGCCCGGTCTGCGTATCTACTCCAGCTGTGAGGATATGCCCCGTGTGATGAAGGGCATCGGCACCGCTATCGTTTCCACTTCCAAGGGCGTTATGACCGATAAGGCCGCCCGCAAAGAGAACGTCGGCGGCGAAGTCCTGGCGTTCGTATGGTAAGGGGGTAGAAGAATATGTCTAGAATTGGTCGTAAACCTATCGCTATCCCCGCCGGTGTCGAGGTTACCAACGACAACGGCCTGATCACTGTGAAGGGCCCCAAGGGTACCCTGTCCCAGAAGATCCATCCCATCATCTCCGTCGAGATCAACGGCAGCGAGATCAACGTGACTCGCCCCAACGATGAGAAGGAGAGCCGCTCTCTGCACGGTCTGTCCCGCACCCTGATCAACAATATGGTGATCGGTGTTACCGAAGGCTACAAGAAGGAGCTGGAGGTCAACGGTGTCGGTTACCGTGTGCAGAAGCAGGGCGATACCCTGGTGATGAACCTGGGTTACAGCCATCAGGTGTTCGTGAAGGAGATCCCCGGTATCACCATCGAGGCTCCCGGCCCGAACCAGATCATCATCTCCGGTGCCGACAAGCAGCTGGTTGGCCAGTTTGCTGCCGAGGTCCGCGAGAAGAGACCGCCCGAGCCTTATAAGGGCAAGGGTATCAAGTACAGCACCGAGCACATCCGCCGCAAGGAAGGTAAAGCCGGCGGTAAGGGCAAGAAGTAAAGGAGGAGTGAAGAATTATGGTGAGCAAAAAAGACCGTAATGCAGCCCGTCTGCATCGCCACAAGCGCGTGCGCGGCAAGATCAGCGGTACCGCCGCTCGTCCCCGCCTCGCTGTTTTCCGCTCTCTGAATCACATCTCCGCCCAGGTGATCGATGATGTTAAGGGAGTGACCCTGGTCGCCGCTTCTTCCATGGAGAAGGATTTCGGTATGACCGGTGGTAACAAGACCGCCGCCCGCAAGGTCGGCGAGATGATCGCTAACCGCGCCGCCGATAAGGGCATCACCGAGGTCGTATTCGACCGCGGCGGCTACGTCTACCACGGCCGTGTGCAAGAGCTGGCCGAAGGCGCCCGTGAGGGCGGCCTCAAGTTCTAAGGAAAGGGAGGAATCAACTTTGGCCAGAAGAGAAGAAATTGTTAGCGAGTTCAAGGAAACCGTGGTTGCCATTAACCGTGTCAGCAAGACCGTTAAGGGTGGTCGCGTGATGAAATTCGCCGCCCTGGTCGTCGTCGGCGACGGCAAGGGCACTGTGGGCTTCGGTACCGGTAAGGCCGGCGAAGTTCCGGACGCCATCCGCAAGGGCATCGAGGATGCCAAGAAGAATCTGGTGAAGATTTCCCTGAAGGGCAGCACCATCCCCCATGAGGTGATTGGTAAGTTCGGCGCCGGCGAGGTTCTGTTGAAGCCCGCCGCCCCCGGTACCGGTATCATCGCCGGCGGTACGGTGCGTGCTGTGGCTGAGGCCGCCGGTATCAAGGATATCCGCGCCAAGGCTCTGCGCTCCAACAACCCCTACAACGTTGTCAACGCCACCATGTGCGGTCTGAAGCAGCTGCGTACTGCTGAAGAGGCTGCCGCCAACCGTGGCAAGACCGCTCAGGACATCTTAGGTTAAGGAGGACGAGAGTATGCAGATCAAATTGGTTAAGAGCCTCATCGGCTGCAAGAAGGACCAGATCGCCACTGCCGCGTCCCTGGGCCTGAAGAAGATCGGCGACACCGTCAGCCAGCCTGACAACGCCGCTACCCAGGGTAAGGTAGCAAAGATTATCCACCTCGTCGAGGTAACCAACGCTTAAAACCAGCAAGGAGGTGCAATCCAATGAAACTTCATGAGCTTTCTCCGGCTCCCGGTTCCGTCCGGGACGTCAAGCGTATCGGCCGTGGTCACGGTTCCGGTAACGGTAAGACCGCCGGTAAGGGTCACAAGGGTCAGAAGGCCCGCGCCGGTCGCGGTATCCGTGCCGGTTTTGAGGGTGGTCAGATGCCCCTGCATCGTCGCATCCCCAAGAGAGGCTTCAACAACATTTTCGCTACTCCCTACACTGCTATCAACGTGGCGGTCCTGAACCGCTTTGAGGATGGCGCTGTGGTGAATACTGAGGCGCTGCTGAATGCCGGTATTATTAAAAAAGCCCCCTATGGCGTCAAGATCCTGGGCAACGGTAAGATCGAGAAGAACCTGACCGTTCAGGTCGCCGCCTTCTCCGAGTCTGCCAAGGCCAAGATCGAGGCAGCGGGCGGGAAGGCTGAGGTGATCTGATTATGTTCCAGATCCTGCGTAACGCGTGGAAGATCACGGACCTGCGTAAGAAGATCCTCTTCACCGTCTTGATCCTGCTGATCTTCCGCATCGGCTCCGCCATCACAGTTCCCTTCGTGGACGTGGCGGCTCTGAAAGAGGCTGTGGCTGCTAACTCCAACGACTTTATGGGCTATTTGACCATGATGTCCGGTGGCGGCTTCTCCAACGCCTCTATCTTCGCCCTGTCCATCACCCCCTACATCAACGCCAGCATTATTCTGCAGCTGTTGACCGTGGCGATTCCCTATCTGGAGAATCTGTCCAAGGAGGGTGAGGCCGGCCGCCGCAAGCTGGGTCAGTTCACCCGCTACGGCACCGTCATTCTGGGTCTGATGCTGGGTATTGCGTACTACTTTATGGTGCGTAACCAGTACCACGCCCTGTCCAGCGCTGCCGACGGCAAGGATTTTGCCGCTTGGTTCGCCGCTATCGTTATTATCCTCTGCTTCACCGCCGGCTCCTCTCTGATGATGTGGCTGGGTGAGCAGATCAACGAAAAGGGCATCGGCAACGGTATCTCTATGCTGCTGTTCGCCGGTATCCTGTCCCGTCTGCCCGTGGGTGGTAACTACCTGTGGAACATCTTCTATGTTCAGGGTATCGACCAGGTGATCCAGGGTCAGGGCAACGCCATCTGGAACTGCGTTATCGCCGTTCTGATCGTGGTTCTGTTCCTGGCTATGATCGGCTTCATCGTCTTTATGACCGATGCCGAGCGCCGCATCCCCGTGCAGTACGCTAAGAAGGTTGTGGGCCGTAAGATGTACGGCGGCCAGAGCACCCATATGCCCATTAAGGTGAATATGTCCGGTGTTATGCCCGTCATTCTGGCGGTTTCCATCCTGTCTCTGCCCTCCATCTTGGTCACCTTCTTCGGTGAGCCCAAGTCTTTGTTCTGGAAGGGCGTCGTCGGCGCTTTCGCTCAGGATAGTTGGATCTACATCATCCTGTACGCGCTGATGATCATCGGTTTCGCCTTCTTCTACGTGACCATCTCTTACAACCCCACCGAGATGGCCAACAACCTGCGTAAGAACGGCGGTGCCATCCCCGGCCAGCGTCCCGGCAAGCCCACTGCTGAGTTTATCAAGCGTGTGCTGAACAAGGTGACCTTCATCGGCGCCCTGTTCCTGGGCATCGTGGCTCTGTTCCCCTCTGTGTTCGGTAAGATCTCCGGCATCTACGGCCTGACCATCGGCGGTACTTCCGTCATGATCGTGGTCGGCGTTGCTCTGGAGACCGTGCAGCAGATCGAGAGCCAGATGATGATGCGCCACTATAAGGGTTTCTTAGATTAAGTTCTTTGTACGAATGACTACGCCGTGGCCCCGACCGATGACGGTCGGGGTCGGGGCGGAGTTCCGCCCGCGTAACATCCGAAAGGAGAAATAAGCTATGAACCTGATCCTGTTAGGAGCCCCCGGTGCGGGCAAAGGCACCCAGGCAGAGATCCTGTGTGATCGCCTGAACATTCCCACTATTTCCACGGGCAATATGATCCGTGAAGCGATGAAGAGCGGTACTGAGATGGGCCTGAAGGCCAAAGAGTACGCCGAGAACGGCAAACTGGTCCCCGACGAGGTGGTCATCGGCATTGTCGATGAGCGTCTGCGTATGGACGATTGCAAGAACGGCTTTATTCTGGACGGCTTCCCCCGCACCATTCCTCAGGCCGAGGCGCTTGACCGTATGGGCATCACCATCGACCGTGTGGTGGACATCAATGTCCCCGACGAGGTGATCACCCGACGTGTATCGGGCCGCCGTGCATGCTTAGATTGTGGCAGCACCTACCACATTGAGACTAAGAAGCCTCAGGTGGAGGGCGTGTGCGACCGTTGCGGCAGCACCCTCGTTCAGCGCAAGGACGACCTTCCTGAGACCGTACAGGAGCGTCTGCACGTGTATCACGCTCAGACCGAGCCTCTGAGAGACTACTACGCAGCTGCCGGCAAATTGTTGGTGGTGGATGGCCAGCAGGGCATCCAGGAGATTGCGGAGCAGACTCTGGAGCTGCTGAAAGGCTAAGTGATGATTAACATCAAGAGCAGTCGTGACCTGGCGCAGATGCGGGAGGCCTGTGTCATCTCGGCACGGGCACTCCAGATGGGCGGCGCGGCGGTAAAGCCCGGTGTCACCACCGGCGAGATCGACCGCATTATCCGCAAGTATATCGAGAGTATGGGAGCCAAGCCCAGTTTTCTCGGTTACAGCGGCTACCCCGCCAGCGCCTGCATTTCGGTCAACAATGAGGTTATCCACGGCATACCCGGCAACCGCGTTATCCGCGAGGGCGACATCGTCAGCATTGACGTAGGCGCCTTCTACAACGGCTTCCACGGAGACAACGCCGCCACCTTTGGCGCGGGTAAGGTTTCCGCAGAGGCACAGGCGTTGATGGACGCCACCCGCGAGAGTCTGTACGAGGGCATCAAGATGGCCACCGTCGGCAATCGGGTAGGTGACATCGGCGCGGCGGTCCAGCGGTATGTCGAGATGCGTGGTTACTCGGTGGTACGGCAGTTCGTCGGCCACGGAGTAGGCACGAATCTGCACGAAGATCCCAGCGTACCCAATTTCGGCACACCCGGTCGGGGCACTAAGCTGCTGCCGGGTATGACCCTGGCCATCGAACCGATGGTCAATGCCGGCACCCACGAGGTGAGTATTCTTGGGGACGGATGGACAACGGTCACCAAAGACGGCCGTCTGTCCGCACACTTTGAGCATACGATCGCTATCACCCCCGACGGACCGGTCATTATGACCGACCCGGACGGTAAACTGCGATAAACACGTAACCGGTGCCACGCACATTAGGGAGGTAAATTATGTCGAAGAACGATGTGATCGAGCTGGAAGGCGTCGTGGTGGAGGCTCTCCCCAACGCCACTTTCCAGGTAGAACTGGCCAACGGCCACAAGATTCTGGCCCATATTTCCGGCAAGCTGCGTATGAACTACATCCGCATCCTGCCCGGCGATAAGGTAACCGTAGAGATGAGTCCCTACGACCTGACCAAGGGCCGCATTACTTGGCGAACAAAGTAAGCGGAGCATAACGCTCCATAACGGAAAATCGTGTAAAGCACGAAGGAGGTATTCTCAATGAAAGTCAGACCTTCTGTAAAGAAAATCTGCGAAAAGTGCAAGGTCATCAAGCGCAAGGGTCGCATCATGGTGATCTGCGAGAACCCCAAGCACAAGCAGCGTCAGGGCTAATCTGCCGACGCGACAGAAAGGAAGGAATATACTATGGCACGTATTGCTGGTGTCGATCTGCCCCGCGATAAGCGAGTAGAGATCGGCCTAACTTACATCTTCGGTATCGGCCGCAAGTCTTCCAACGACATTCTGGCCGCTACCGGCATCAACCCCGACACCCGTGTGCGGGATCTGACCGAGGACGAGGTTTCCAAGCTGCGTGAGCACATCGACCACAACTACGTGGTGGAGGGCGACCTGCGCCGTACCGTCGCTTTTGACATTAAGCGTCTGATCGAAATCGGTTCTTACCGTGGCCTGCGTCATCGCAAGGGCCTGCCCGTCCGTGGTCAGCGTTCCAAGACCAACGCTCGTACCCGTAAGGGTCCCAAGAAGACCATCGCCAACAAGAAGAAATAAGTAGGAGGGATATATAATGGCTGCCAAGACTACTGCGCGTAAGGGTGCTACCCGTCGCCGCAAAGAACGCAAGAATATCGAACGTGGCGCCGCCCATATCCAGTCCACGTTCAACAACACCATCGTAACCCTGACCGACCTGCAGGGCAACGCCCTGTCCTGGGCCTCTGCCGGTGAGCTGGGTTTCCGTGGTTCCCGTAAGTCCACCCCCTATGCCGCCCAGACTGCCGCCGAGACGGCTGCCAAGGCTGCTATGGAGCACGGTCTGAAGACCGTCGAAGTATACGTTAAGGGTCCCGGTGCCGGTCGTGAGGCCGCTATCCGTGCCCTGCAGGCCGCCGGTCTGGATGTCACCATGATCAAGGACGTTACCCCCGTCCCCCACAATGGTTGCCGTCCTCCCAAGCGCCGCCGTGTCTGATTGATAGGAGGTATATTGATATGGCAAGATATACTGGTGCGGTGTGCAAGCTCTGCCGCCGCGAGGGTCAGAAACTGTTTTTGAAGGGTGAGCGTTGCTACACCGGCAAGTGCGCCCTGGATCGCCGCTCTTATGCCCCCGGCCAGCACGGCCAGGCCCGTATGAAGAAGTCTTCCGAGTACGGTAAGCAGCTGCGTACCAAGCAGATCGCCAAGCGCTACTACAGCGTTTTGGAGGGTCAGTTCCGTCACTACTTCGAGCTGGCTGAGAAGATGCCCGGCGCCGCCGGTGAGAATCTGCTCACCCTGCTGGAGTCCCGTCTGGACAACGTTATCTACCGTATGGGTCTGGCTTCTTCCCGCGCCGAGGCTCGTCAGCTGGTAGGTCACAAGCACTTCTCTGTTAACGGTCGTACCGTCAACATCCCCTCCTTCCTGGTGAAGCCGGGTATGGTGATCGCTCTGCGTGAGAAGAGCCGTTCTCTGGAGAAGATGAAGGCTATCATCGAGGCCAACAGCGCTCGTCCCGTTCCCGCCTGGCTGGATATGGACAAGAGCAAGCTGGAGGCTAAGGTTGTCGCCCTGGCTAAGCGCGAGGACATCGACCTGGCTATCGAGGAGACCCTGATCGTCGAGTTGTACTCCAAGTAAGGAGCACACCTCCCATAACCGCAATATTCACACAGCGTGTGTCGCCGCGTAAAGCGGCGTACACCGCCATTCATAAAGGAGGTTTTTTGTATGATCGAAATCGAAAAGCCCCGGATCGAAGCCCTGGATCTGGCCACCGACGGCACCTATGGCAAGTTTGTCTTAGAGCCGCTGGAGCGGGGTTACGGAACCACCATCGGCAACAGCCTGCGGCGCGTTCTGCTCTCCTCTCTGCCCGGCGTGGCTGTGACCTCCATTAAGATCGACGGCATCCTGCACGAGTTCTCTACCATTGAGGGCGTCAAGGAGGATGTCACCGAGATCGTCCTGAACATCAAGGGCCTCATCGCCAAGATCAACGGCGATGGTCCCAAGACTCTGTATATCGAGGCTGAGGGTCCCTGCGAGGTGACCGCCGGCTCCATCAAGTGCGACAGCGAGGTGGAGATTCTGGTGCCCGATATGCACATCGCCACCGTGGGCGAGGGCGGCCGTCTGTTTATGGAGCTGACCCTGGATAAGGGCCGCGGCTATGTGCCTGCGGATCGCAATAAGCAGCTGCTGAACCCCGTCATTGGTGTGATTCCGGTGGATTCCATCTATACCCCCGTGATGAAGGTGAACTACACCGTGGAGAACACCCGTGTGGGTCAGATCACCGACTACGACAAGCTGACTCTGGAGGTATGGACCAACGGCGTGCTGTGCGCGCAGGAGGCTGTGGCTCTGGGCGCCCGCGTGCTCACCGAGCACCTGAACCTGTTTGTGGAGATGTCCGGCGACGCTATGAACGGCGGCCCCATCCTGGTTCAGTCGGACGATCAGTCTGTGACCACGGTGCTGTCTATGACCATCGAGGAGCTGGATTTCTCTGTGCGTAGCTTCAACTGCCTGAAGAGAGCCGGCATCAACACGGTGGAGGATCTGATCAACCGGACCGAGGACGATATGATGAAGGTCCGTAACCTGGGACGTAAATCCCTGGAGGAAGTTATCAATAAGCTGGCGTCCCTGGGCTTGGCCCTGCGCGACGACGAAGAATAATCCCACATTCCGGACATTCCGGATGGAGAAGATAAGGAGTGAATATCCATGCCCGGTACGAGAAAGTTAGGCAGAGCTACTGCCAACCGTATGGCTATGCTGCGTGCGATGGTTACCTTCCTGCTGGAGAACGGCAAGATCGAGACCACCGTTACCCGCGCTAAGGAAGTGCGTTCTCTGGCTGAGAAGATGATCACCATCGCCAAGGAGCCCACCCTGCACAACAAGCGTCAGGTGTTTGCTTTCGTGACCAAGGAGTCCGTCTGCAAGAAGCTGTTTGACGAGATCGCTCCCAAGTATGCGGATCGCAACGGCGGTTACACCCGCATCATCAAGACCGGCGCCCGTCGTGGCGACGCGGCCGAGATGGCCATCATCGAGCTGCTGTAATCAGTAGTACGAAAACGTGCACAAAGAGCCTACCCGATTTCGGGTAGGCTCTTTTTTCATTATCAATACGTTCACGGCAGTGGCGTCGGGTGTTTTCTCATTTGACAAAAAACCTACACAGGTGTATACTAAACCCAAAGAATCCATTTCAAAGGAGTGTTTATGTTGAAAAAAACTTTATCAATACTATTATCCATCCTGTTTTTGCTCACCGCACTGCCTCTGGGTGCGGTAACGGCTACCGCCACAGGCACCGCCCGCATTTACGGCACGCTGAGCCAAAGCACGGTGACTGCCGGCCAGGAATTCACCCTGACCGTGTATATCGCTGATAACCCCGGCTTGTCCGGATGGTTAGTAGAGACCGCTTACGACGAAACAGCTTTTGAATTGATTGATATGTCTGCGGGCACAGCTTTTTCGAAGGGTAATATATCTTTGCATCCGAATAGAAAGCCCGCCGTGAGCATCTATGCAGATTTCATCAATCCCGATGTGACCAGCAATGGCTCAATATATTCCTGTACCTTCCGAGTAAAGGATAATGCCGTTCCCGGCAACTACACCTTTGCATTGGGCACTAACGACCCCGACAATTTCAGCAACTGTAATTTCGATGTGGTACCCGTCGAGTTTGAAGGCACCACCATCACTGTTGTTGAAAGTTACGGTGGCGACTTCAACAGCGACAACAAGGTCAATGTGAAAGACCTGGGTCTGCTGCAGCAGTACCTGTACGGCTGGGACGTGGAGATCAACGATACCCCCGCAGATGTGAATAACGACGGAAAAATTAATGTCAGGGACATCGGTTTGTTCCAACAGTGGCTAAACAACTTTGATGTGTCTCTGAAGCCTCTATCCCCTCCTGAAGAGGATATGGTAGGATATCCTGCCGGCAGTGTCACCGATGGGACTTCCCCCTATGTATACGCTGTGGCCGACAAGACGATCGTTCAACCCGGCTATGAGGTAAGTGTCACCATTTCCATCGCCAACAACCCCGGTTTAGCCGGTTGGAACGTGGGTATGCTGTTTGATGAGTCGGTTTTTGAGGTAGTCGATCTGGTTAAGGGTGATGCGTTTATCTCAAGTTCCGTGTCTTTTGGTCCTAAAACAAACCCCGTTTATGCTACCTATTTTAACTTCCTCGATTGGGATGTAACCACCAACGGCACTTTGTACACTGTCCGCCTGAAAGTAAAAGATACCGCACCTTATGGCACCCATGACATTCTGCTGGGCACCCGAAATGACGACCTCGACAATTTCTCTAACCAAAATTTTGATACGGTACATGTGGCGTTTGAAGGCACCACCATCACCGTTATGAGTCCGTGTGATGCAGGTATGCACACCGCCTCTGAGGGTGTTGTTACCACAGTTCCCACCTGCGGAGAAGAAGGCGAAATGACCTACGTTTGCGAACTGTGTGGCACTACCTTTACCGAAATTATCCCCGCCACCGGAATGCATATCTACGATAATGCCTGCGACGACACTTGTAACGTGTGTGGGGTACGCCGTTGGGTGGGTGACCACGTCTACGACAATGCTTGTGATACCACCTGTAACGCGTGTGCCGCCTCTCGTACCGCCCCTCACAGTTATACCAACGCCTGTGACCGCGACTGTAACGGCTGCGGCATCACCCGTGTGCCGCCCCACGTACAGCGTTATGATTGCGCTACTTCCTGCTATAGTTGTGGCGCGGTGGTTGCCGCCACGGCACAGCACACCTATTCCTATATCTGCGATGCCTATTGTAACGCGTGTAGTGAATACCGCTCTGACATAACCCATACCTATAGCGACCCTTGTGATATGGATTGTAACGTATGCGGCATCACCCGCACACCGATCCATCAATATGACAACGTTTGCGACCTTGATTGCAACCTGTGCGGTGCTGTTCGCTACGTAGAGGGTCACGCCTATGACGGCGACAGCGATCCTATTTGCAACAACTGCGGCACCATCCGCGAGGTAACGGTGGTTCCCGAGGATGCCCCCGCCTTTGTGGTGGATGACGTCAAGGCTTGCTATGGCAAAACCTTTACCGTTGCCATCCGCACCCGCAACAACCCCGGTGTGGTCTCTTATCGCCTGAACGTGCATTACGACAGTGACCTGCTGGAGCTGGTCTCTGCCGAGGAGGGTGCCTTCGCGGGTATCACCTTTGGTCCCACCACTGCCAATCCCTTTACAATGACGTGGTGCGATACGGTGCACCCCGATAACACCAGTGACGACGTGGTGGTTTATCTCACCTTCCGCGCTAAGGAAGGGGTGGACCCCACCGAGACCTCTATCTCCCTGACCTACGACCTCGATGACGTGTACAACACCGCTTGGGAAAGCGTGTATTTCTATCCCGTCTGCGGTACGGTACAGTTGACGACGGTAGAGATGGGCGATATGAACAACGACGGCAAAGTTAACGCCCGTGACCTGGGTCTGCTCCAGCAGTATCTGAACGGCTGGAATGTGGACATTGTGTTGGAAGCTTGTGACGTCGATGCTAATGGCAAAATCAACACCCGTGATATGGCTCTGTTCCAGCGATATCTCAACGGCTGGGACGTGGAATTGGGCGTCCCTCAATAAAACCCCAAAAAGGCACCTCTTCGGAGGTGCCTTTTTTCCGCCTTGCCCCGCGGCGGCAAATGTGGTATAATGACAAAAAACACCCTCGGAGGTATCGCTATGAGCCTGACCCTCACCCCCATTGCCCATATCCGCACCGATTTCGGCACCAAGTTCGGCGTGCCCCGCCAGAGCGGCGTGGTGCAGGAGCTGACCGCCCGCATCGTGTTCACGCCGCCTTATCGCAACCCCGACGCCCTGCGTGGCCTGTCGGATTTTTCCCACCTGTGGCTGCTGTGGCACTTCTCCGAGGTGAAGCAGGAGGGCTGGAGTCCCACGGTGCGTCCGCCCCGTCTGGGGGGCAATACCCGTATGGGGGTGTTCGCCACCCGCTCACCTTACCGCCCCAATCCCATCGGTCTGTCCAGTGTGCGGCTGGTGTCGGTGGACCTCGATACCCCCGCCGGCCCCGTCATCACGGTGGCGGGGGCGGATCTGATGGACGGCACCCCCATTTTCGACATCAAACCTTATTTGGCCTATACCGACAGCCACCCCGATGCGGCAGGAGGCTTTATTGAGGGCCTTACCGATCGCAGTGTGCAGGTGGTGTGCGATGACAGTCTGCTGACCGCTTTGGATGAGGACACCCGTACCCGTCTACTGGCTACCTTAGCCCACGACCCTCGCCCCACCTATCAAAACGACCCCGCGCGGGTGTACGGGATGGATTTTGCAGGGTACAACGTGCGGTTTTCGGTGGCGGAAGGGGTTCTGACCGTGGTAGAAATTACCCGCTGATACGAAAAAGGTTGCATTTTGCCGATTTATGTGATAAAATGACAAATGTGAATAAATTGTTAAGGAGCGTTTGTTATGTTTAATCGAGCCGACGGCAAACTGTTGCGCCACACCGACCCGATGTATCGCGTCGCGACCCATATTATGACTAAGCGCAGCGACTCTATGAACAACATCACCCTGGATATTCCCATAGAGCCCATTGAGAAATACATCCGCCAGAAGAAAAAAGAGGGCATCAGTATGAGCCATATGGCGGTGATTATGGCCGCCTTCAACCGCACGGTGTGCGATTTTCCCGCCCTTAACCGCTTTGTGGTGAACAAGCGTGTGTATGCCCGTAACGAGATTGCCATCGGTATGGTGGTGCTCAAGGCGGGTGCCACCGGTGCTGAGACTATGAATAAGATTTATCTCCAGCCGGAGGATACCATTTTGGACGTGAATAAACGCATCAATGATTACGTCACAGCCAGCCGTGACGTGGCGGATGAGAACCCCACCGATAAGATCATTAAGATTCTGGTGGGAATCCCAGGTCTGTTGCGCGTGGGCGTGAGCATCCTAAAATGGATGGATTGGCACAATCTGTTGCCCAAAGCGATCATTAACGCCAGCCCTATGCACAACACCATGGTGTTTACCAACTTAGCCAGCATCCGTACCAACCATATTCACCATCATTGCTACGATTTCGGCACCACCAGTATGATTATGGCGGCGGGCAATGCCCGTGAGGTGCCCCACCGCACCCGTGACGGAGAAATCATCCACGAGAGGTGTCTGCCTTTGGGCTTGGTGATGGATGAGCGTATCGCCAGTGGCTATTATTTTGCCCAGGCCTTCCGTAAGATGAAGGAGTATTTCAAAAACCCCTCCCTGCTGGAGGAACCCCCTGAGCGCATCCTGCAGGACCCCGAGCTATAAGTTGAATTAAAAAGCCTATGCAACCAACGGTTGCATAGGCTTTTTCTGTATGTCGGATTATTCCACCACAACAACGCCGTCGTCTTTAATCGTGACGGTCATACCCTCTTTGACGTAGCTGAGGAATTCCTCACCCAAACTGTCAACCACGGGCATCTGCACGTCAGGCAGCCACACAGAGGCTAAAATGGAGCCGGCCGCCGCCAGCGAGTCGATGGGCTGGGAGAACAGCATACAGGCAGGCTGGCGACCCATGGCGCAGGCGCAGTACAGCACCAGACCGCCGGTGGTGGAGCCGATGGTCTGGGGCAGGCATACCGCCTTGCCCGCCAACTCCTTGCCGTGGAGGTCGGGGTTGTTCTGGTCGCCGCAGGTGGCCTTTTTATCGCCGAACTGCAGAGCACCCTGGAAGGATGCCAAGGTATTGAATCCGCCGTGGGACACCACTGCAGCGGCACTCACGGTGCCGGGGGCAACCACGCGTCCTTTAAACTCTTTCATTTTAGTTGCCTCCCTTCGTGATCTTGTGCAGGATCTCCGCCTCGGTGTAATAGCGGGCGGTGGTGTAGGTACGCAGTTTGTTACTGCAGGTCATTACAGGCATACTCTTGCACAGAGGATTGTTCATATACATCAGCGGGCAGATGTAGGAGAGAATGACGCCGGTTGCCTTCAATCGGTCAGCGTACTCGGTCTTTTCAAACTCCGCCTTTACCGCGGGGGCGGCGGTGAACACGGTGGGCACCAGCACCTTCTTGTTGCCGGACTCCTTCAGCCCCTGCTCCACCGCCTCGGTCCAGTCGATGAGCTGTTTCAAACTCAGATGGGGGCAACCCACAAAGCACAGTTTCGGTTTGGCGGCGGGGTTTTTCCACATCACGGGGTAATTATCCTGCACACGCTGCAGCTCGGCATCGTCAATGACGTATACCTGCGCGTCTTCGGTAATCAGTTTCTCACCCTGCTCCTTGGCCTCGGGGGTCAGACCTGCGATGTGGTACAGGCCCACTGCGCCGTTGGAGGCGGTAGCGGCACCGAAATCCTTGAGATAGGCGCAGGCGTCGTCGTTCAGCTCATTGCCCAGCCATTTATCCAGACCCAGTACATAGGGAACGTCCTCCATCACCTTCATACCGATGGCGGAACCCAGCAGCTGTGCCTCCGGCTTTTTGGTGGTCTTGACTTCCACGATCCAGGTAGCCTTACGTCCCTCGTCGGTCAGCAGGCCGAAGTGGGGCACGTACCCCGCGATGGAGCCCATAATGTCCATAATACCGCTGTTGCGGTTGCAACGGGCACCCAGCACCGAGTTGGCGTACACCACGGCAGAGGACTCCGCCCAGGAGAGCACGTCACCCATCTTGGGGGTGTTGCCCACCTGATCCAGATAGCAGGCGCAGGTGAAGGCATCCTCGTCCAGCAGACCCAGTTCTTTCAACTGCCCTTCATAGGACTCCTGGGTGGCGTACATGATTTTATTGAAAATGAAATTCTGCAGAAAATTGGCGGGGACGTTCTTGTCCACGGGACGGGGGTCCACCGAGAACTTCTGCTGGGAAATCGCACCCGCGTCAATGAGTTGCTGCATTAGGTCAAACACGGGGGTCATCATCTTTAATCCGAAAGAGGTAACCAGATGGTTGTACTGGGAGGTGACAGGCACCATCTTGTCGGCGCCGAAGGTGTCGCCGTACATTACCAGAGTCTTCCATACTTTGGCCAGGGTCTCGCCTTGTTCGCCGTTCAGTATGGCTTGTTGCTCATCGGTGAGAAACATATGTATCATCCTTTCTGTTAATGAGTAATGAGCAAGAAGTAATGGGGGTAGTAACTACAGCATCGCAGAAACTACGTCAATTTCTCATTTCTCATTACTAATTTATAATTTCATCGCCACGTCCCAGGCCTGCCAGATGACGGTACGCAGGTTGCCCACCTTATCCGCATCGCCTACAATATGCACGTGACCGCTCTTTTTTGCTACGGGAGCGGGGGTGTAGCCCACCGACAGGATCACGCTGTCCGCGGGAATCTCGGTGGTATTGCCCGCCTTATCGGTGACGGTGACGCCGCCCTCGGTGATGGCGTTCAGCTTGGTCTCCAGACGGACGTCCACCTGATTGGTCTTAAAGAAATCCCGCAGATAGCTGGTGTTGGCCAGCGGCACGCCGCTGCCGTGCATCAGGTCGTCCTGCATCTCCACGATCACGGGGGTCTTGCCCTTTAGATACAGGTCATAGGCGATCTCACAGCCGGTGAGACCGCCGCCTACCACCACGACCTTGTCGCCTACCTGCTTGTTGCCCAGCAGGTAATCCACCGCCTCGATGGCGGTGTCCGCGCCGGGGACGGGCAGACGGCGGGCAACGGCACCCGTTGCCACCACGATCTCATCTGCGTCGAGGGCAGACAGGTCGGTGACGGGGGTGTTCAGCTTCACCTCAATGGGATACTTGGTCATTTCGCGGCGATACCACGCGATAAGCTCTTTATCCTTCTCCTTAAAGTCGGGGGCGGCGGCGGCGATAAACCCCCCGCCCAGCCCGCCGCTCTTTTCGTACAGTGTCACGCTGTGCCCCCGCTTGGCACACACCAGGGCGGTCTCCATGCCGCCGATACCGCCGCCGATGACCGCGATCTTTTTCGCTTTTTTGGCGGGGGTGATGTGGTATTTCTTGCTCTGCATCGTCAGCGGGTTAATGGCGCAACGGGCCAGACCCATGGTGTCGGTCAGGTCTTGACTGTTGGCGTGACCCTTGGCGGAGGAGAAGTTAAAGCAGCCTGCGTGACAGCAAATGCAGGGGCGGATATCCTCCAGACGGTCCTCGATGAGCTTGGTGATCCATTCGGGGTCCGCCAGGAACTGGCGGGCGATACCCACGCCGTCGATGCGCCCCGCGGCCACCGCCTCGGCGCCCACCTCCGGTTCCATACGGCCCGCGCACACCACAGGGATGTCCACGAACTGTTTGATATGCGCCACGTCCTCCAGATTGCAGTTCCGGGGCATATATAGGGGCGGATGGGCCCAGTACCAGCTGTCATAGGTGCCGTTGTCGGCGTTGAGCATATCGTAGCCCGCATCCTGCAGATACTTGGCGGCTTTTTCGGATTCGGCCATATCGCGGCCCTTCTCCTCAAACGCCTCGCCGGGCAGAGCGCCGTAACGGAACTCCTTCACCTTAGACTGGACGGAGTAGCGCACGGATACGGGGAAATCGGCGCCGCAGGCATCCTTGATGGCCTGCACCACCTCTACGGGGAAACGGTAGCGGTTTTCAAAACTGCCGCCGTACTCGTCGGTGCGGTGGTTGGTCAGTTCCATAGTAAACTGGTCCAGCAGATAGCCCTCGTGCACCGCGTGGACCTCCACACCGTCCACGCCGGCATCTTTGCACAATTTGGCGGTCTTGGCAAAGGCCTCGATGATCTCGTGGATCTGCTCCTTTGTCATTTCGGGGGTGATGATCTCGGGATCCCAGCGGCTGGGCAGGGGGCTGGGGGAGGCCAGCTCGTGGTTGGTGTCGATGATAGGCTTGATCAGCGCACGGGTGAACTTATTTTTGTGCAGGGGTCCCACCAGATCGGTGATGGCCCAACTACGGCCCATACCCGCGGTGAGCTGGATAAACAGCTTGGCGCCGGTCTTATGGATCTCGTCCATAAACACCTTCAGCTCCTCAAACATCTTGGGGTTCTGCCACAGCCACTTGCCCCAGAAGGTATCCCTCAGAGGTGCAATACCGGGGATGATCAGACCCACGTTGTTCTTGGCGCGCTCCAAGAAGAATTTGGCCGCCTCCTTGTCGAAATGACAGCCGGTCAGCTCAAACCAGCCGAACAGAGAGGTGCCGCCCATGGGACACAGTACAATGCGGTTTTTGATCTCCACATTGCCGATCTTCCACGGGGTAAACAGAGCCTCATACTTAGGATCCATTTTTTGCATAGTTTATGCTCCTTTCAGGGGGATTTCCCTTTTTATACGTCGTTCTTTTCGCGGAATGCGAACAGCCGCTGTCCCAGATAGTTAAAGCCCACAAACAGGCACATACCGGTCAGCATCGCCGCGTTATCCCGCACCGCGGGGGTGGCGGCGGACAGCGCCCACCGCATCAGCGGCTCGGCAATGCCGTAGGCCAGCAGATAGCACACACCGATATTCACCGCGAACCGTAAAACGGGCCGCCAGCCGCGCTCGGTGTTTTTGAAGGTGAAATACTTATTCAGAAAATAGCTGAGAATGCTGGTGAGGATATAGTTGGCGGCGGAGGAAACCCAATAGCCGCACCCCGCCAGATTATACAGACCGAACATAATGCCGCTGCCCACCAGGGTGTTCACCACCCCCACCAGCAGGAATTTCCACATTTTTACGTCAAACAGGGAGCGGAGTTTTTTCATTATTCTCCCTCCTCAAAGGTGGTTTCCTGCACCAGATAGCGGGGACGCCCCTTTACCTCGGCATAGATCTTGCCGATATATTCGCCCAGCACACCCACGCACAGCAGTTGGACGCCGCCCAGAAACAGGGTGACGCACATCTGGCTGGCCCAGCCGGACACCGTATTGTCGGTAAAGTGGCGGACAAGGCACCACACGATCATCACTAAACTGACAAAGAATACGCCCAACCCCAATGCGGTGATCATCTTCAGCGGGCGGGTGGAGAGGCTGGTGATGCCGTCTGCCGCCAGATGCAGCATCCGTCCCAGAGGATAGCGGCTCTTGCCCGCCGCGCGGGGAGCGCGGTGGTAGGCCACGGTGGAGGTGCGGTATCCCACCAGCGGCACCAAGCCGCGGAGATACAGATTGACCTCCTTGAACTGAGCCAACCCTTCTAAGGCGCGGCGGCTCATCAGCCGATAGTCGGCGTGGTCGTAGACGGTTTCCACCCCCATCAGGCGGGATAGACGGTAGAATCCTCGTGCCGACCCCCGCTTGAGGGTGGAATCGGCACTGCGGTCGGCGCGGACACCGTATACGATGTCGCACCCCGCTTCATATTCGTCCAGCATACGGTCCAGCGCGTCAATATCGTCCTGTCCGTCACAGTCCAGACTCACCGTCACGTCCGCCCTCTCTTTGGCGGTCATCAGCCCCGCCAGCAGGGCGTTCTGGTGGCCGCGGTTGCGGGTCAGACGGATACCCTCGACAGGGTGCTTCGCCGCCAGTGCGGTGATGACGTTCCAGGTATCGTCACGGCTGCCGTCGTCCACGAACAGCACGCGGCTGGCACCCGAAATACGCCCGGCGTTCTGCAGGGCGGTGAGTTTTTCTATAAACAGGGGGGCGGTGACGGGCAGTACCGCCGCCTCATTGTAGCAGGGGATGACAAGATAAAGGGTGTAGGGTGTCATAGGCACCTCCGTCTGTGAAAAGGTTAACAAAGAAAGTATAGCACATTTTCCCTCGGGTGTCAACGAACAGCACCGTCGTCACGGATGGGATGGTTATGGAGAACTAAACTCCATCTGACCGCAAAAAAATGAGGAAGGCATCAGCCTTCCTCATTCTCGTGCAGATTTTCCAGTGCCACCCGCACCGCCTCAATGACAAAGGCGGAAAAGGTGCAATCCTTACCGGTTATTTCCTTTTCGATCTCCTCAATCAGATTATTGGGAAAGCGGATAGTCTTGCTGGTGCTGGGCGGGATAGCAGGAATTTTAAATTTTCTCATTAACAACACCTCACAAGACTATTGTATATGACAAACGCATTACAATATGTAAGACAATAGTCTTGCAGTATTTGTGGTTTTATGGTAAAATTAGGATGATATTTTAAAAAGGGGAAATGTATATGAATGCTATAGAAAATCACATTAAAGAATACCGTATTAAACGGGGATGGACACAGGAGAAACTGGCGGAGCGTATTCACGTGGACCCCGCCCTTTTCGCTCGCTATGAGGACGGCACGGAGGACCCGCCGGTGGGGATTTGCATCTATCTTTGTGTGGTGCTGGACGCTGATCCGCAGGAACTGTTCGGCTGGGGCAAAAAACACTGATTTTTGACAGGAGGATACTAAAAAATCACCGCCGCAAAGCCCTCTCTCGTAAAAAATACTTGTTTTTTTCTTCACAAGCGGCTATACTAGTACTGTACAATATTTAACAGGAGGTAACCGTTATGGAACTGAAAGGCACCAAAACCGAGCGCAACCTGTCTGAGGCTTTTGCCGGCGAGAGCCAGGCCCGCAACAAGTACACCTATTTCGCATCCGTGGCTAAGAAGGAGGGCTATCAGCAGATTGCCGCTATCTTCGAGGAGACCGCCAACAATGAGAAGGAGCACGCCAAATTGTGGTTCAAGGCTCTGCAGGGCATCGGCGATACCGCCGCCAACCTGAAGGCCGCCGCCGAGGGCGAGAACTACGAGTGGACTGAGATGTATGATCAGTTTGCTAAGGACGCCGAGGAGGAGGGCTTTAAGGCTCTGGCCGCCCAGTTCCGTATGGTGGCCGCCATTGAGAAGACCCACGAGGAGCGCTATCGCAAGCTGCTGAACAACGTGGAGATGCAGCAGGTCTTCGAGAAGGCCGGCGAGACTATGTGGGAGTGCCGCAACTGCGGTCACCTGGTGATGGGCAAGAAGGCCCCCGCCGTCTGTCCCGTCTGCGCCCATCCTCAGGCCTATTTCGAGGTCCGTAAGGAGAACTA
>JAZNUN010000025.1:0-2134 GCA_045592345.1 Acutalibacteraceae bacterium | reverse complement strand
CGCGATCGCCGCTGTGGAGCAGCGTCCCATTGAGCGCAATCCCCCCGGCAGCATTCAGCGCAAGAGCGTAAGCGTTCCCCTGCAGACCGGTATCAAGGCCTTCGACTCCATGATCCCCATCGGCCGCGGCCAGCGCGAGCTGATCATCGGCGACCGTCAGACCGGTAAAACCGTGATCGCGCTGGATACCATCATCAACCAGAAGGGCAAGGACGTGCTGTGTGTGTACGTTGCCATCGGCCAGAAGCGCACCTCCGTTGTGCAGATTGCAAACGAGCTTGAGCGTGCCGGCGCGATGCCCTACACCATCATCGTGTCTGCCTCTGCGGCGGAATCCGCCCCCCTGCAGTACATCGCGCCCTACTCCGGCTGCGCGATGGCGGAATACTTCCGCGAGCAGGGCAAGGACGTGCTGATCGTGTACGACGATCTGTCCAAGCACGCCGTGGCCTACCGCGCCCTGTCCCTGCTGATCCGCCGTCCCCCCGGACGCGAGGCCTATCCCGGCGACGTATTCTATCTGCATTCCCGCCTACTGGAGCGCGCGGCCTGCGTCGCCCCCGAATACGGCGGCGGTTCCATCACCGCCCTTCCCATCATCGAGACCCAGGCGGGCGACGTGTCCGCCTATATCCCCACCAACGTCATCTCCATCACCGACGGCCAGATATTCCTGGAGACCGAGGTGTTCCACAGCGGCATTATGCCCGCCATCAACCCCGGTATTTCCGTTAGCCGCGTGGGCGGTGCCGCCCAGCTGAAGGCGATGAAGAAGGTGTCCGGTGAACTGAAACTGCTGTATGCCCAGTATCGCGAACTGCAGGCCTTCGCCCAGTTCGGCAGTGACCTGGATGCAGATACCAAGGCCCGTCTGGCCCTGGGTGAGCGCATCGTGAAGGTGCTGGGTCAGCACCGCAACAGCCCCGTTCGCGCCGGCTGTCAGGTGGTGCTCATCTACGCTGTCACCCACGGATATCTCAACGACGTTCCCGTGGCGGAGGTGACCGCCTACGAGCAACAGCTGTACGAACTGCTTGAGCAGAAATACAACGACCTGCTGACCCGCTTTGAGTCGGGTTATTACGAGGACGAGGACGTGGCCGCTATGGAGGCGGCTCTCGCCGAGATGGCGAGGTGAGCGCCGTGGGAGCTGACATCAAATCCTTACGCACCCGCATCAAAAGCGTATCCTCCACCCTACAATTGACCCGCGCTATGGGTCTGGTGGCCTCCTCGAAGATTCGCAAGGCCACCGAGCGGATGCTCCACGGTCGGGACTACGACGCGGCGCTGGAACAGGTGCTGAGCCTGCTCACCGCCGACCCCGGTTGCGCCCGCAGCCCCTATATGCAGCAGCGGGAGGGCAAGACCCTGCTGATCGTCATCGCGGGTGACCGCGGTCTGGCGGGCGGCTACAACGCCAACATTTTTCGCGCCGCCAAGGAGTACCCCGATGCAGATATCCTGCCCATCGGTAAGCGGGCCTGCGAGCGGTTCGGCGGGGAAATGCGGTACAGCGAAAAGCTAAGTGCCGCCGATGCCTACGCCATCGCCACCGACCTGTGTCGGGATTTTGCCGACGGCAAGTACGCGCGGCTGGGTATTCTGTATACCCGCTACGTGTCTATGATGAGTCAGGAACCCGCCCTGCGGTGGGTACTGCCCCTATCCCGACCCGAGAACGTATCCCCCTCTGCCCTGCTGTTTGAGCCGGACGAGCAGACCATCCTACAGACCGCCGTGCCGGAGTACGTCACCGGCGCCCTGATGGCGGCAGTACGGGAGAGCTACACCAGCGAAGTGGTAGCACGCCGTATGGCCATGGATTCCGCCGGTAAGAACGCCACCGAAATGATCGCCGACCTGCAGCTGCAGTATAACCGTGCGCGTCAGGGCAGCATCACCCAAGAGATCACCGAGATCGTGGCCGGTGCCAACGCGTAAATCTACACTTCCTATCAAAGGAGGAAATTCCAATGTCTAATGCTAACATCGGCAGAGTGTCCCAGGTTATGGGACCCGTTATCGACGTCCGATTCGAGGACGGTCATCTGCCGGCTATCTATAACGCCCTCACTGTGCCTGTGGGGGACACCACCCTAACCGTAGAGGTGGCACAGCACATCGGTGACAA
>JAZNUN010000024.1:0-16719 GCA_045592345.1 Acutalibacteraceae bacterium | reverse complement strand
GGTGCCGCCGTCCTTGATCTGGAAGTTGATGTAACCCACGGTGACGTTGATCCAGAAGGAAACGGTGTAGGTCTTGCCGGCCACCACGTTGACGGTGTTCTGATAGATCATACCACCGTAGTTGCCGGCGGGATTGGTGATATGAGCGCCGTAGCTGCCGGTGTAGGCGGCGTCAGCGGTCACATTGGCGGTCTGGGACTTGGTCCAGCCTTCCAGGGTACCGATCTCGAAGTCGCCGTTGGTGATGAAACCGTCGAAGGAAGCCACGGGAGCCTCATATTCGGCCATCACCAGATCGTCGACCCACAGATCCATCGCCACGCCCTGATCCTGGAATTTAAACAGGATGACGCCGCTGGTGGTGGGAGTCTGTCCCACGTTGGTGATGATGGAATACTCTTTCCATTCGGTAGAGGTAGTGAATTTTTCGGAATAGTAGGTGTTCGCCCAGCTACCGTCCTGAATGGTGATGCCCATGGTGTTGGCCACGCTGGCCTTAGCCTTAAAGGTGATGATATAGGAGCCGTCGCGGTACACACCGGAGACGCTCTTATAAGTGACGCTGTAACCGCCGCCGGCGGACCATTTCAGGCAGTTGCTGCCGTCGGGACCCTCGGCCACGACGCTGCCGCCGGAAAAGCCGCCGGTGGTGCCGTCGTTGAAGTTAATGTCCAGCACGGTGTTCGCCGCGGACACGCTGGTCATAGCGCCCAGCGGGATGATGGTGCACAGCATCAGCAGAGAGAGGATCAGAGCCAATGCTTTACGCAGGTTGATTCGCATAAGATTTTCCTCCTTTAAAAAAAATAGGGGTACAAAATAAGAGATAACGCGATTTTGATGGAGGGGAGTATCCCCATACCGTCAAAAAAAGGAAAACGCATCCGAGCACCGCTCGGAAATATGCCGATGGCCCGTGACAGGGCAAAAAACAGGGGCTTGAGCGACCGTGTCCTTCCGCAAAAAGCGAATCGAACACGGCACATTCACAATGTAGTCCGGCACATCCTACAAAAAGCCCAATTCTAAGAAATATAATACTATAATAAGAAATAATTGTCAAGATAATTTCCCTCGTTGACGGGGAATAATTTGTATTTTTTCAATAAAATATAGCGAGATTCGCCGCCGATTATAGTGATATAATTTAAAACAGCGCCGCCTCCCATACCAACTCAAATCAACCCCGTAGGGGACGGGTTTCCCGTCCCGCATTGTTCGCACTGTCTCTAACCAACCCCGTAGGCTCAAACAAACCTTGTAGGGACAGGTCTCCGACCTGTCCGCCGAATTATGTTTCGACTATCATCTCCTCCGTAGGGCGGAATCTGCCGCCCGCGTATGCTTAAGGACGATTTCCTCTGCTAAAAAACAAAAAAAGCAGTCTGCACAATCGTGCAGACTGCTAAAAATCTTACTAATCAGGTCCAACCCAGCTCGCCGTCGTTCCAAGGCTTGCTACCGTTAGGATCTGCTATACCATCATCCGTTGTATTATTAGCAATCGTCTCCTCAACAGAGAACGCAAGATATTTCACCAGAGGTGCCATATATTCCTTTTTCATTGGAAGAACTCCCTTCGTTCTCATAGTTTCGGGCATCGTATAACAATGGTTATTATAAAGCATCCCGCTTGGATTGTCAAGAGGTTTTTCGCGTTTTATATAAAAGATTTTGTAGAAAATATAAAAAGCACCGCAATATATAGGGAAACCCCCGACAGAAAACTCTGCCGGGGGTGAAAGATTAACCCATAGGAATCAGTTCCATAGCCTCATTGTAGGAGCAGCTGATGGTATCGCCGTAGACGACGATCTCCTCGCCCTCAATGGTGGTATAGATGAAATAGGGACGAGCGGAAATAGTCACATTCTTAACCATATTAGGAATGTTCACAACACGCACCGCGAATTCAATCTGGCCGTCCTCGGTGTTGGCGTCAGACAGCAGCAGAGCGGGCACGTTCTTGGTACGGCTGTCATCCACGTTCTCCATAATCAACTCAACGTCGGTGTCGTTGGAGAGGATGGCACCCACACCGGCCAGGTTGTAGATCTCCCCGTTATCGAAGGGGATCACGGCACCGGCAATGAACTCGTTGCCGTTCTCCACCATCACGTCTGCGACGTTAGCGGAGAAGCCGAAGCCCAGACCGTTCACGTCCTCGGAAACAGAGGTACCCAGGTTGCCCAACACAGCGATGGGGGTGAGTGCTTCACGGATGTAGCCGCAGACGTTACACTCCAGATCAGCATCATCGTCATAGACGTGACCCTCGGCCCAGATAACGACCATTCTGTTGTTCAGCGGCATACCTTCACCATTCTCGTTATCCCAGCAGCTACCGCAAGCCTCACAGGTCCAGTACTCGATGTTACCGTTCTCGGTGCAGGTGGGAGCCACAGCATCCACGTGGGTGATGGTGTGGGTGGCGTCGGGATTGGTCAACTCGCCGCAGTTCATGCAGTACTGATCGCAGGCGTAGAAGTACTCGTGCTCCTCAGCGTACACGGGCAGACCGCAGTTGACGCAGGTGCCATCCTGGCAGGGATACTCAGCGTCGCTGACGCACTCGCCGGCGATGCGGACGCTCATCAGGTTGGTCTGAATCATCAGGCCTTCATCCAACCAAGCGGTACCGCAATCCTCACAGGTCCAGTACTCGCGGTTACCATACTCGATGCAGGAAATAGCATCCTTCGCCTCAACGTGCAGGATATTGTGGTTGGCGTCGGGATTGGTCAGCTCGCCGCAGTTCATACAGACGGGATCGCAGGAATAGAAATAAGCGTGCTCAGCCTCGGGGCGGGTCTCCTCGCCGCACAGGGAGCAGACCTTGGAGCAGTCATACTCGTACTCGTGCACGCACGCGGGGGGCTCAGTGCCGTTGATGGTAACAGTAGCATTCTCGACAGTGAACAAGTCACCCACACGTCCATTGCCGTAGGTAACGGTATTACCGCCTTGGTACTTGTCAGCGATCAGGTCATAGGTGCCGGAAATGGCATCGTCCTTAACCTTGAAGGTGGCAGTGAAGTAGTGCTCTTCGTATCGGACCTGATTTTCACTGGCAGTAGCTCTCAGGTACTGCACCAGGCAGTTCTGGGATTCGCCGGTCTCATCGTCAATGGGACCAAACATGATATACTTGTTAGTGGAGGCGTTGTACTTGGAGCCTACCTCGATCTGGGGGAACCAGGCCTCTTCGTCCTCATCGAAATAGGTGACCAGTTCAAAAACATCGTGGTCATAAACGATTTCAACCTGGGCGCCGATGAGGCCGGGATCGGGGATGTTCAGCAGGTTGATAGTTACATCGAACTCGTCACCGGCGTTGAATTCCTCAGCATCGATGGAGATCTGAATAGTGGGTTCATCGGCAGCGGCTACGGTGGCGAAAGGAACCATAGCGCACAGCATAAGCACGGCCAAGAGAATTGCTAATAATTTTTTCATTGCTTATTTTCCTCCTTGTACATTGAGCTTTAGAGTAGGGGGGTGCGGTTTTATTCATATCCGCACCTGCAGACGGTGCTTTAGGAACGAATACGAAAAGTACATATAACCATCTTTTATTATAACCTTATATATATATATTGTCAATGCAAAACCGTAATTAATTAGCACAAATGTGTGCGCGTCAATTTGTACAGCAAGTAATAAGCAAATTTTCGTACCTCTCACGCTCACCCCGCAAGGCTCCCTTCGGGAGGGAGCTGTCACGGCATCGCCGTGACTGAGGGAGTATGACGAGCCCCCGTGGAGCGCACTCACTCAAATCCCTCCGTAGGGGACGGGTCACCCGTCCCTACTCCGCACCAACCTCCAATTCCCACGTAGGAGAGGATTTTATATCCGCCCGCATTTCTGCATTCACTCACGTTTCTCGTAGCCTTTCTTAAGGTGCCCTTGAGGATGGCACCCATTCTTTCCCCTCCACAAAAGGAAAACCCCCACGGTTTTCACCGTGGGGGTTTTGGCTATATCAACGATATAGCGATGACAACAGGATTACTGAGCGTTCAAAACGCCGTTGTAGCTACCGGACACGATGTCACCGTAAATGGTCACACCGTTATCGAGGACATAGTAGTCCTGAGCGTAGATCACGGTATCCAGGTTGGTCTCGGGAATGTTCTTAACGCGCACAGCGAACTGAACAGCATTCTCTTCCCAGTTGTACAGATTATTGGCAACAACCTTGCTGGAGTTGCTCATGTCGGCGTTCAGAGAAATCAGAGCGCCCATTTTCTTCAGGCCATATTCCACACCGTTGATGACGATCTTGGTGTCACCGCCGTACACAGCTTTGTTGGTTTCGGGCTTCACCATGATAACGTCAGCCTCGAACAGGAAGGCCAGACCGCTGACATCCTCGGAAACAGCCTTGCCGATGCAGGTGATGGGGCTGGCGATCTCACGGATCTCGCCGCAGACGTTACACTCAGCATCGTACTCACCGTCATAGGTGTGCTCGCCGGTGGCGGGCAGAACCACAGCACGCAGGTTGGTGTTCAGGTGGCACAGCTCATCCAGCCAAGCCTGGCCGCAGATGTCGCAGTACCAGTACTCGATGTTACCGTTCTCGGCGCAGGTGGGATCAACAGCCTCAACGTGGATCACGTTGTGAGAAACGGGGATGACGGTGTTCAGACGGTTGGTAACGATGGTGCAATCAGCATCAGCATAGTACACATCGCAGTTAGCGCAGTACCAGTACTCGGTGTTGCCTTCCTCGAAGCAGTTAGCTTCCTTAGCGGCAACGTGCTCAGCGCTGTACTTGCAGGAAGCGCCCAGCTTAACAGCCATCAGGTTGGTGTTCATGGTGCACTCGGCATCCAGCCAAGCAGCGCCGCAAACGTCGCAGTACCAGTACTCGATGTTACCGATCTCGGTGCAGGTGGGCTCCAGAGCCTCAACGTGGATAACGTTGTGAGCAGCCTCGGGACGGGTCTCCTCGCCGCAGATCATGCAGACCGTATCGCAAGCGGAGAAGTACTCGTGGGGCAGAGTGTCGCCGTAGTTCAGGCCGCACTTCTCGCAGGTAGCACACTCGGTGCAGGTGGCGGTGCCGCCGGAGCAAGGCTCTTCGTAAGAATTGACGGTCTCACCGCAAGCCTCGCATGTCACGATGACCTTGTGCAGGCCGTTGTCGGAGCCGTAGGTGTACAGGGTGTAGGTGTTCTCGTGCTCGCAAGAGGGCTCGGAGCCGTTGACGGTGATGGAAAGATTCTCAACAGAGAACAAGTCACCCAAAGGATCGTTGCCGTAGGCAACAGTGTTACCGCCCTGGTACCCGTCAGGGATCAGCTCATAGGTGCCGGAGGGGGCATCGTCCTTCACCTTGAAAGTGACGGTGTAGAACAGATTGGTCTTAACAGCCTGAGAGGCAGAAGCGGTAGATCTCAGGAACTGCACCAGGCAGCGCTCCATATAGCCGGTCTCCTCGTCGATGGGGGAGAACAGGATGTACTTGTTGGAGGAGGCGCTGAACTTGGGGCCGACCTCGATGGGGGGCATCCACATCTCTTCGTCCTCATCGTAATAGGTAACCAGCTCAAAGACGTCGGAATCAAAAAGCAGCTCGAGCTGGAGGCCGATCAGGCCCACGGACTCGTGGCCATACAGGGAAACTTCTACGGTGACTTCATCGCCGGCGTTAACTTCCTCAGCGTCAGCAACGAGCTCAATATAATACTCGTCATCAGCGGAAACAGAAACGGCAGCGAAAGGAATCATGGTACACAGCATCAGTACAGACAAGAGAATTGCCAAAAGCTTTTTCATTGTGTATACACACCTTTCTATAAATTTTTCGAATAAAGCAGAGTGTCACACACTCCTACTTGCATAAGATTATACCGTAACGGGTAAGTGTTGTTGAACACTTAGGCATCAGCCGCCCAGAGTCACGTCGTAACCGGCCAGATACTGCTGTATCAAAGCGGCATCAAGGACCTCGATTTCGCCGTTGCCGTCGGCATCGGCGGCCGCCTCATTCAGAGTTACGTCGTAACCGGCCAGATACTGCTGTACCAGAGCGGCATCAAGGACCTCGATCTCTCCGTTACCGTCGGCGTCGCCGTAGATGATCTCAGCCTCAACCTCACGGACAGCGCCGCAGACGTTACAGTCAACGTCGTAATCGTCGTCGTACACGTGGTCGGCAGCAGGGATCTCCTCCCAGCACATCCAGCACAGACCGCCCTCGCAGGGGTTGTCAACAGCGTGCTCGCCGGTGGCGGGATACTGCAGGCCGCAGCCATAGACGCACTCGCCGTCAACAGAGCAGGGAGCATAGGAGCCGTTCTCGTGCTCATAGATATACTCCAGCTCCTCGCCGCAGTGGATGCACGTGCCGGACTGGCACAGGGGAATCAGGGACTCTCCGGTCTCCTCGTCGTAGCCGTAGGAGTGACCCTCGCCGTAAATAACGCCGCCGCAGTTGACGCAGGTGTCATTCTGGCAGACGAAGGAGCCCTCGGGACGGACGCAGGGGTCGGTGCCGTAGGAATCCTCACCGCACAGCTCGCAGGCCACAACGGCACAGCCGGCAACGCCCTCGGGACGCACGTGGTCACCGGTGTAGTACATCCAAGCGGGGTTCAGCTGGTTGGAGGTGTCATCCTTGTTCTCAAAGAATCCGCCGCAATCCTCGCAGACCCAGTAACCGGGATGGCCTTCCTCCTGGCAGTTGGCGGGCACAACGGCCTCAACGTAACTGGTCAGGTTGTGGGGAGCGTCAAAACGCCACTCACCGCAGACGTCGCATTCGGCGTCGCAGTTGTCGGTATAGATGTGGGCAGCGGGAACGATAACGTTGCGCTGGTTGGTGACGATGGTGCAATCGGCATCCAGCCAAGCAGAGCCGCAGTACTCGCAGTACCAGTACTCGACGTTACCGTTCTCGGTGCAGGTAGCGTCCTTAGCCTCAACGTGCAGCACGTTGTGGGCAGCGTCGGGGTTGGTGATCTCGTAGCACAGCATGCAAACGGGATCGCAGGGATAGAAATACTCGTGCTGGCACTCGGGCTCGATCTTCTCAATCTTGAAGTCGTCGAAGGTACCGTAAGAGGTAGCCTCGTTGACCATAACGCTAACGTAGACGGAGGTGTTCTCGCCGGAGTTGAACTCAGCGGTAACCTCGACCCACTCACCGCCTGCATTGATGCCTTGGTTGACGATGTTGACGGAATCGCCGCCATCCTTAACCAGCATAGCCATATTGTTAACGTCTTTGGCCCACACGGTATACTTGTAGTCAGTGTTGGGCTCGACAGTAATCTTCTGGCGCAACTGGCCCCAGGCAGACTTACCGATAACCTTAGCAGCAAAAGCGCTGTCGTGACCGCCGTAGATGATCTCAGCAGCAACCTGGGTATCCCAGATCTTCTGCCAGGAAGTCAACTCGCCGGACTCGAAGTTACCGTTGTTCAGGTAACCATCGTTGGAAACGGGAACAGCCTCGAACATCGTGACATTGTCCACGGTGTAGGTGCCGCCGGCGGCGATACCCATCAAGCCGACCCAAATAGAGGAGTTGGAGCCGGAATTGAAGCTGGACACGGTCAGACCCCAATCGGAACCGCTGTTGAAGTTATTGCTAACGATGTCGCCGTTACCGCCGGCATTCTTGATCCACAAAGCAGAGTCGGAAGAATCCTTGCTGTAGCAGATGACGGTGTAATCGGTGTTGGGCTCAACTACAACTTCCTGATAGGTGATGTTGTAGGCGCTGTTAGCGGTACCCTTAATAGCATACTCGCTGTCGTAGCCCTCGACCAGCTCAATGGAGCTGTTGCCCCACAGATTGGTCCAAGAGCGGACATCACCGAGGTCGAAGTTACCGTTGGTGATATAGCCGTCATAGGAGATTTCCATCAGGTTTACGTCGTCCACGTACAGCTCGGAAGCTATATCGCCGGCGCCGCAGAACTGGAAGTAGAACTTATCGCTGACAGCGGTGAAGGTCACGGCAACCTGAGTCCAGTCGGCCTTGTTGAACCAAACGCCGGTAGCCAGAGCAGAGCCCTGCCAGTTCTGGTCCAGGAACTTGATGTTGGAACCGCCGGAAACAGCCTTAGCCCAGAAAGTCAGCTCGTATTTCTTGCCGGCCACCACATCAAAGGTGCGCTCCAGCATGCTGTTCCAGTTGGCACCACTGATCAGGTGGGCACCGTAGGAGCCGTTTTGAGCAGCGGTGGCATCAACAGCGGAACCCTGAGACAGGATCCAGTTGGTGCCGTCGCCGGTCTCAAAGTCGCCGTTCTCGCACAGGGGAACCTCGGGCAGGCCCTCGGAGATGACCAGGTCATCCACGTACAGGTCCATGGCCACGCCCACATCCTGGAATTTGAACAGGATGGTGCCGGCAGCAAAGGGAATACCGTTGGCAGGCAGGGCGATAATCACTTCCTGCCACTCGGTGGTGACGTCGAAGGTGGGACCGTTCCAATAGGAACCCCAGTCGCCGTTCTGGATGGTGATGCCCATACCGCCGGCAACGGAACCCTTCGCCTTCATGGTGATGGTGTAGTCTTTAGCGGAGTCCATATTAGCCACAGTTATGTAGGTGGCGCTCCAGCCGCCGGTGGCAGTCCACTTGTAGCAGTTGCTACCGTCGGGACCCTCGGCAACGACTTCGCCAACATTGAATTTCACTTCGCCGTCGTTCCAGTCAATGCTGGTAACCACGTCGCCTTCAGCAGCGAAAGCGCTCATAGGCAGTACGGAGCACAGCATCAGAACTGCGGACAGAATGGCAACAATCTTGCGAATGTTTTTCATTGCGTACTTTTCCTCCTTACAGAATTAGGAATTGTGCTTGGGGATTTGCGCGTTCGAGATTAGCCGTTCAGCTGCTGACCCTGCGTGCCGCCGCCGGTCAAGTCACCAAAGCTTGTGTCGTTATAGAGGTTGCTACCCTGCAGGTTACCGTTAAGGTCAGCAATAGTCTCCTCAGCCACAAAAGCCAGCTCCTTCATCTCGGGGTTGATGTACTTTTTCATTACGATTTCCTCCTTTCCTCGTAATTTTGCGATTTGGGATAGATTGCCAGGTTAAATGGTATATATAACCGTCACTATTATATAATATATTAATATAGATGTCAATAACAAACTGCTATAAAAGTGCACAAATAGGGTTGCGTTTTTTTGTTGTGTTCGGTATGTTTTTTCGTTGATTTCTTCGCTGTGCCCACTTACGGCCCCCCGTAGTGGCGAGACCTTGCTCCCGCGAACGGTCAGTGCCTGTCCCTACCACTCCGCACTACCTCGTTAGCCTCCCTCTGTGAGGGAGGTGGCTTTCGCCGCAGGCGAAAGCCGGAGGGAGTTTTCCATCTCCCCGCACCGCCTTAAATTCCCCAACGGGACGGGTTTCCCTCATCTTCTCCCTATAAAAGGAAAACCCCCACGGTTTTCACCGTGGGGGTTACAGCTATACAGACGATATGGCGTTGGAGAAATCATACCACAACAGGTGAGTGTTGTTGATACGCTCTATTCTGTTCCTCACATAGTGTGGTGGGCATCCTCGCAAAAAAGTTTTGCCGGACGGGAACGCATATCGTTTTTGGAAAAGGTACTGGCTTTCTAAAAGTCGGTACATGTCCTTTAGACTTAGGATTCGGGCCAAACAAGTGTGCCGTCGTTGAATTGGTTGTTGTCCTCCGTGTCCGGAGTCTCTTCCGGGCCAAGAGTCACGTCGTAACCGGCCAGATACTGCTGCACCAGAGCGGCATCAAGGACCTCGATCTTGCCGTTGCCGTCGGCATCGGCAGCAGCCTCATTCAGAGTTACGTCGTAACCGGCCAGATACTGCTGTATCAAAGCGGCATCAAGGACCTCGATCTCACCGTTGCCGTCGGCATCGCCGTAGTTGATCTCAACAGGAGTCTCAACCTCACGGACCTCGCCGCACACGTTACAATCCACGTCGTACTCGTCGTCGTAGGTGTGCTCGCCGGAGGCGGGAACGATAACGCTGCGCTGGTTGGTGACGATGGTGCAATCGGTATCCAGCCAAGCGGAGCCGCAGTCGGAGCAATACCAGTAAGCAACGTTACCGTTGGCGCCGCAGGTAGCCTCCACAGCCTCCACAGCCACGATGTTGTGGGCGGCGTCGGGGTTGGTCTCCTGATAGCAAACCTGGCAGATGATGTCACAGGGATAGAAGTAGCTGTGCTCGCCGGTGGCGGGAATCTCCTCAGTGTAGGAGGCGCCGCAGGAGCAGGTGTAGGTGGTCACGCCGGCCTCACCGCAGGTGGCCTCTTTGGTCACCTCAGCGGTGTATTCGCAGACGTGGGGCACCTCGCCGTCGAAGTACAGGGTCATATTCTTGATACGAATCTGCTGATCGCCGGCCACGTCCAGCTTGATGTACTTGGTCATCTCGGGGATGAGCACGGTGTAATCGTTGTAGGCGGTGGCGGTGACCTCAATAGCCTGGTAGACCTCGCCGTCCTCAGAGACGTACAGGTTCAGCACGTCCACGTTGTTACCGGCATTCAGCACGATGGCGGAGATGTCCTTGGTGGACTTGATGATGGCGCTACCGTTGTAGGTGGTACTGGAGTACAGACGCAGCTCGCTGGTGAAATGAGCCTGAGTGGTGATCACGGTCACAGCGTTATCCAGATAGTGCTTCTCGTTCTCAGCATACTGGGTACCAGCGGCAAACTCGGAGAAGACGTACTGCTGGGGATTCTCGGGATCCACAGGGTTCTCGGGAACAGGAGCCTGACCGCAGACGGTGCAGATGTCGTTCTCGTCAAAGGAGTGACCGTCGCCCTCGACGGTCTCGCCGCAGTACTCGCAGGTGCCGTCGTAGCAGGGATAGGCGGCATCGCTCTTGTGGGCGGCCTCCTCGTTGATCAAAGAGTTACAATCGGGGCAATACTTGTCGCAAGCCACCGCATTGGTGTGCTCGCATTCAGCCGCGCTGCCCTGAGCAGCCGCAGTGACGGTGATGCTCAGAGCACGGATCTGTGCAGAGCAGGTTAGGGTGATGCTGTCCACCGGCTCAGCCAGAGTGACAGTATAGATGTTATCGGTAGTAGCGGTGTAGGTCAGACCGGCAGCGGTCAGAGTGTCAGCCCAGGGGGTGGCATACTTGGTGCCGCCCACGGAGGAGGCGTCGATGACGATGCTGGTCATACCGGGACAGGCAATCACGACCTCAGAGGTCTTATAAAGGCGGACGGGGTTGGAATAATTACCCACATTGGAGGAGGAGCCACCCTTGTTGTTGGTGAACACCAGATCGCCCTCGGTCCACACCTGAGCGGAGGTGGAGTACTCGGTGCGCTGAGTCATGTTAGCATCAAAGGTGATGGTATACTCGACCAGATTGATCTCCTCGGCACCGCAGACGGAGCAGAAGCCGTCCACGTAGGTGTGGTCGGTCACGGGGATATCTTCGGTGTAGCTGTCACCGCAGGCAGAGCAGGTGTAGGTCATCACACCGGCCGCGGTACAGCTAGCGGGAGTGGTCTCAACGCCGACGTAGTCGTGAGCGCAGCCGGTCTGCTGCAGGTCGGCCATCCAGCTGTTCTTCATCTGAACGGAGCCGTAGTAGTTGCCGATGACACCGTACAGCTTAACAGTATCGCCCACGATGGGCTGGGGATCCATAGCGTCGTAACGGACAGTGCCGTCAGCGCTGTACACACCGTAGACATATAGCTTGTTGCCGTCCTCGTCCTGGATGTACACGTTGCCGTAGGTGGTGTTGTCGATGCTTTCGATGACGCCGCTGACGTAGTACTTGCCCTCGGTGTAGGTATTGGCATCCAGACCGGCGCCCAGAGCGTTAGCTTCAGGGATGGTCAGTTCGCTGTCAGCCTCGGGCAGAGTGACGTCGCGGGTAGCGGCGCACACGTTGCAGGAGGCGTCATAGTCGCTAGTGTACACGTGGTCGGCATAGTCAGGGTTGGCGGTGCCGCAGCCGTACTCACACTCGGCGACACAAGCATTACTGTACTTGTGGGCGACAGCCGCTACGGTCTCGCCGCACAGGGTGCAGGTGCCTTCCTGGCAAGCGTAGGTGGCATCGCTCACGTGCTCGCAGGTAGGCGTGTCGGGATCGGTGGAGCCGGCCTCGACCACGTAGGTGATGGAGTTGATCATTGCACGCTTACCGCTAGAAGTAGTGGTGAGCGTAATGGTCTTGGTAGAGGTAGTGTCGATAGTGATGCTATCATACGCACCGTCATTGGAAGCATTGGTAAGGGTATAAGTGGTGCCGTTGATATCCAACACAGTGGCGTTGGTCTTGTACTTACCCGCAGCGATGATAACAGAAGTGACGTTGTCGGGGGCGGTCAAGCTAAAGCCACCGACAGCGCTACCGGTACCCAGCTTGATACAGCTATTACCCTTGGCATCATACGAAGTAGGATACATCTTGGTTCCACCGGTGATGCTTAAGGTGTAATCTCCGACAGTTTCAGTATAGTCTGTTTTTGCAGTGCTACCATCCTTATGAGTGGCATCGCCATTGGCACCCAACTCAAAGATGATTTCGGTGTCCGCAGCAAAAGCAGCGATGGGCATAACGCTCAACAGCATCAGCACAGCCGCCACAATGGCTACGATTTTACGCATTTTCATTGTATTTCCTCCTTGATTTATGTTTTTGGGTTTGTGAGAATTATGTACCGTTTCGGGAGGCGGTAACCAAAATACCACACCGGCTCAGGAGAAAGGCGGAACGCCTTTCTCGAGGGGTGGCAATGAAAGGTAGCAATCAGCAGAAACTGAAAGCCACCCTCGGTTGCACTCCGGCTCGGGAGAAAGGCGGAACGCCTTTCTCGAAGGGTGGCAATGAAAGGTAGCAATCAGCAGAAACTGAAAGCCACCCGGTTACCGTTTCGGGAAAAGGACAGGCCTTTCCAGGAGGCGGCACTGATTCTCAGAGCTTTGCGTTTTTCAACAACTGCTTACCACTCCAGCTCGCCGTCGTTGAAGGTGTTGCTGCCCTCCAGAGGGGCGCTGATGGCCTCTTCGGCAACAAGATTCAGCTCGTCCAGCTGGGGGGTGGTGTACTTTTTCATCACGCATTCTCCTTTCTTACATAAGATGGAAATCTGGGTATATGATACCACAATTTGATACCATCTTACATTTTACCACATATATACAGAAAGTCAACGAAAAACCGTGAAACCGCCTGTGAAAATGTGGAGAAAAAACAGCAAAAATTCGCGTCCAAAATCGGCATAAGCAACAAAAAGTCTGTAAAGTTTAACGCCTTTACAGTACATTTGAGAAACTCGACATTGTGACCGTCTCCCATCGTAAAAATCCTTACGATCCGCACCGTTGACGGCTTTTCATCACCTGCCCGCATTTTCATCCACATATCCACCCACGCAAAAGAAAGACCCCCACGGATCATTCCGTGGGGGTCGTACTGCTATTTACTTATAGCTGATTTGGCCTAATCAGCCGGCAACCTCAGCATAGGAGCCGACCTGAGTCTCACCGTAGATGGTGGTAGCCACGCCGTCGATCTCGATGACGTAGTAGGGAGTCATGGTGATCTCTACATTCAGCTTGTCAGCGGGGATGTTGATGATACGGAAGGCAAACTTAGCGTTGCTCTCTTCCAGATCGTACATACGCAGACCATCGATGGTGGTCTCGGAAGTGCCGTTGGAGGCCTTCACGCCCAGGCCCAGCAACTTGTAGCCGTTGTAGGTGGCGTTGGTGAAGTCGGCCTGCACGAAGGTGCCTTCCTTCACGACGATGCCCTCAACCGCAGCATTGAACAGAACAGCGTAGCCGTTCACGTCCTCAGAGACAGATTTACCGATGCAAGAGATGGGGCTGTTCACTTCACGGATAGCGCCACAGACATTGCAGTCAGCGTCGAAGTCGTTGTCGTAGACGCACTCGTGAGCCACGATGGCGGTGATGCTGTTAGCGCGCACCTGGTTGGCAGCGGTCAGTTCGATGCTGTTCACAGCCTCAGCAAAGGTGATGGTGTAGATGCCGTCAGCCACGGTGTAGGACACACCGGCGGCATCCAAAGAGGCTTCCCACAGATAGCTGGAACCGATGCCGGAAGCATCAATGATCAGCTTGGACATCTCGGGGAACTCGATGATGATCTGAGAGTTCTTGTAGAAACGACCGGGAGCGCCGTAGTCGCCCACGTTGGTGGTGGAAGAAGCCTTGTTATTGACAAAGGTCAGACCCTCGTTCTCCCACTTCTGGATAGAGGTGGAATACTCGGTGCGCTGAGTCTTGTCCGCATCGAAGGTGATGGTGCCCTTGTAGGCCTTGACAGCGCCGCAGACGTCACATACGTCGTCAACGTAGTTGTGGGACTTCATGGGAATCTCTTCGCTGTAGTTGTCGCCGCACACAGAGCAGGTGTAGGCCTTGGTGCCGGTGGCGGTGCAGGTGGAATCGACAATGCTCTCAGCATAGTCGTGGGGGATAGTAGCGATATCCTCGGTGTAGGACTCGCCGCACTTGGAGCAGGTATAGGTGGTCACACCGGTCTCGGTGCAGGTGGGAGCCTGAGTCTCCACGCCCACGTAGTCGTGCTCGCAGTCGGACTCGGAGGCAACATAGGGGGTGATGATCACGCTGCTTACGCGGGTCTGAGCAGAAACGTCCTCGATGGTCAGGCTATCAGCGCCGTTGGCGGCGGTGGCGGTGAAGGTGACCACAGTGTCGTCCACGCTAACCTCCCAGCCCTCGGCGGTACAGCCGCCCAGAACGGTGGCATAAGAAGCGGAGGTAGCATTGAACTGAACCTTAGTCAACTTCTCGTCGTTCAGACCGGAAACAACCACCTTGTTGTGGGCATAGATACGGAAGTGGTCCGCATCACTGGTACGGATGGCAGAAGAGGAGCCGGCCTTGTAAGCGGTAAACTGGAAGCCGCCGTTCGTCCAGGAAATGGAGGCAGTGCCGTCCAGAACACCGGTGTTCGCAAAGGTCTCGATGGTCACTTCCAGGGGCTGTGCCTCGCCGCACACGGCGCAGACACCGTCCACATAGTTGTGACCCAGAGCGGCGATAGTCTCGGTCTTCACGTCGCCGCAGGCAGAGCAGGTGGACTGCTTCTCACCGGCGTTGGTGCAGTCGGGAGCCACAGTCTCCACGGCCTCGCCATAGGAGTGACCCAGAGCCTCGCCCTCGGTCTCGCCGCACAGGGAGCAGGTCTTGGGGGTAGTGCAGTTGGCATCCAACCAAACGTGCTCGCAGGTAACAGGGGGCTCTTCGCCGCCGGCGGCGTCAACCACGGTGAAGGAGACGGTTTTGATACGAATCTGAGCGGTGCCGGTACCCTTGCCCAGTTTGACGTACTTAGCAGAGGAGTCGAAATTGACGGTGTAATCAGTGTAGCTGGTGGTGGTGGTGATAGAGCCGGCATCGCTCCAAGTAGCACCGTCAGCAGACGTAGACACGGTCATGTTGCCGGCTTTGTAACCGGCATTGAGAGTCATCGAGGTGATCTCTTTATCGGTTACGTTGAAGATGGCCTCAACCGAAGACTGAGAATTGTAAAAACGCAGTTGAGTATTGATGTGGCAGCCGACCATGCTGACGTTCAGGCCGTTACCTAAGTCGTGGCTCTGCTGAGCGTACTGGGTACTGGAACCGCTGAACGTAGAAAAGTCGTAGCTCACGGTGGTGTCCGCAGCAAAAGCAGCGATGGGCATGACGCTTACCAGCATCAGCACAGCCGCCGCGATGGCTATGATTTTACGCATTTTCATTGTTTTTTCCTCCTTGTATTTGGCTTTGCTTTGGTTTGTGAGAATCATGTACCGTTTCGGGAGGCGGTAACCCAGACACCATTCCAGCTTGGGAGAAAGGCGGAACGCCTTTCTCAAAGGGCGGCAATGAAAGGTAGCAATCAGCAGAAACTGAAAGCCACCCTCGGTTGCACTTTGGCTCGGGAGAAAGGCGGAACGCCTTTCTCGAGGGGTGGCAATGAAAGGTAGCAATCAGCAGAAACTGAAAGCCACCCCAGTTACCGTTTCGGGAAAAGGACAGGCCTTTCCAGGAGGCGGCACCGATTCTCAGGATTTCGCGTTTTTCAACAACTGCTTACCACTCCAGCTCGCCGTCGTTGAAGGTGTTGCTGCCCTCCAGAGGGGCGCTGATGGCCTCTTCGGCAACGAGGTTCAGCTCGTCCAGCTGAGGGGTAGTGTACTTTTTCATCACGCATGCTCCTTTCTGTACGAATGAATATGGGTATAAATAAAAAACTATATACCAATTATTATCATATCATACAGCAGATGCTCTGTCAATGACAAAAAAGCAACAATATCCGCAAAAAATATATCCCGCCCCACCCAAACCTTCCCCTCGAGGGGAAGGTGGCATTTGCGGAGCAAATGAAGGATAAGGTGGTCGCGGAGCGTTCCGCCCCCAAAATCCCCCCGCAGGCGGCAGATTGCCGCCCCTCCAGTCCCTATCCTACCTTACAGCAACACCGTAGGGGACGGGTTTCCCGTCCCGTTAGCGGAATGCATAAATGCATTCCCTACCCAACCCCGGATAGACCCCGTAGAGGACGATGCTCACATCGTCCCAAAGCCTCCCTCTCCGAGGGAGGTGGATTCGCCCGAAGGGCGAAGACGGAGGGAGTTTCCTGATTACTTCAACTCCACGCCGTCCTCGAAGGCGTTGCCCACCTTTTCGGTGACCAGCAGGTAGTCGTGGTTCATGGGGTCGTAGGCGATGGGGCGGA
>JAZNUN010000023.1:0-11699 GCA_045592345.1 Acutalibacteraceae bacterium | reverse complement strand
TCCAACCACGAGGGGGATCTGGTGGATAAGATCCAGAGTGCCTACGGCACCGCCGACGGCATCGTCATCAATCCCGCGGCCTATACCCACACCAGCGTGGCTCTGTTGGACGCGGTGAAGGCGGTGGGCATCCCCACGGTGGAGGTGCATATTTCCGACGTGGACGTCCGTGAGTCGTTTAGAACTGTCAGCTATGTTCGCCTTGCCTGCGAAACGGTAATTGCGGGACGGGGTATAGCAGGATACACCGACGCCATCGACTATCTTTTGGATATAAAGGATCAGTAATATGAGGATTTCCGTTAAAAAATGCACCCCCGCCGGCACCGTAGCGGCCCCGCCATCCAAGAGTATGGCTCACCGCCTGTTGATATGCGGCGGGCTGGGCGAGGGCAGGAGCATCATCCACGGCATTGCGCCCTCAGAGGACGTGTTGGCCACCCTGGACTGCCTGCAGGCGCTGGGCGCCCTGTTCACCTATGAGGGGGATACGGTCACCATTGACGGCATCGGCACCCCTCGCGGTGCCGCCGCGCCTTTGCAGTGCAGGGAGAGCGGCTCCACCCTGCGGTTTTTCCTGCCCCTGTGTATGTCAGGGGATGGCGAAGCCGCCCTCTACGGCAGTGAGACGCTGTTACGCCGCCCTATGGGGGTGTACCAAGATATATGCGCCCGACAGGGGATTGCGTTTGATAACGACGGCGTGCGGATTGCGGTGTCGGGGCGGCTGACCGCCGGCGATTACACCCTGCCCGGTGACGTCAGCAGCCAGTTTGTCACAGGACTGTTGTTCGCCCTGCCCCTGTTGGAGGGGGACAGCCGCATCATCGTCACGCCGCCCATCGAGAGCCTGTCCTACGTCCGTATGACGGTGGATGCCTTACGCACCTTTGGTGTTGAGGTGTGCTGGGATAACGACCACACCCTCGTCATTAAGGGCGGTCAGCGGTATCAGCCGCGGGACGTTACCGTGGAGGGGGATTACTCCAACGCGGCGTTTTTTGCGGCCTTGGGGACGCTGGGTGCCGACGTGACGATAACGGAGCTGAACCCCGACAGTTTGCAGGGGGATAAAGTGTACGCCCACCTGCTTCCGCAGTTGGAGCGGGGCGTGGCGCACATTGATTTGTCGGATTGCCCCGATTTGGGTCCCGTCCTGATGGCGGTGGCCGCCGCTAAGCAGGGCGCCGTCTTCACGGGCACGCGGCGGCTCAAGATCAAGGAGAGCGACCGCGGCGCCGCTATGGCGCAGGAGCTACGCAAGTTCGGCGTATCGGTGGAGGTGGAGGAAAACCGCATCACGGTGACCCCTGCCGCCTTTCACAAACCGGAGGATGTGTTGTGTGGTCACAATGACCACCGCATCGTGATGTCCCTTTGTGTTTTGCTCACCCTGGTGGGCGGCACGATAGACGGGGCCGAAGCGGTGCGAAAAAGTATGCCGAATTTTTTTGATGTTATGAAACAGTTAGGAGTAGTCATTCATGATGAAACCCTTTGATATCGACTCAAACGTGCTGATCGTGGGTCTCGGCCTGCTGGGCGGTAGCTACGCAAAAGCCCTGACCAAAAAAGGAATCCGCGTCACCGCCATTGACGTTAGGGCAGAGAGCATTCGTTACGCCCTGGAGAACGGCATCATCCAAGAGGGGAGCGATACGGTAAATTCGCGGCTGATCGAAGAAGCCGACGTGATCGTGTTCGCGTTATACCCCAAGGTGTTTGTGCAATGGATTAAGGAGAATCAATCGTTGTTTCGCCCCGGCACGCTCATCACCGACGTCACCGGCGTGAAGCAGTGTGTGGTAGCGGAGATTCAAGCGATGCTCCGTCCCGACGTGGAGTTCGTTGCCGCCCACCCTATGGCGGGTCGGGAAGTGTACGGCGTAGAGAACAGCGATGACCGCATCTTTAACGGTGCGAACTACATCGTTGTACCTACCGAGAGCAACACCAAGGAAGGCATTGACAACTGCAAAAAGCTGGGCATCTATCTGGGCTTTGCCCGTATCGCGGAGCTATCTCCGCAAAAGCACGATGAAATGATCGGTTTTGTGTCCCAGCTGACCCACTGTATCGCGGTCAGTCTGATGACCTGCTGTGATGATGAGAGTTTGGTGGATTATACCGGCGACTCTTTCCGCGACCTGACCCGTATCGCCCGCATTAACGACGCTATGTGGAGCGAGCTGTTTATGCTGAACAAGGAGGCCTTGTTGCAACAGATGGACGTGTTTGTAGAGGAGTTTTGCAGTCTGAGAAACCTGATTGCCGAAGACAAGGTTTCTGAACTGCGGGATAAAATGAAACTGTCCACCCAGCGCCGCGCTCTGTTTGACCGGAAATAAAGGTATAAAAAGGGACGGGTGTACACCACCCGCCGATATAGATGCAGAAACGCGCCCCCGCCTGTATTCAGGCGGGGGCGCGTTGCGGTTTATTCCTCCATTTGTTTGCCCAGGAACGCGGCGGCTACCTGTGCCAGCCGCACGTCCCCCTCGGCGGGGGCGCCGCCCCCCTCGGGCTGGATGAGGCACACCGCGCCGGTGACGTCACCGGAGGCGATGATGGGGCAGGCCACGGCGGCGTAGCGGGGCACGGTGTCGGCGGGTTGCAGACGGTGTCCACTCCCTGCCGCCACATAGGTCTGGCGCCCCTCCATCACCTCGTCAAGACCGGCGGACACGCGGCGCTCATAGAATTCCTTGCGGCTGGGTCCGGCGGCGGCGATGACGTGGTCGCGGTCGCACACCAGCACGGTCATATTGCAGGCGCGGGCCAGCACGTCGGCGTACTGCACCGCAAAGGGGGACAATTCCCCCACGGGGGAGTATTTTTTAAATACCACCTCGCCGTCCTTCTCGGTAAAGATTTCCAGCGGGTCCCCCTCCCGAATCCGCATCGTGCGGCGAATCTCTTTGGGAATCACCACACGCCCAAGGTCATCGATTCTTCTCACAATACCTGTTGCTTTCATATATACATTTCTCCTTAAATTACAAATTGTGTTGTTATTATCTGTATTTTGAGGAGATTTATACTGCGTGAATTTACTTTTGAAACAGAATATGCTATAATAAATTAAACGAGGTGAAACTTATGTCATTATTCAAATTCTTTCACGCAACAAAAATTCATGAAGAAGATGCACAACGAGAAGTAGACAGTATAACAAGGATAAAACAAGCAATTAGCCAAAAATGTGGAATTGATCATTTTATAGATTACGACGAGGTCACTGTCGCTTTTGCTGGCTCAAAAGATAATATGGAACTAATGCTTGAGATTTGCACACAAAAATGTGATGGTAAAAAATATTTATACGCTTCTGTTGATGACGAGGTTTCTTGGCAAGAGTGGGATTTCGACAACCTCGACGAGTTTGAAAACAACATTATAGACTATATCGCAAACAGAGTAAATCGCACAATTAAAACGGTAACAGAGGTTAATAACAAAAACTTTAGAGTTGCATCTTATTATCTAAATGATAACGACGAATGGATATGTTTTGAAGACCATAGTTCAGATAGTAAATGGTTTTGCTTTATTACTGCTCACTTGACTGGTTCAAGTGAAACAATAAAAACATACAAGTTAGAAATATAACCATAAAAGCGAGGTGAAATTCACCTCGCTTTTTGCTATGTAACCATTGTTCTATTATCGCTTATTTACCCTCAATCGCCTTGATCACAAATTTAGCAATATCGGTATTATCCACCGTCTTGCCGCTAAAATACTCGCTGCCCTGTCCCACGGCGAACACCCGCACGGGGGTGTCGGTGTGCTCGGTGACGGTGAGCAGATCGCTGACCCGCGCGTCCTCGCTATCCGGCAGCTGCACGCCGCCGGTCTCGTGGTCGGAGGTGATGATCAGCAGGGTGTCGGGGTTATCCTGCATGAACAGCAGGGCGGCGGCCACGGTGCGGTCCAGCGTTACCACGCTGTTCAGCTTGCCGGTCATATTGTTCTTATGCCCGTACTTGTCGGTGCCGGAGCTCTCGATCATCAGGAAAAATCCGTTGTCGTTCTGCAACCGCTTAAAGGCCACCTGAGCGCACTGAGCCAGATTATCCGACGCCACGGTGGAAAAGCCGTTCAGGAACCCGAAAAAGGGCTTATCATTGTTAGGGTCGGTGTCCAGCACCTCGGCGAATTTATCAAACTTTTTCGCCACCAGATACTCATCGTTGAAAATCTTTCGGGCGTCGGTGTCCAGCGGAGCAAACACGGCGGTGTAATCCTGGCACATCAGCACGTCGGGCTTGAATTTCACCATGGCGTTGACCAGTTCGGCATCGTTCTCGCGGGAGGAATTATGCACCACAAAGCCGGTGGGGGTGGCGCCGGACAGGTCCTCGTCGGTGATGATGCCCACCTTTTTCCCCGCCGCGCGTGCGCGCTCCGCCATGGTGGTGAGATCGTTGCCCGTAGGGTCCTTGCCGATGACACCGTTGTTGGTCTTGACACCGGTGGACAGGGCGGTGGCGGAGGCCGCCGAGTCGGTGACGGCGTCGCTGGCGGAATGGGTGGTGGCCAGACCGTGGTGAGGGATCTGATTGAGCACGGTACCGTAGTCGTACACACCCTCGGCGTATTCCTCAGCCAGGGTGATATCGTTGGGTCCCATACCGTCACCGATGATGACGATGACGTTCTTAGGGGTGGTGAAATCGCTGTTCACAATCTCCTTTATCTGCCCCTTGGATAGGGTGACGGTCCCCTCGGTGTACCAGCCCTCGGGCGGGGTGGCACCGCCGCAGGCGGTGAGGTTCACCAGCATCAGCAGGGATAACAGCAGGGCGATCCATTTTTTCATAGTCAGCACTCCTCTAACCTTAATACGTTTATTGTATGCCACCCGACGAAAAATGTCAAGAAACACCTCCTTTTATGCCGTATTTACATTTTCCCCTCCCCGTGGTATAATGAGGAAAACAGGGGGGATCCAGTATGGTATGTATCGGTAATGATTGGGACGACATTCTGGCGGACGAGTGGGAGAAGGACTACTATCTCCACTTGCGCCAGGTGCTGAAGCGGGAATATGCCACGCAGCGGGTGTACCCGCCTATGCACGATATTTTCAATGCGCTGAAATACACCTCTTTTGCGGACACCAAGGTGGTGATCATCGGTCAGGACCCCTACCACGGAGCGGGTCAGGCCCACGGCCTGTGCTTTTCGGTACGGCCCGGGGTGGTGCCGCCCCCGTCCCTGAAGAATATTTTCAAGGAATTGTCCACCGATGTGGGCAAGGCGGAGCCGCCTACGGGGGATCTGACCGCCTGGGCGCGGCAGGGCGTGCTGCTTTTGAACACGGTGCTCACCGTGCGGGAGGGACAGCCCACCAGCCATAAGGACATCGGCTGGGAGCGGGTCACCGACCGCATTATTGCGGAGCTGGACAAAAAGCAGACGCCGGTGGTGTTTCTGCTGTGGGGCGCCCACGCCCAGCGCAAGGGTCAGCTGATACAGAATCCCATCCATTATAAATTGCAGACGGTGCATCCCAGCCCCTTGTCCGCCTCCCGTGGCTTTTTCGGTTGCGGACACTTTTCCAAGACCAACGCGATTTTACAGCGCCACGGTATGACACCGATTGAATGGTAAAATAAAAAACCTCCACCCATACGGGTGGAGGTTTTCGTTGTTCTCTCCCACTCTTCCATAGCGTTTAGCCTCCCTCTGTGAGGGAGGTGGCAAAAAGCTTTGATTTTTGACGGAGGGAGTTTCCTCTTTCAATTTTCCCACAATATATCCTCCTGCCGTCGCAGGGGATAGCACACCATATCTTCCCCATCGGGAATCCGCAGTCTCACCGCCGTAATGCGGTGGCAGCCGCAGGTGCGGTAGTAGTACACTCCACCCTCCAGATCCATACAGGATGTATAGTGGGTCACCACCCACCGTCCGTCCTCCGCCTGCACCCACCCGCGGGGCACCTCCACCGTCGCCATCCGTCGGAAATAAGCACCGATTTTCCGCTCCGGCTCCTCCGCGGGGGCGTGGGCGGCACCAAAGGCGGCCCGCACGAAGCGGGCGGGGGAGGTATAATCCCCCGGCGTTCCGACGGAGCCCCCGCCGCGGCTGACGGGGCTCTGCCACCGCCCCACGGGTTGGCGGGGGGATAGATGGGCGTAGTGGGACAGATGGGTCAGCTGATGGGGCAGGGGCGGCTCGTTGGCCATCACCCCCGCGGGATTGTCCATCACCCGCACCCCCTCGGCGGTGGCCTCGATCACCGCCGTCCGCTCCCTGTCCGCCATCATCCAGTGGAGCGGCGTGGGGGGATAGGCGTCGCTGAACGGGACGCCGCACAGATGTATCCGCCCCATCTCCGCTACCGCCTGAGCCACCGTGGCACAGCGGGATAACAGGGTGGGAATCAGCCCGTAGCTCCCCACGTTTTCCGCCCCATCCTGCGGTGGCGGGTACACGCAGGAGAGGGGGAAATGCAACCCCGCTATGGCTAACCCCCTGTCGTTTACCGCATCGTAGTAGAGGGGATATCCCTCCGCCACCGTGGCAGTGCCCACCATAGTATACGGGCCGCCCCATCGCTCCCCGCGGGATACCACCACCTGCTCGTCATAGGTATATTCCAGGTCCAGCGTCCGTCCGAACAGACCGTTGACCCCATCCCATACTGCTGTACACATACCCTCACTCCTTTAGGGATAGTATGTGCCGAGAATCAACAAAAAACCACCCCCGCAGGGGTGGTTTTATCATATATTATTCTTCTGATCCATAGCCGAGGGCGGTAAAATCCATACGGCTGTCCACCGTTACGGTGGGGTTGGATGCTAGCGGCACGTAGCTGTTCACCGTTACGTCGGCGCTCACCTTATAGTGGGTGATGACGCGGTCGGAGGCGGTCAGATAGTCCACCGCCGTCTGGGCTTGCTGGTCGGTGCAGGAGGGGTCAACCACCTGAGCGATGGAATAGAAAATATCCAGCATAAGGTCCCGCAGTTCCTCGGTGGTGCCGCCGACAATGCTGAAGTACAGCCCCCGCTCGGTGGAGCGCATACTCACTTCGCACATATCAATATAGGCGGTACAGGAGAGATCGCTATTCTGAACCAGACCCGCCATCACGTATCTCTGCTGCTTCTCAAACTCTAAAATGAAGCGGTTGATCACGGGATCCACCACGTATTGGTTGGGACCGCTGGTTTCGGGGATGCTGACGGGGTCCTTCTCGGGGGTGGGGTCTTGCTCACGGCACCCCGTCCCGCACAGCAGCAGTGCGACGCACAATAGCAGCAATACACATCGTTTCATAACTGTTACCTCTCCATATCGTGTTCTTGCAGGGGAGATTTACTCCTCCCATTGGGACAGCAGAGTTGCCCATTCCTCGGGGCTGACGGTGGCGTTGAGTACCTCTAACAGGCGGTTGGCGGACAGATAGACGGGCAGATCTAACTCTTTCAGCAGTTGTACCCGCCGCGCACCGCTGTTGGCGCCGCCTGTCAGACCTACCTCCATCAGGTCGGCCTTGGTCAGCCCCAAACTCTTACGAGGGGTATCTGCCTCCCCCTCAAAGGTGGCCCCCGCCTGTTCCAGGGCAGCGATGATGGTATCGGAGTCCATCCCCTCTACCCCCAGTAGCCCCTCCTTGGATGGGGCGGCTTTGCGCCGTTCCTTGCCCACCCGCTGGGGGATGTAGGCCTGCCGCATTTGCTGGGTGGGGATGCACCCGCACAGGTGACGGCGGATGATGTTGCCCGCCGAGTCGCTGTCGGTGAGGATGATGAGCCCCTGGGTTGCCGCCAAACGGCTCAGCAGAGCCATCTTCTCTTTATCTTTGAATAGGCGGAAGCCATTGGTGGGTATCACTACCGCGTCCACAGCACTGCGGACGCGGATAACGTCGTGCTTGCCTTCCACCACGATGGCTTGACGTACACGGCGCATATCAACCCTCCCGCAGACGGTTGCACAGTTGCGCTACCGTCTGTTCCAATAACAGCCAACCGTCCCCCCGACCCATTTTCAGAGCGGTGTCAGTGGTTGCCAGTATTTCCAGACAGTCCCGCAGGGCGGTAATGCCGATGCGGGCGGCGTCCCGCCCCGCATTACGCAGACGGAACTCCTTGCCTTTATAACTCTTGAAATCCGCCGCCAGACTCTCTGCCGCCAGACCGCCTGCGGCGGCCACCTTGGCGCGGTACAGGTCCGCAAAGGCGGTGGACAGTACGCCCAGCACCGCCACGGGCTCCTCACGCCGCACCCGTAGCTGGTACAGCAGGTCGTAGGCCTGATCGGCGCGGTGACGCAGGATAGCTTTGGACAGATCAAACACCCGCGCCTCTAAATTCTTGGGGCAGGCGGTGTCGATGTGAGAGCGGGTGATCTCGCCACCCTCGCCCACCAGAGCGCACAGTTTTTCCAGTTCCCCCAGCAACAGGTGCAGGTCGTTGCCCACCTGCTCCGCCAGATAACGGGCATCCGCCACGTCCAGACGGCATCCCCGCCGCTTGGCGCCGGCGGCCAGCAGTTTGGCGGTGTCGGACAGATCTTTACGGGCGAAATTCATCACCACCCCCGATTTTTCCGCTTGTTGCAGAAAGGTTTTCCACGCATTTTTGCGGTTGTCGGGCTGGGTGGTGATGTACCAAAACACCAGTACGCAGGTGTCGGGCAGATGGGCAATCAGCTCCACCGCCTTTTCGGGGTCGGAGGCCACGTCATAGTCCCGCACCAACACGCATTTGCGGTCGCTCATCAACGGCAGGGCCTCTGCTGCCTCTTCCAACTGCTGCACCGTGGCCTCCTGACCGTCAAACCGCTGGAGATTAAAGGCGTCAAACCCCTCCTCTACCGTGGTCGCCGCGATACGGCGGGCGTATTGCTCGGTGAGGTAGGTTTCGGCACCGTACAGCACGTAGAGATTGGCAGAGCCGCTCTTGATGATGTCTTTCAGTTGTGCTTCGGTCATAGCCACGGTAATACACTCCATTCTCCGTCCTTGCGGACGGTGAGGGTTATGGTTTCATAGGTCAATAGTCGGCATTGCCCTTTTTCGGGCAAGATGGGGACGGCATCGCGGTCACAGGACAGGATGCAATACCCATCTGTGGGTAGGTTGCGGGGCAGGGCGGTGTATACGGTCACACCTGCCACGGGACAGGATCGAGCGGGGTCGGTGCACACCGATGCCTCGGCACCGTTCATCATTATCTGCCACCATCCGGTTGTTTTATGGGATAGGGATGCTCCCGCGCACATCTCCCACCGATCATCGGGTATGCTGTAGCAGACGGGCACCGCCGTGTGGCTGTACCAGTCCTCCTCGTTGGCGACGTACACCTCGGGTTGCCCGTAGGTTAGCCATAGTTGGCTCAACGCCGCGGCATTGGCGGGTTCTCCGCCGTCGATGAATAAATATTCCAAACGGCTGACGCCGTTTTGTTCCAGATAATAGGGCATATCCCCCAGAATACAGCCGTGATCCACCAGTAAGGCGGCGTGTCCGCCCTGTTGCATCAGCACGGCGGCGTGGTCGCCTCTGGCGATGACGGTCAGACGGGGAGATAGGTGGGTAAAGGGAACCGCCACGGCACAGACGCACACTGCCAACGCACCGAGGGCTGTCACCACCCGCCGCCACGGAACACGCCACAGGATCCCCGTAATCGCCACGCCGCACAGGGCGGCAATTAGCAGTTTCTGCCACGTGTGGGGCAGGGGCAAGAACGCCCTGTCGGGACCCAAAAGACGGGCCACTCCCGCCAAATAGCGGGCCAGCCACCCTGCGGCGAACAGCAGGGGTTTTCCTGCCCATCCCAACAGAGGGATAGAACAGCACAATAGTCCCAACCATCCTATGGTCAGCGCCCATCCTGCAGGCACCACAGCCAATAGGTTGGCGGGTAGCACGGTGAGGGACAGACCACCGAAATAATACACTGACAAGGGTAGGGTGAATAACATAGCGCCGATGCACACCCCGCATCCGTTGCGGACAAACCGCCACATCCCCGCCCATAGACGAGCGAGACGGTTGTCGGGAGGTATCTGCCCTGCCGCGGTACGGCACAGGCGGGGCGCCAATATCAGCACCCCTGCGGCGGCCGCAAAGGAGAGCTGAAATCCGGCGTTTAACAGCCGATACGGATCGGCGGCCAGTAACACCGCCGCCGCCAGACCCCAGGCATTTAATCCGTCGTAGCGACGGCGGACAACAAAACCCATCAGCCATAGGGAGCACATCACCGCGGCGCGGAGCACCGAAGAGGTGCCGCCCACCATCCCCGCAAACAGCCAGATGATCGGCAGGACCATCACCGCCGATAGGCGATACCCCACTCCGACACGGCGGAGCAGACCTCGCAGAGCCACAGCCAGCATAGACAGGTGCAGTCCCGACACCACCAACAGGTGGGATAGACCGCTGTTGCGGAAGGCGGTGTTCACCGCCTCGTTCACTTCTTGCCGTTGCCCCAGGCACAGGGCGGCCAACAGCGCCCCTTCTTCTCCGGGCAGGGTCTGCTTCAGTGTGTGGCTGAACCATCGAGTTATGCGATGGGTGAGGGGCGCTTTCTCGCCATCCGTCACGGCGGCGGAGGCACCCCATTCCCCTTGAGGAAATGCGTATAGGAATATCCGTTCCGACCGCCGATAGGTGGTGTCCGTCTTTTCCAGTTTGACGGTGGCGGTGACGGTATCGTAGAGTACCGGTTCGGAGCCGGGTGGACAGTAGAGGGACAGCCGCGCCCCCGTGGGGACGCTGTCACTGTTTGTCACAGATACGGTGTACATCTGCCCGTTGGTGGGGATATCCACTACGCGGGCGGTGATGACGGCGGTGTATCCGTCCAAGGGGAGCAGACGTTGCTCCTGCAGGATGCTGTGTCCCATCGTAGACAGCAGAAACACCGCGGCGGTCAGCAGAACCCACCATATCCGTCTGAGGGGCGTGACTATACATAACAGCAGGATTACCGCTATACTGCAGGCAACCACAGGCGTGAGATACAGGGCAAGGGCGGCGAGGATGGCTACACACCCTACGGTCAGCATAGGGCGGCGGCAGAGCAGATCTGCCACAGCGGAGCAGGTGTCACTTTCGGAGCGTCGCGCGTGGATTGCTTTACCCATCTTCGCCCTGCTCCTTCCCCCCATAACGTCTTTGCCGCTGCATTTTTTACATCATACCACAGAATGACAGTGGGCACAAGTCAAAGGCGACAAAAATCTCGTTTTTTAACCCCTGCTGTTTCTCATCTCACTTGTTTGCCCCCTGTATGTGGCGGTTAGTTCTTGACTTGCGTCGGGATTTATAGTACAATGCAGAGGCGGTGGATATCGGTCCACCCCACGATAGCGAGGTGTGGCACACGGGCTGCTATAGTTCGTACGGATCGAGTGTGGTCGTTGCCGCCTCCTTGAGAATGGCTTTGCCATTCTCCCGAATCAGAGCGACAAAGTAACGCGCTTGCTTTGGGAGCGTGCCTAGTAGCTATAGCCAAAATTTTGCAAAAGTCCCGAAAAGCCTTTAACGGTGCGGACTTTCGGGGTTTTATAAAAACGCAAAACAGCGTGGAATTTGCGTTTGACCACAGTTTGTCCCACTTCCACGCAAAGAAAAGAAAAATTGAATAAAAATCCGGGTGTGGCGCAGCTGGGAGCGCGGGTGGTTTGGGACCATCAGGCCGCAGGTTCGATCCCTGTCACTCGGACCA
>JAZNUN010000022.1:0-20383 GCA_045592345.1 Acutalibacteraceae bacterium | reverse complement strand
CATCGGGGGCGGCGGATACACCGCATTCCAGTACGTAGGGCAGTTCCATAATCACCGACTCGATCTCAAAGGGACCGATGCGGTAGCCGGAGGACTTGATGACGTCGTCCACGCGACCCACGTACCAGAAGAAGCCGTCCTCGTCCCGCCAGGCGGTGTCGCCGGTGTGATAATAGCCGTCGTGCCACACCTCTTCAGTCTTGTCGGGGGCGTTGTAATACTCGGTGAACAGACCGCAAGGGGCGCCGTTCTTCACATTGACCACGATCTCGCCCACCTCACCGGTGGCAACGGGGTTGCCGTCGGCGTCGATGAGCTCCACGTCGTAGATGGGAGCGGGTTTACCCATAGACCCGATCTTGTGGGAGGCGCCCACCATATTACCGATGATCATGGTGCTCTCGGTCTGACCGAAGCCCTCGATGATCTGCAGGCCGGTGGCCTTTTCGAATTGGCGGTACACCTCAGGGTTCAGCGCCTCGCCCGCGGTGGTCATATGCTTGACCGAGGAAAAATCGTACTTGGAAATATCCTGCTTGATCATCATACGCAGCATCGTGGGCGGCGCACAGAAGGTGGTGATGCCGTACTTCTCAAACATCGGCAGAATATCCGCCGCGTCAAAGCGGTCGAAATCATACACGAAAGTCGCCGCCTCGCACAGCCACTGGCCGTACAGTTTGCCCCACATCGCCTTGGCCCAACCCGTATCCCAGATGGTAAAATGCAGACCGTCGGGCTCCACGTTGTGCCAATAGCGGGCGGTGTGGAAATGACCCAGCGCGTACTTATAGTTATGCGCCGCGATCTTGGGATAGCCCGTAGTGCCGGAGGTGAAGAACATCAGCATACGGTCATCGCCGCCGGGGGCGTCCTCGGTGCGTTTATAGTGGGTGGAGTACAGGGTATACTCTTCATCAAAGGTGCGCCAACCATCGCGGGTGCCGTTGACGATGAGCTTATGCTGTACCGTGGGGCATTTCGCCGCCGCCAGGTCCACCTGAGTGGCCACGTCGCCGTCGGCGGTGCACAGCACCGCCTTAACGCCGGCGGCGTTGAAGCGGTACTCCAAATCGTGCTCCAGCAGCTGATTGGGGGCAGGGATAGCCACCGCGCCCAGCTTGTTCAGTCCCAGCATAGCAAACCAGAACTGGTAGTGCCGCTTAAGTATCAGCATCACGCGGTCGCCCTTTTTGATGCCCAGGGACTTAAAGTAGTTGGCGCACTGGTTGGACGCCTTTTTCATATCCTTAAAGGTGAAGCGGCGCTCGGTATGATCACGGGACACGTGCATCATCGCCAACTTCTCCGGCTGCTTATCCGCCAGCTCGTCCACCAGATCAAAGGCAAAGTTAAAGTGCTCGGTGTTCTTAAAGGTGATGGAGGTGGGGGTGCCGTTTTCGTTCTCCACCACGTCGATGAATTTCTTGTAGATACGGTTAGAATCGTCCCGTTTATCCACAGGCAGGTCCACGATGGCCTTGGTGGGGGCCAGCTCGGGGATAGGCTCGCCGGTAGGGTTAAGCACGATAGCGTAGAACACGCAGTCCTGACCGCCCACGGCGATCATACCGTGGGGGGTCTCGGAATCAAAATAGATGCTGTCGCCGGGACCCAAAATCTCACGGTGCTCGCCGATCTGCACCATCAGCTGACCCTCCAGCACCAGATCCAGCTCCTGTCCGTCATGGGAGGTCAGCTCGATATCCTGCTGCTGGGCGGCAGGATCGTACACACTGCGCACGTACAGCGGCTCCGCAATACGGTTCTGGAAAGCATAGGCCAGGTTATAGTAGGTCATACCGTGGGCCTGGGCGATCTGCTGTCCCTGTCCCCGACGGGTGACGGTAAAGGATTTCAGCCTGGGGCTATAGCCCTCAATGATGTCGGTGACGTTGACGTTCAGCACCTGAGCACAACGGTAGATAAAGGCAAAGTTTAGGTCACTCTTACCTGCTTCACAGCGGTTGTACTCCTCTACAGAAACGCCGGTCTTGTCCGCCATCATCTCAGCGGTCAGACCCTCGATCTCTCGCAGTTCGCGGATACGGGCCGCCATTTCTTGAATTTTATAATCCAACGCAGTAATCGGTTCCATACCATTCTCCTATCCGGGACAAATAAAAAACACTCGTCCCAAAGCTTGTTGACTTTGAGACGAGTGTTGTAAATCACAACAGCACCCGCGGTACCACTCAAATTGCGGCTATACAGCCACCTCTCTTCGGGATCGAACAATCCCTATGCCTTTACGTAGCATACACGGGAGGATTCTACTCACACTGCAAGGGTGCTTTCTTTCCTCCGGCTCAGAAGCTACAAACAGATGCCTTGTCATAACAGCTCGCACCAACCGCTGTTTCTCTGGGATGACGCTGACATATGCCCTCTTCGTCAATGCCTTTAAAGTATTAAAGTTTGGTAGTATTTTAGCACAGTAAAGTCTGTTTGTCAACCTTTTTTGGGAAATGGGAAATTTTATAACTTATTACGCTGAATTTTGCCGGAAATCGTCTTGGGCAGACTGTCGCGGAATTCCACCACACGGGGGTATTTATAGGGGGCGGTGTGGTCCTTGACGTACTGCTGGATCTCCTTTTTCAGTGCGTCGGTGCCCTCGGTGCCCTTAGTCAGTATAATGGAGGCCTTGACCACCTGACCGCGGACCTCATCGGGCACGGCGGACACGCCGCACTCCACCACGTAGGGCAGTTCCATAATGACACTCTCGATCTCGAAAGGCCCGATGCGGTAGCCGGAGGACTTGATGACGGCGTCCACGCGGCTGACGTACCAGAAGTAGCCGTCCTCATCCCGCCAGGCGGTGTCGCCGGTGTGATACAGGCCGTCGTGCCAGGCATCGGTGGTCTTTTCGGTGTCCAGATAATACTCCTTGAACAGGCCACAGGGCACTTTCTTGTCGGTATGGATGACAATTTCTCCGGTCTCGCCGGGGGGCACACTGTTTCCGTCGGGGTCCACGATATCCAGTTCGAACTGGGGCGAGGCCTTACCCATAGAGCCGATCTTCGGCACAGTACCCACCAGATTGGCGATAGCCAGGGTGGTTTCGGTCTGACCGAAGCCCTCCATGATCTCCAGACCCGTGGCGGCCTTAAACTGCTTGAACACCTCAGGATTCAGCGCCTCACCGGCGGTGGTCATATGCTTGATGGAGGACAGGTCGTACTTAGACAGGTCACCGCGGATGAGCATACGCAGCATAGTGGGCGGCGCACAGAAAGTGGTGATCTGATACTTGGCAAACATGGGCAGAATATCCGCCTCGTCAAAGCGGTCAAAGTCGTACACAAATACCGCTCCCTCGCACAGCCACTGTCCGTACAATTTACCCCACAGGCTCTTGCCCCAGCCGGTGTCCGAGATGGTCAGATGCAGACCGTCCCGCCGACAGCAGTGCCAGTATTTAGCGGTGACGTAATGACCCAGCGCATAGGTGTGCTTGTGGGCCGCCATCTTGGGGTTGCCGGTGGTGCCGGAGGTGAAGAACATCAGCGCCGTGTCGTCACCGGCGGAGGCGTCCTCGGGACGCACAAACTTACGGGAGAACAGACCGAACTCCTTATCAAAATCGTGCCAGCCCTCTTTACTGCCGCCCACTAAGATCTTGGTTTTGACCTGAGGGCACTTGGCGGCGGCGGCCGCGGCAATATCGGCGGTGTCACCGTCGGCGGTGCAGACGATAGCGGATACACCCGCCGCATTATAGCGGTATTCAAAATCGTGCTCTTTCAGCTGGTTGGTAGCGGGGATGGCCACTGCCCCCAATTTGTGCAGAGCAACCATAGCAAACCAGAACTGATAGTGCCGCTTGAGCACCAGCATCACCTTATCACCCTTCTTAATGCCGAGGGAGGTGAAATAGTTAGCGCACTGGTTGGAGTAGTGTTTGATATCGCGGAAGGTGAACCGCCGCTCGGTACGGTTGACGTCCAGATGGAGCATAGCCAGCTTGTCGGGGTATTTCTCGGCGATGCCGTCCACAATGTCAAAGCCGAAATTAAAAGTATCGGTATTCTTAAATTCAATCGACTGCAGAGCACCGTTCTGGTCCTCCACCGTATCGACAAACCGCTCGCATACCAGCGGCTCGGAGGATTTGGCAGTGACGATGCTGGCCCGCACCTCTTCCTCCTTGGTCTCCTCACCGGGCAACACCACCGCGCAGAATACGCAGTCCTGCCCGTCCACGGCAATCATTCCGTGGGGGGTGGAGGAATTATAGTAGATGCTGTCGCCCTCGCCCAGCACCTCTACGTGGTCGCCGATCTGCACCTTCAGCTTACCGCTGATGACCAGGTCGAACTCCTGACCCGAGTGGGTGGCTAAGTGAATAGGCTTGTTTACCAGAGCAGGGTCGTACTCATATCGCACCCAATAGGGCTCGGCGATCTTATCGCGGAATTTGGGAGCCAGATGGGCGATGTCAATGCCGTCCTCCTTGGCGGTCTGCTGGCCCTGTCCTTTGCGGGTGACGGTGTAGGAGGTCAGCAGGTTGGCGCTGCGGCCCTCCAACAGATCGGTCATATCCAGGTCAAAGGCCTGTGCACATTTATGAATGAAACTGAAGGGGAAATCCACCGTACCGGACTCATAGGTGCGGTATTCTTCTACGGTGACGCCGGTTTTTTCCGCCATAGCCTCCGCAGACAATTCCAGAATCTCACGCATCTCACGGATTCGCAGAGCCACCTCATACAGCTTCAAATTGTCGGTTGTTGCCATTTTACCTCACTCCTTTGATAAAAAAACACCCGTCTCAATTAACACATTGAGACGGGTGAAAATACACTCGCGGTACCACTCAATTTGCGGCCGAAACCGCCACTCTCGGGACCCAACAGTCCCACAGACTTTTACGCAGCCATCACGGGGACGGCTACTACCCATAGGGTTCGCCGTACCGGCTCGGAAGGGATGGGCCATAAGAAGCGCTCTGCTGCCGATTCACACCAACCATCGGCTCTCTGAAAGCACATCGCTTCGACCGTCTTCGTCACAGCCTTTGTTCAATTTTTCTGCATTGTAGCACAACAAAAAAGAAATGTCAACACTTTAAAGCAAAAAAGTGTTGACATTTTTTACATTTTACAGTTCCACCTCAAAGGTGGCGTTCTTACGGCGGCCGGGCAGATACTCTTCCACCATGCCCAGCAGACGATACAGGCGCTGCTCGGTGCGGACGCACAGCACCAACGCAGTGACCACAGCCGCAACCAAAGCCGCTACGATCAGCACGATACTCCAGCCGTTATTCTTTTTCTCCATCACATTCACGCATCCTTTCCATTTTAAAGGCTTTATTCACCTCATCATTATAATATGAATAAGGGCCTCTTGTCAATCATCAATTATTTTACCATTCCTTTACAATTTTTTTACATACTTCTTCCCTTTTGTGTGGTATAGTGGTAGAATAAAATATATTGTACCCTATTGTTAAACAGATTTTCGGGAGAGATGACGATGCTACAACTGAAAAACATCACTAAAATCTACGATGCAGGCGATAATTCCGTACAGGCATTAAACGGGGTGACGTTGGATTTCCGTCACAATGAGTTTGTATCCATTCTGGGTCAATCCGGCTGCGGAAAAACCACCCTGCTGAACATCGTGGGCGGTTTGGACCGCTACACCGACGGTGACCTGATCATCAACGGCAAGTCCACCCGCCATTTCAAGGACCGCGACTGGGACACCTACCGCAATCATACCATCGGCTTTGTGTTTCAGAGCTACAACCTCATCCCCCACCAGTCGGTGCTGAACAACGTGGAGTTGGCGCTGACCCTCTCCGGCGTATCCAAGGGTGAGCGCCGCCGCCGTGCCAAGGCGGCATTGGAGCAGGTAGGTCTGGGAAATCAGCTGCGTAAAAAGCCCAGCCAGTTATCCGGCGGTCAGATGCAGCGCGTAGCCATTGCCCGCGCCCTGGTCAACGACCCGGACATCATCCTGGCGGATGAGCCCACCGGCGCCCTTGACACCGAAACCAGCGTGCAGGTCATGGACCTGCTCAAAGAGGTGGCAAAGGATCGCTTGGTGGTGATGGTCACCCACAACCCCGATCTGGCAGAGCAGTACTCCACCCGCATCATCCGTATGCTGGACGGTAAGATCACCGACGATTCCTCCCCCCTCACCGAGGAGGAGCTGGCCGCCGAGCGGATACTGGAGCAGGAGAAAGCCGCCGCAGGCAAAAAACGCCGCCGCGAGCGTAAGCCCTCTATGTCCTTTGCCACCTCCTTCGGTCTGTCTCTGAAAAACCTGTTCACCAAAAAGGGACGCACCGCCCTGACCAGCTTTGCGGGCAGTATCGGTATTATCGGTATCGCGCTGATCACCGCTGTATCCAACGGTATGACCACCTACATTGATACAGTGCAGGAGGATACCCTATCCTCTTATCCCCTAACGCTGGAGTCCACCCATATGGATATGGGCAGTCTGCTGACCACCTTTATCGGCGAGGCCCAATCCCACGGAGCCCACGATAAGGACGCCGTGTATCAGAAAACCATGTTCTACGATCTGGTCAACGCCCTGAACACTATGGAATCCAATGAAAACGATCTGGGCGCCTTTAAGACCTTCCTGGAAACGGAGATGGATAAGGAGAATAGCCCGCTGAACGAAGCGGTCAACGGTGTCCAGTACACCTATGACCTGAATATGCTCATCTACACCAAGAACATTGACGGAGACATCATTCTGTCCGACTCCCAGCAGTTATTACAGGACCTGCTGCTGGAATACTTCGGTATGGATATGTCGGGTATGATGAGCATGGGAGAAAGCTACGGTATGTCCTCCCAGATGATGACCATGCCGGGTATGAGCGCCGTGACGTGGCAGGAGATGCTGCCCGGCGATAACGGCGACCCCATCAACCCCCTGCTGAAAAAGCAGTACGATGTCATCTACGGCACCTGGCCCAACGCCTATAACGAGGTGGTGCTGGTGGTGGACAGCCTCAACGAGATCGACGATATGACCCTGTACGCCTTGGGTCTGAAATCCAAAGAGGACATCGACGCCCTGGCGGATGCCGCCATCGACCAGAACCAGGTGCAACACGAGCAGGAAAAATGGTCCTACGAGGACATTTGCGGTATGGAGTTCCGCACCGTTTTCTCCGCCGACTGCTACACCCTCGACCCCAAAAGCGGCTTATACACCGACCTGCGGAACACCCAGGCGGGTATGAAGTACCTCTACGACAACGGCACCCCGCTGAAGGTAGCGGGTATCATCCGCCCCAACGAGGATGCCGTAGCGGGTATGCTGTCCGGCAGCATCGCCTATACCCACGAGTTGACCGAGTACGTCATCTCCCACGCCGCCGACTCCGCCGCGGTGAAGGCACAGCAGGCAGACCCCTCCAAGGACATCTTCACCGGTCTGCCTTTCAAAGAGAACACCGGCAGTATGACCGACGCCGAGAAAACCGCCGCCTTTAAATCCTACGTGGACGGTCTGACCCAACAGCAGAAGGCGGAAACCTACGTCAAGATGATGAGCATCCCCTCCACTGAGCAGTTGGACGGTATGGTGCAGGATGCACTGAAGGGCGTCACCCGTGAGAAAATGGAGCAGATCATCTCTCAGGCGTTGGCGGGACAGACCGGTATGGCCGCCGAGGAGATCGGAGAATACCTCAAAAAGATGACCGACGAGGATATGACCGAGACCTACACCGAGATGGTGACCCAGCAGGTGAAGATGCAGTACGCCGCCGGAGTACAGGCCCAAATGGCGGCGATGCCCGCCGCCCAATTGGAGATGGCGCTGACCGCCGGTATGAAGACCTACACCGACGCCCAGTTCGCCACCTACTACGACGAGGTGCTGGAGTTTGCCGACACCTCTTATGATGAAAACCTCATTGAGCTGGGCTGTGTAACCCTGGACGACCCTGCCAGCATCAATATTTACGCCTCCTCCTTTGAAAATAAGGATATTATTGAAGAAGTCATCGCCGACTATAACGAGGGCAAAGAGGAACTGGAGCAGATAACCTACACCGACTACGTAGGTCTGATGATGTCCTCCATCACCACCATCATCAACGCCATCACCTACGTGCTGATTGCCTTTGTGGCGATCTCGCTGGTGGTGTCCTCCATTATGATCGGTGTAATCACCCTGATTTCGGTGCAGGAGCGCACCAAGGAGATCGGTATTCTCCGCGCCATCGGTGCCTCCAAACGTAATGTATCCAGTATGTTTAATGCGGAAACGGTGATCATCGGCTTTACGTCGGGTCTGTTGGGTGTGGGCATCACCTACGCCCTGTGCATCCCCATTAATATCATTCTGCATCACCTAACCGGCATTGAGATCCTCAACGCCATCCTGCCCCCGCAGGCGGCGGTGCTGTTGGTGATCATCAGCGTGGTGCTGACCCTGTTTGCGGGTATCATCCCCTCCCGCTCCGCCGCCAAGAAGGACCCCGTGGTGGCACTGCGAACCGAGTAAACCGCACGGAGGCCCCCTCACCGAGGGGGCTGTCACGGCGCAAGCCGTGACTGGGGGAGTTGTTTAGAGAATGGCACAGCCATTCTCTAGAGGTGACAAATCATCGCACGATAAGTACGACCTTAGGTCGGATCGAAACTCCCTCCGTCTGTGGCTCGCGCCACAGCCACCTCCCTCACAGAGGGAGGCTGCCTATAGAAAAACAGCCTGTGGCACACGCCACAGGCTGTTTTTTTATTGTCTCTTATCGAGGTCTGAATGCAGCACAATTAATAGCCGCATCACTGTACCTAATGTTACAGCGACCGTTATTGGCACAAGAGTTACAACGATGAGTAGCCGCTTTCTTTAGATCGGCTTTTTGCTGGAATGCAGCATTCCGTGCATCCCGCTCAGCCTGTTTCGCCGCCACCTGGCGATCGTGCTCCGCCTGAGCGGCCTGTTTCTCCATCTGAGCATTATGGGCACGTTGCTGAGCCTCCATCCGCTCGTTGTGACGGCGCTCCTCCTCGGCGCGGCGCTCCTCAAGAGCCGCCTGCCGTGCCTCTGCGGCACGGCGCTCCTGCCGCTCCTGTTCCTCCTGCTCCTCGCGGATGGCCATATTCAGCGCCTCTTTGTAGTCATCGGCGCGGCCGGACTTCAGCAGGGCGAGGATGGGATCCACCAGATGATAATACTGCTCGGGTACGAAATCATAGGTAGCGATCTGACGGGCAAAGTCATCCCGCGCCTCGGTAAACAACTTTTTATCCGCCGCATACTCGTCTGCAATCTCCTTCAATTCCGCCTGGAACGTAGGATAGAGCGCGGCATGCTCCTGCAGAGCGGCGATGCCCGCGGCCCGCTGTTCCTCATATACCGCCAGCGCACTGCGGAATACGGTCATCCCGTTCTCATACACCGCATACTGCGTGTCGTAGGCCTTTTTCTCTCGGTCATACTGCTTTTCGGCGCTGTGTTTCAAGAAAAAGAACACCGCCGCCACCATCAGGCAGGGACTCAGCAGAGAATAGAACATAAACTTTTGGGTCAAAACACCCAGCGCCAAACAAGCACCTGCGGCAATAAGACAGTACCGCAATCTCTTACCGAATTTTTTCACCGCCTGCTCCGATTTGGCATAATGCTCCGTGGTCAGTTTGGGCACAGTGGGAAAACAATGGAACACGTCCGGGATCGCAGAAATAGCATAGGCGCGCTCACATATCTTTTGGCCTTGTGCAGCCACCAAACGGATGCCGCCGCCCTCCAAAAACTCGTCTGCGGTATGAAAATTGGACATCAGCTCGGATAGCTCTTCCAATTTTTGTATAGCTTCGTACTTATCCATTACGCGTTACCCCCTTTCGCAAACAGCCAGATCAGCACCGTGCGGATCTCCTCCAACGAGGGGTCCACCTCATACGCGGCGGGATCCACCATGTCAATAACCGATGTGGGCAGATAGTGCATCCCCTGATCGGCCAACCAGCGGGGGAATTTCTCCTGGTCCAGTACACCGCGGTCATAGATCCACAGGGACAGGTTATTGGGATTCACCTTATCCTGCAGAATGGCCATCATAATGACAAACAACTTGTCACACTCGGGAACGTATTTCGCATTCTTCACATAGGCCACAAAGGGGTTTTTCTCCGGACGGATCAAGTCGGGATACGCCGCATAGGGCGCTCCGGAACGGCTCACGCCGTCCGCCAGTAAGAATGCCATCTTCATCAGCGTATGCTCCCGGTCCATATCTTCACTGGAGACGGTACGCAGATAGGAATACAGAAACAGTACCCGCTCCTCTAAGGCGGTCAGGGCCTCATACTGCCGTACACCCTCCTCCGACAGGAACCAGGCGGTCTCTTTTTGTAACAGTTCCATACCATACCTCTTTTCTTATTGCGGAGCCTGATTGATGATGTCGATCCACGCCTTGCTCATACCATCCAGATCCACATTATACATACTCTCATCAAAGGTACCGTCCTGCGTAAACACAGGATTACCACCCATATCGGTTAGAAAACTATTCACGTAGTTCTTGGTGGTATCCCCCTGCATAATGGGACCGAAATAACCGATGATCCGCATCATCTCCAGCCACTTTGCGGAATCCTTCCGCAGGTTGGATGCGGTCCGCTCCTTGCTGGTGCTCAGCGAATGATACAGGGTAAAGGTTTCGCCGGACTGCAGCTGAATCGTGAAGTAGTAACTGGTATCAAAAGAATACAGTGCTTCCCGCTGGGTTGTTTTATCAATATAGCACGCAGCGAAATCACTCTTGTGGAAGGAGGCCACCTTCTGCATACTACTGCCCATCATACCGGTATACTTCTTATAGTACACCACGTAATCATCGTTATCGTCCAGGCCGCAGTCGCAATGTTCTCTATCCTCCGTCGGAGGGAACATACTACCCTTGGCCTGACTGCCGCAGGGCTTTAATTTCTTCAGGTACCCCTCCTCCGCGGCGGCCTTTTGCTGAGCGGCAGCCCGCTCCTCCGCGGCGGCCTTCTGCTGTTTCAGCAGCTCCTCAGCCTGGCCCACAGCGGACTGGGCGACATTTTTTACTTTATCTAATAATCCCATAACTACCTCTACTTTACTCTACGCCAAAGGCTTCCTTAATCTTCTTAAAGGTTTCCTCATCGTACAGATTGTTCTTCTCTGCCATATCCACATAGAACTCCTTGTAGGCGGTGGTCAGCTTATGCTCCATACACATAGTAAACACCGCAATACGGCGGTATTTCTGCGCCTTCTTCTGCTCATCGGTGACCGCCGTCTTCTGACCCAGCAGAGACTTAACCAGGCTCTTCTTGAAATCGTCTTCCTGAACATAGATCAAAGTGAACAGAGAGTAATTGCCGTCGTTATAACAGATCTTCACCTGCAGACCCTCGTCGTTATCACCGAGAAAATCCACAGCTTCGATATCACCGGCGATGGTATACCGACCTTGCTCTTCCTTGTCTTTGACAAAGATCACCTGCTCAAAAGAGTCGACGACCGATACCTTCTGATTGGGATCATTACCCAGAGCCACCTCAGCACCCGTGTGCCTGCCCTCGGTAACAACACCGTATTTGGTAGCCAGACCGGCCGCCACTTTTTCCATAAAACCCATAATGATTTCTCCTTTTCATTTTGTTTTAAGAACGAAACCGTATTTTGTTCTTGCTTTCCATTATAGAGGACAACTTTTCAAAAGTCTTATGCTGTCAGCATAGTTGAAAAATTTTGTCGTATATGATATAATGAGAAAGATATTTGTCGGAGGAGTGGCACCATGCAAAAAGAGACCGCAAAAATTGTGGAGGAATTGGGTCTGTGTCCCGATTTCAACACCTTTTATGATGAAAACAAGGCCTACATAGCCAATCACACCCTGTCGGAGGAACTGACCCGCCTGCTGAACGAAAAAGGCCTGACCAAGGCGCGGGTCATTCGGGCAGCGGAGATGTCCGAGGTGTACGGATACCAGATCTTCTCCGGCATCCGCCAGCCGGAACGCAGTAAGCTGCTCTGTCTGGCCATCGGTATGGGGCTGAACCTGGAGGAGGTCCAACAGCTGCTGAAATGCGCCGGCTATCCCACACTGTATGTCAAACTCCCCTTTGACAGCGTGGTGCTGTACGGCATCTGCAACCGATTGTCGGTGGTTGAGATCAACGACCTGCTATATCAATACGATTTAGAAACACTGGGGTAATAGAATGAAACTTTGTCCGCACTGCGGTACGGAATTGCGGGACAATGCCCGTTTCTGCACCGCCTGTATGACCCCGCTGAACGAAAAGCGGGTCATACCCCACACCCGATACGTCTCCTTACGGTGGCTACCGATTGCAGCCGCCGTTTTGGCGTTGGTTGTGGCGGTGCAGTGGCTGCCGCAAGCCCTGCGACTGCCCGTTCAATCCGACAGTAGCATCAGCAACGGCACAGCGATATCCACATCCGCATCCACCTCCCCTACCGGGGATGATAATCCCACGGTTCCGGAGGTAACCGGTTCCACCGCCGATGCACCGGGCACCACGCTGGGCGGACGCCCGGGCAACATCCACATCTACCAACCCGGTGCCGACGGAGATGTCACCACCGACCCGTATGACTGGGACGTGGGCAAGGGTACCACCTATAATACCGGAACCACCTCGCGGACCACGACCAAAAAGCCATCCACCACCACAACCACCAAAAAGTCATCCACCACCACAACTACAACCACTACTTCCACTACCACCACTACCCGCCCCTATTGGTACGACGCCACCCCCGCCTCGGTCACCGAGGATGATCTGCCCATTGAAGAGTTGGAGTGGACCTACAAGCCGATCACCTCCACCAAGTGGACTTTTTCGCAATATAGGTATGAATACAGGGACTCCCATTACGGCTACACTACCCGCACCGCAACCGCCTCCGGCGTGCCGCTGAACCAATGCATTACGGTGACCGGCTTTAAATCCCCCGCCTCCAACGGCATCTACCGCGTGCCCGCTATGATCGACGGCAAGGTGGTGGCGGCGGTGGATCTCACAAACTCCTTTACCGACACCGCGGTGGCGCTGACCGTCAAGCGCATCTATTTCCCGCCGGATATGCTCCATTTTTATGGTGGCACCGACACCTGCACCAATCTGGAGCGGTTGTATTTCACCAGCCCTGAGGCGTATTTTGCACCTTCATGCATCCCCGAACAACCCACCCGGCAATGGGGCGGCGTCACCTATTATTTCTTGACGATATACAGACCCTGGAGCGATTTTAAGGCCCTCCGTGTGGGCGATTTGTATTCCAACGTATTTTTGTATGCTTGCAAAGGCAACACCTACGATGCCGAGGCGGGCATTATTAAATCGGACGAATGCGAAAAACTATACGGCGGAGGTGGCACATGACACAGCAAGAATATTTGGGCACCCTGTTGGATACCTACCATCTGGTCCACGTGATGGCGGAGAAAAACGACTGCCGTGTCCTGCACCTGCGGCATAAGGAGCTGGACCGTGACCTGGTGGTGCGGCAGCTTCCCTACCCCGTGGCGGCCTATACGGCGCTGTGCGATATCCTGTGTGACAACCTGCCCCAAGTGTATGACGTCATCGATACCGAGGACGGACAGACCGTACTGGAGGAATACGTTGACGGAATGAATCTGGCCGAGGCTATGGAAGTCACCCGCTACAACTACCGTAAGGCCCGACGGGTATTACGGGGGGTGTGCCAGGCCCTTACCGTCCTGCATAAGGGCGGCTTTGTCCATCGTGACGTCAAGCCGGAAAACGTGCTCGTGGACAAGAACGGCCGCGTCGTTCTGGTGGACCTGAATATATCCCGACGGGTGACCAATGCCAAAAAAGACACAGTGATTATGGGGACAGTGGGGTACGCCTCACCGGAGCAGTTGGGGATGACCCAGAGCGACCCTCGCACCGATGTGTACGCCGCCGGCGTACTGCTGAACGTGATGCTGACAGGTAAGCATCCCAGCGAATGCGTGGCGCGGGGACGGGCAGGTCGCATTGTGCGTCGATGCACCGCCGTCAGCCCCGACGACCGCTATCAAACCGCCAAGAGTTTGGCCGTGGCATTATAAGTCACGCCGTAACAGCAAACGGATAAATAGTCTGTGGTGAATTACCACAGACTATTTTTTTGCAAAATTTTTCATTTTTTGCTGATTTTCGGTCCCGCTTTATGCTCTCGGCATAAGACATCTTCCTCCGATTGTGGTATGCTGACCCTATGGATATGTAAGGAGAGATAACATGCGGGATACAAAAAAGCTGCTGGAAGAATTGCGCTTGTGTGAGAATTTCCGGACTTTTTATGATACCTATCAGGATACGATGGTCACCGACACACTGGCGCAGACCTTAGAGCATCTGCTGAATACAAAGCAACTGAAAAAGTCCCAGGTCATTAAAAAGGCCAACATCACCGAGGTGTATGGGTATCAGATCTTCTCCGGCATCCGTCAGCCGGAACGTAAAAAGGTGCTGTGTCTGGCAGTGGGTATGGACCTAAACATAGAAGAGACCCAAACCTTGCTCCAACGCACCGGCTATCCCACACTGTATATCAAAAAGCCTTTTGATTGCGTGGTGATGTACGGCATTTGCAAGAAAATGTCGGTGGTGGAGATCAACGAATTACTGTTTAGATACGGTTTGGAAACGCTGGGGTAACGCAGATATATTATGCGAAAACAGCCTGTGGCACACGCCACAGGCTGTTTTTATGCCGCAAGTTTCGTTTCTTTTGCTGTTTCCGCCGCCAGCAATCTGCCGTTCTATATGATGGAACCGCCCAACATCGGTGTGTCAATATAAGACCAACAAGTTGGGAATATTCCTTAAAAATGCAATTTTACGGTATAATGTGAGTTTCAGCGGTGGGAAATGCATTTCTCATCGCTTTTTTATGAAAATGTATTGACATTCCAACTCTAATGTGTTAGAGTTTAAGTGTACTCTAACGGATTAGAGAAAGGAGAAGTTAATATGGATACCCCAAAAGTTTTTGAAAGTGAATATCGTTTTTGTTTGATTCTGTGGGAGCACGAACCAATCAAAAGCAGTGAGCTTGTTAATCTTTGTAAAGAGCAGTTAGGTTGGAAACCGACCACTACATACACCGTTATCAAGCGTCTGTCTGAAAGAGGTGTGCTCAAGAATGAAAACACCATTGTTTCTTCTTTAATTTCAAAAGATGAAGTTCAAGCATCGGAAATCAATGAAATGGTCGAGAAAACATTTGAAGGCTCTCTTCCTGCGTTCATTGCAGCATTTACAAAACATCATAAAATTTCAGATAAGGAAATCGATGAAGTGCAAAAGATGATCGACCGATACAGAAAAGGAGAAGTATAATGGCAGGTACATTCTTAAAAATAGTCAATATGAGCATTTCTGCTTGTTGGATTATTTTAGTTATTCTTTTCTTAAGATTTATATTGCCATTCCCTAAATGGATCAACTGTATACTTTGGGGAATTGTAGGTCTGCGACTTATTATGCCGTTCTCTTTCGAGAGTGTTTTCAGCCTTATTCCAAGTGCCGAAACAATTACTAATGCTCCTGATTCTCCAAGACCGCAGATTGATTCCGGTGTTCCGGTCATAGATGATCAAATTAATAGTTATCTTCAAGACAACTATTTTGAAAGCGTAGCAACACCCGTGGATAGTTTTGTAGATATCAACACCATCTTGGCAATTGTGTGGATTATAGGTATTGCAGCTCTGTTAACTTATACTCTCATCAGCTTTTTTAGATTAAAGAGCAAAATCAGAACGGCTGTTTTACTTCATGATAATATTTATCAGAGTGAATCTGTGGTATCACCTTTCGTTCTTGGCATAATCAAACCGAAGATCTATTTACCCTTCAACATAAGCAGTCAAGATATGGAGCATGTTATTGCTCATGAACAGGCACACATCCGCAGAAAAGACTATCTTTGGAAGCCTATTGGTTTTCTGATTCTTACACTCCATTGGTTCAATCCTATGGTTTGGCTCGGTTATATACTGCTTTGTCGTGACATCGAACTTGCCTGCGATGAGAAAGTTGTAAAAATGCTTAATAATGAGCAACGTGCAGACTATTCACAAGCGTTGCTCACTTGTAGTGTAAACAGACGAATGATTGCTGCTTGTCCTCTTGCCTTTGGTGAAGTTGGCGTTAAGGATAGAGTTAAATCGGTTCTCAACTACAAGAAACCTGCATTTTGGATCATTGTTGTTGCAATTGTTGTGAGTATAGTTACAGCAATTTGTTTTCTTACTAACCCTTTAGATAAAAGCTCCGGTATAGAACCGGAACCAAATGTGGTTATTGATGATGATAAAGCCACGAACAGCACCTTAAATTCTACAAATACAGATACAGATATTACTCAATGTGCACATATGTGGGGACAATGGGTAGAGAAATCAGTAGCAACCTGTCAATCTTCCGGTGAAAAAGAAAGAATTTGCCATAACTGTCACGCAATCGAAAGTGAAAATACAAAAGCAACGGATCATAAAGAAAGTGACTGGATTATCGATTCTGTTGCCAATGTCGGAAAAGATGGACTAAAATACATAAAATGCGTCTACTGTAACAAACGGATGAAAGAGAAAGTTATTCCTGCCATTACGGAAAACCATCAGCATGCAGTAGCCGAATGGATTACAATAAAAGCTCCCACTTGCACAGCAAGCGGAACGCAAAACGCTATTTGTTCTTGCGGTAAAACAATTGAAACAAAAGCAATTCTTGCTCAAGGACACGCCCCGGTTGTCGATAAATCTGTGGCTGCTACCTGTACCTCAAACGGACTTACCGAGGGTAGCCATTGTTCCGTATGTAATGCTATAATCATTGAACAAAATACCATTGACTCCAAAGGGCACACGATGACATCCAAAGAGGTGGCCGCCACCGCCGGTAAAGAGGGGCATATCCTTTATTATTGCACAATATGCTCCTATAGTTACGAGGAAGCCAACGTCCCGTCCTCACCGATCAAATTCACCAGCAACAACAATGGCACCTGCAGCGTTACCGGCTTAGATAATACGGCCATCACCGACCTCGTTATTCCGAAAAAAAGCCCCGCCGGAGATACGGTTGTTGCCGTTGCCGACAGAGCGTTCATAAAAAACACCACACTGAAATCGGTCACCCTACCCTCAACCGTGAAAACGATCGGTGAATTCGCCTTCTATGCTTGTACCAATCTATCCTCCGTCAACGGCACCCAATATGCCACCTTCATCGACGGGAGTGCGTTTGCGGATTGTTCAGCGCTAACGAGCTTAGATTTATCCGCTGCCACTACGATGGATAATTATGTTTGTTCCGGAGCAACCAGCCTATCCTCTGTTAAATTGTCCAACGATTTGAAAAAACTACCGCAGGGGATGTTTGCCCGTTGCACCTCATTGATGGATATCCGTTTACCGTCCTCGATCACCGTCATCGGTAACGCCGCATTCCAATCAACCAATATGGAAAGTATCACCTTGCCGGATTCCGTTGAGGAAATCGAAATGTACGCCTTCCGTTATTGCGGCAATCTGAAATCCATAAAATTATCCAAGAATCTAAAAACGATCCATCCGTTGGTTTTTGAGCGTTGCAGCAATCTGAACAACGTGGTCCTACCGGACGGCCTGAAAAGGCTTGGTTATTCAGCTTTCTCCGATTGCAAATCTCTGACAAGCATTAACTTGCCCGACACGCTGACGTCCATTGGCGATTCCTGCTTCAGCGGTTGCACAGCACTAGCTTCCGCGACGCTGGCGGACACGATGACGTCCATCCCTATGCGTTTATTTTCCGGCTGCACTGCCCTCGCAAACGTCACTCTGCCGCCAAACATCCGCGTGATTAACCAGGAAGCGTTCCATGGTACAGCTATCACAAGCATTACTATCCCGGACAGCTGTACGTCCATCGGCACATCATCCTTTGCCGGCTGTAAGAATCTATCCTCCGTGTCCTTCGGCAAAGGCGTTAGCGTGATTGGCATGTTCGCTTTCCAGGGTTGCAAATCGCTGACGTCGATCTCTCTTCCAAAGACGCTTGAAAGTCTGGGCGATTGGGTTTTCTATAATTGCAGCGGACTAAAGAGCGTATACCTGGGAACGAGTATCACGGACATCGGCAGCGGTGCTTTCGAGAACTGCACAGGACTGACAACGGTATTCCTCCCCAAGAGCTTATCCGTCATCAAGCCGGAATCCTATGACACAAATCCCTTCACAGGATGTTCCGGAATGTTGGACTTTTATTCAGACGCTCCACAGTCCAACGATATTTGGGAACGTTATTTTGGACGGGTTTCCTATGGTGTTTCCTATGATGAATACTTGAAATTAGCACAATAGTACAAATGAAATAAAGTGGTTTTGCATACCTTGACAAAACCACTTTATTTTTTGTTTATGAGGCTGTTTTTTGCTTTTCCTCGGTCATAGTCCGGGCCGTTTCCACCATGATCTCCGCGAAGATGCCGTAGCCCCGCGTAGGGTCCTCCACCAGCACGTGGGTCACCGCCCCCACCAATCTGCCATCCTGTATGATGGGACTGCCGCTCATCCCCTGTACGATGCCTCCCGTCAGGGTCAATAGGTCGGGATCGGTGATCCGCACCACCATATGGCGGGTGGGGGCACCCCTGTACCGTACCTGTTCGATCACCGCGTCGTAGTACTGAGGTCGGGTGCCGTCCAACGTACAGAGAATCTGTGCCGCCCCCTCCTGCACCTGCTGTGGCTGTGCCACCGGCAGACTCACCGTCCCTACGGGATACATGGTCAGCGTGCCGTACAGCCCCTGCTCCCCGTTCACCGTCAGCCGCCCCAACGTACCGGGTTCAAAACACCCTTTCAGCTCCCCCGGGGTTCCCTTTTCCCCCTTAGCAATACCGAATATACGGGCGGGAACCACCTCGCCCACACCCAGGGGCATCTCCTGCCCCGTATCCACGTCGCACACCGCGTGCCCCAACCCGCCGAAGGCCCCTGTTGCAGGGTCGTAGAAGGTCAGGGTCCCCACGCCGGCGGCGCTGTCCCGTATCCACATCCCCGCCTGATAGCCACTGCCCTCTACCGAACGCACGGGGGTCAGCACCGCGTCAAACTCCACTCCGTTCCGCCGCAGACGGAGGGTCAGTCGCCCATCCTCGCTGTTTTTGATTAAACGGGACACCTGGCGGGAGGCGGTGACCTTTTCTCCGTCCACCGCTACGATAACGTCCCCCACCAGCACTCCCGCGGCAGCGGCAGGACCCACTTTACCCGCGGCGGTGGACACGTCGGAGAGTCCCACCACCAGCACGCCATCGGTATACAATTTAATGCCAAAGGGTGTACCGCACACCATCACGGTTTTCTGCTCCGTGACCGTGACGGTTACCTCTTTAAGTGGAAACACCCCTGCCAACTTCAACTGTGCCCGATACTCCTCTCCCACCGCGACGGCGGGCACCGCACCGTCGGCAGACAGTGGCTCACTTTGCACCCACGCCCCTACACAAAACGACTGCCCCTCTGTGGCAGACACCTTTTCCGGCAATGCGTGGCAAAAATATCCCACCCCGCCCAAAACGGCGGCGCAAAACACCGTCAATAATCCGTAAATCACACAAAATGCCTTTTTCACGGCACACACCTCGCTTTTCTCGGTTATTGTGTCCCGCCGTAATCGTGTCAGCCGTGGAAAAATAACACCGCCCTGTCAATTTTCGACAGAGCGGTTAGAATTACCATTCAAATTTGCGGTGCAAGCACACATCCTACCATTACGCGCAAAAGAAAAATCCCGACAGCGCAGGCTGTCGGGATTTTAATTGATTGTAGCAATGTGCGGTGCGAACACCAAGAACTGCCGATAAGGCTGTGGTGCCATTATCGGTGCGATAGGCTTTCGTCAGAGAGTGGTGAAAAACGCAGGTAATACTGTATGTATTACCGAGTATTTTCAACCTCTATGGCGGAAGCGTAGCCACCGAGAAGGATGCCTAAAGCCGAATTCAGTAGTTCTAAACATTACATCTCAGCGAAGTACTTGATGGTGCGGACCATCTGGCTGGTGTAGGAGTTCTCGTTGTCGTACCAGGACACGACCTGCACCTGATAGGTATCCTCGTCGATCTTAGCCACCATGGTCTGGGTAGCATCGAACAGGGAGCCGTAGCGGATGCCGATGATGTCGGAGGAAACGATCTGATCCTCGTTGTAGCCGTAGGACTCGGAGGCGGCAGCCTTCATAGCGGCGTTGATGCCCTCCTTGGTGATGTCCTTGCCCTTAACAACGGCAACCAGCAGGGAGGTGGAGCCGGGGGAGGTGGGCACGCGCTGGGCAGAGCCGATCAGCTTGCCGTTCAGCTCGGGGAT
>JAZNUN010000021.1:0-1799 GCA_045592345.1 Acutalibacteraceae bacterium | reverse complement strand
GGCTCCTGGCCGCCGGAGTGCCGGAAATGCTCTGGCTTCGCTTCGTTCAACCAAATATTGATGTCTTTCTGACAAAACTAGAAACCGGACGGAATGTCCGGTTTTCGTCGTCTTTGGATACTTTTTCGCCGGATTTCATGGAATCTCCTCCGCCTTTGATCCCCGAACCCACGGAAGCACAGATTCCGGCCTTTTCCGGAGCGGAGGGTGTGGAACTGTACTATGCCGTCCGGAAGCAGCCGGATATTGAGGCCCTTCTGGCAGAACCTCTGGAATGGGACCTCTTCGAAGGGGATCCTTCCGTGCTGATTCTGCACACCCACACCACCGAGCCGTATATGACCTATAACGGGGGCTACTACAATGCCGCCGACCGTAACCGCACCACCGACCACACCAAAAACGTGTGCGCCGTGGGCGAGGCGGTGAAGATGGCATTGGCGGCAGCGGGGGTTGTCGCCATCCACGATACCACCCTCCACGACAGCCCCGTGTATTCGGGTGCCTACACCCGCTCTGCCGCCACCGCACGGGCGTATCTGGAAAAATACCCCACCATCAAGGTGGTGTTGGACCTCCATCGGGATGCGGTGATGGAGGGTGGCGCCATGGTCAAGCCCACCGCCACCGTGGAGGGCAAAAAAGCAGCCCAGATGATGCTGATCACGGGGGTGGTGTCCACCAACGCCCTGCCCCACCCTAAGTGGCAGGATAATCTCACCTTTTCCACCCACCTGCAACAGGCGCTGGACGGGGTTTCCCCCGACCTGATGCGCCCCCTGCAGACGGTGGCCAGCCGATATAATCAGCACCTGTCCCCCGGTTGGGTGCTGGTGGAGGTGGGCAGTGAGGGCAACACCGTGGAGGAAGCGGTGTACAGCGGGCAGATTCTGGGACGGACATTGGCGAAGCTGCTGAATTGACAAAAGGAGCGAGATTTAGTAGAATGGTGAGGTAACACAGCCTCCCTCACCGAGGGAGGTGGATTTCGCCGTAGGCGAAAGACGGAGGGAGTTATATGCCGTTGCCATACAATGGAAACAATATAAAGTTAGCAAAAACCCTTCGCAAGAATGCAACTCCGCAAGAAAACCATTTATGGTACGACTTTTTGCGTCATTATAAGGTGCGTTTTCAGCGTCAGAGGGCGATTGGAGAATATATAGTTGATTTTTATTGTCATACAGCAAAAATCGTAATTGAGATTGACGGTTCTCAGCATTATGAAGTACAGAAAACGCACGAAGATACAGTTCGAACCAAAGCTTTAGAGAAAATGGGATTACGTGTCATTCGCGTTAGCAACCGACAGATTAACGAGGAGTTTCAAGCAGTGTGCGAATATATTGATATAGCAGTTCAAAACTCCCTCAGTCCTCGTTGACACTCGGACAGCTCCCTCGGAGAGGGAGCCTATCTCTAATTTGAGCCCCTACTAAAATTGTGCTAAGCCTCTCTCTCCGAGGGAGGTGGATTTCGCCGTAGGCGAAAGACGGAGGGAGTGATCAACATCCCTCACCCAAGGAGGTACTACCTATGAACCACACCATCGTAGCCATATCCACACCTGCCGGCTCGGCGGGTCTGGGGGTGGTGCGCCTGTCCGGCGGCGACGCCATCGCTGTAGCGGCGCGGGTATTCCGCCCCGCTGACCCTGCCCGTACGGTGGACAAGCTGGGCGGCTATACCGCCGCCTACGGTCACGTGTACGACCCCGACGGGGATATTGACGAGTGCGTAGCGCTGGTGTTCCGCGCCCCCCACAGCTACACGGGGGAGGACACCGCCGAGCTCCAGTG
>JAZNUN010000020.1:0-18866 GCA_045592345.1 Acutalibacteraceae bacterium | reverse complement strand
TCAGCCAAAACGGGAGTTCAAGTCTCGTGGACATTCGCCTACGGCGAAGTCCGTCAAATAGCGTCTGACCGACTTAAACAGTCGGTCTTTCGCCTGCGGCGAAACCGCCACTATTTGCATCCTGCTCCTAAGACGGCCTTGCGCCGTCTTTTCTTTTTGGTGGATGGAGGCCCTTGACTCACCTAATTTTGCACCCTTGGTGCAAAATTACAGCTTTTGACCGAAGCAAGTACTATAAATCGGCGCACTTGCTCCCCTCGGTCACAAAGCGGAGTTCAAGTCTTCTTTGGGTTTACACAAACCTTAACAATCCCTCCACCGCCGTTCGGCGGTCCCCCTCCCTTTACACAAGGGAGGCTTTTCTCCCCTTGCGCCGGTGCAGAGTTCAAGTCTTTTTCTCTCTCGCACAAACTCTCTCTGTCACGGCTACGCCGTGCCACCTTCCCTCGGTCAAGCGTCCTATCCCTCTTAACCCAATCTTAATATTTTACAATATTGTTACTTTTCTTTCCTTTTCCGTCCTTATTTGCTATAATGCTCCACAACCAAACGCGTAATCCGCATTCACCGCGAAAGGGGCGACCTGTATGTCTGTTATCAAAGAATACTTCGGCATCGGTGGGTACACCCGCACCCCCGAGGGTGCCTATTCCTGGCAGCACCTGACATTTGTTGGCGTGCTGCTCACCGCTATGGTGGTGTTGGGGATATGGCTGGGGCGGCGTAACCGCCGCCGCACCGAATCGGAGCAGAACCGTGTCCTCGTGTGGGCTGCCCTGCTCATCGATGGCTTTGAGCTGATTAAGATCGCCATCGCTTGCTGTGCCAGCCACGCCGCAGGCGACCCGTGGTACGACGGCATCCTGTATAATCTGCCGCTGTTCCTGTGCAGCATCCAGCTGATTGCTCTGCCACTGGCGGCCTTTACCCGTGGCCGCCTGAAGGCGGCGTCGATGGATTTTGTAGCGGTGTTCGGTCTGCTTGGTGCGGTGCTGGGTACCGTGGGCGCCGCCCAAAACTATAACGCCTATCCCGTATTGGGCTTTGACAATATGGTATCCGGCATTACTCACACTCTATCCGGGTTTGCGGCACTGTATCTGCTGGTGGCGGGTATGGCACCTCTGTCCCGCCGTGATCTGCCCGTAACGCTGGGCATCCTGCTGACCTTCTGTGGCGGTGCCTACGGCGTCAACCATCTCATTGATTACAATTATATGTTCCTGATGGCGGGTGACGGAACTCCCTATGATATCCTGTACAATCTGGTCGGGGGAAGTCCTCTGTGGTATCCCCTGGCGGTGGTGGCTCTGTTTGCGGTGTATATCGGAATTTTTTACGGAGTGGCGTTTTGGTCCCGTCAGAGAAAAAGCGGCACCCCTGTCAAAAAAACAGTTGCAATTTCATAATCAATATGATATACTATCGCCTGTATTATCTTAGAGACAGGTGGTGACGTTTTGAATATACTTCTGCGATTGGCCGGCGACACAGATTACTCCGGCGGTCTGGGTGGTCTGGTCGTGTTGATCGGCGGTGTGGTAGCCGCGGTTCTGGCTGTGGCGGTGTTTATCCCTACGGGCCGTGCTTTTCTGCAGGAAAAGCGGTACGTGGAGAACAAGATCCTCAGCAGCCGTTCCGATGCAGAGCGCACCTATTGGGAAAAGCGTAAAAAGAGCCTGATGAAGTCCCTGCTGCCCTTTTGTCACTATGAAAGACACGGCGAGAATAAACATCATAACAACGAGAATTAAAAGGTGTTGAAGTCATGTTACTTCAACACCTTTTTTGTATTTTATCCCCCGCGCGGCACACAATGTATGTGGGGTGAATGATATGAACACGTTAATTGAAATGAAAGGCATCTGTAAGCATTACGCCGTGGGAGGACAAACCGTGCGCGCGCTGGACGGTGTGGATTTTTCGGCGGCGGCGGGAGAAATGGTGGCGATCCTCGGCCCGTCGGGGTCGGGCAAATCCACCCTGATGAACATCCTGGGCTGTTTGGATATCCCCACTGCAGGGCAATACCGCCTGGCAGGGCATGCGGTGGAACGGATGAGCGAGGGGGAACTGTCCCGGGTACGGGGTCGGACGGTGGGGTTTGTATTTCAGGGATTTCACCTGCTGCCGGGTCTGACGGCGCGGGAGAACGTAGAACTGCCCCTACTGTATCAGGGTATCCCCGATGGGGAGCGCCGCCGTCTGGCAGAGGAGAGCTTGGCGCGGGTGGGACTGGCGTCCCGTATGGACCACCGTCCCGCAGAATTATCGGGAGGACAGCAGCAGCGGGTGGCGGTGGCCCGCGCCATTGCGGGTCGCCCGCCTATGCTGTTGGCAGATGAGCCCACCGGCAATTTGGATACTGCCGCGGGGCGGGAGATCATGGGTCTGCTGCAGGGGTTGCATCGGGAGGGACATACGGTGGTGATCATCACCCACGATCCCGCCATCGGTGCCGCCTGCCCCCGTCGGGTGATGATGCGGGACGGCAAACTCAGTGAGGAATGAAAAAGGACAACGCCGTGGGCGTTGTCCTTTTTTGTATATTTACTGCACCGCCAGGGTGGCCTCGTGGAGTTTGGCATAGTAGCCGCCTTTCTCCAGCAGTTCCTTGTGGGTGCCCTGCTCGCGGATACCCTCGCTGTCGATGTAGGCGATGCGGTCCGCGTTGCGGATGGTGGACAGACGGTGGGCAATCACCAACGTCGTGCGCCCCTCGGACAGTTTTTCCAGCGCCGCCTGAATATGGGCCTCGGTGACGGTGTCCAGCGCCGAGGTAGCCTCGTCCAACAGCAGGATGGGGGGATTTTTCAGGAAGATACGGGCGATGCTCACCCGCTGTTTCTGTCCGCCGGACAGCATAATGCCCCGCTCTCCCACGTAGGTGTTGTAGCCGTCGGGCATCTCCATAATGGCGTCGTGGATCTCCGCCTTTTTGGCGGCCTCCATCACTTCTTCGTCGGTGGCGTCCAGCCGTCCGTAGCGGATGTTATCCATCACCGTCCCAGCAAAGATCATCACGTCCTGCTGGACGATGCCCACCTGCTCCCGCAGGCTACGCAGGGTGACCGACTTAATATCCTGCCCGTCGATGGTGATGGTACCTGCCTCGGTTTCGTAGAAACGGGGGATGAGGTGGCACAGGGTGGTCTTGCCGCCGCCGCTGGGTCCTACCAGCGCCAGGGTCTGCCCCGCGGGAATATCCAGACTCACGTGCTCCAGCACGTCCACCCCCGCGTCGTAGGAGAAGGTCACGTCAGACAGGGCAATGTGACCGCCCTTGCAGGTCAGCGGCGCCGCGTCGGGGGCGTCGGTGATGTCCGGCTCCACCGCCATCAGCTCTTGGAATCGGGTGAAGCCCGCCATACCGGTGGTGTACTGCTCGGCAAAGAATGCCAACTTACGCACAGGGCCCAGGAAGGAGTTGATGTACATCATAAACACCATCAGGTCCAGATAATCCAGACTGTTGCTGAAGATGAGAATACCGCCCACCGTCACCACCGCGATGTTGATGAGGTTGGTGATGACCTCTGTGCCGGCGTGGAAGATGCCCATCTGCTTATAGAATCCGCGGCGCGCCTGTCGATGAGCGGCACAGCCGTCGGTGAATTTCTGCATCTCGTAGTCCTCGTTGGTGAAGGCCTTGGCGGTGCGGACACCGCTGATGCTGGACTCGATGTTAGAGTTGATCACCGCCACCTTCTCCTTCACCTTGCGGCTGGAGGCGCCCATATGCTTGCGGCGGAACACCGTAAAGACGATGAGGATGGGCACCAGCAGGGTGATGACCAGCGCCAGCTTCCATTGGAGGGTGAACATCACGATCAGTGATCCCACCAGGGTGATGATGGAGATGAACAGGTCCTCGGGGCCGTGGTGGGCCAGTTCCACCACCTCGAACAGGTCGCTGACCACACGGCTCATCAGTTCGCCGGTGCGGTGCTTATCGTAAAAGCGGAAGGACAGCTTTTGCAGATGGCCGAACAGCTCCCGCCGCATATCCGTTTCCATATATACGCCCAGCAGGTGTCCCCAATAGGCCACCACAAACTGGAAAAATCCCCGCAGCAGGTACGCTCCCACCAAAATTCCCATAAATACGTAGAAAGCCTGCACCTGATTGGCGGGCAGCAGTTCCTCCAAGGCATACTTGGAAATCAGGGGGTACACCAGATCCACCGCCGCAATAAACAGGGCGCACAGCATATCCAGCGTAAACAGGCCGATGTACGGCTTGTAATAGGATACAAAGCGCTTGAGCATCTCTCTCACTTCCTTTTCGGTCTAATACCTTTTCATTTTAACACAAGGATCTCGGTTTTTCAATGGTTTTTGCATATATGCCCTGTCCCGCCCCATAGATTGTGGCAAGGAGGGATAGGTATGTATATCACACTCACCCGCCGCCGTCTGTTGGGGGGCTTGGCGGCGGTAGCACTGGTGCTGTGCGGGGTGGTGGGTCTGAGTCTGACCCCGCCCGCCGCCACCGCATCGGCCACCAATTGGGGGCTATCCTTTGCTACCGAGGGGCAACCACCCATCGGCAACGCCACCGCCGCGGAGCTGGCGGGGTACAACGCCCACTTTGTGGGGGATACGGGGCAAAAGACTCTGTACCTCACCTTTGACGCGGGATATGAGAACGGATGCACCCTCGCTATACTGGATGCTCTGAAAAAGCACGGGGTCCCCGCCGCCTTTTTCGTGGTGGAGCATTATATCGACTCCGCCCCCGATCTGGTGCGGCGGATGGCACAGGAGGGGCATATCGTGGCCAACCACACCGCCACCCACCCCGATATGTCCGCCATCGGGGAGCGGGATGCGTTCTTGTCCGAGCTGACGCGGGTGGAGGAGAAGTATAAGGCGGTGACGGGAGAGGATATGCAAAAATTCTACCGTCCCCCGCGGGGGGTGTACTCGGAGCAGAACCTGCAGATGGCCTGTGATGCAGGGTATCACACCTTCTTTTGGTCGCTGGCTTACGTGGATTGGTACAAGGACCGTCAACCCACCCGACAGCAGGCTCTGGATAAACTGCTGGGGCGGGTACATCCGGGGGCAATTATCCTGCTTCATTCCACCTCCACCACCAATGCAGAAATTTTGGACGAATTGTTGACAAAATGGAAAGAAATGGGGTATACTTTTGCGCCGCTGACCGCATTATGCGGTGGCGACGGGGCATAATAAAAGCGGTCATACGACCGCATTTGAGTCAGAAAGGAGACCCTAATTATGGAAAAGGCTAACCGCAGCATTCATTGTACCGTGACCTCTTGCCAGAATCATTGCAGCTGTGAGGACTATTGCAGTCTGGACAGCATTCAGGTAGGCACCCACGAGTGCAATCCCACTCAGGACCAGTGCACCGACTGTATGTCCTTCCGTAAGAAATAATTGCCACGAAAAAAACAGCCGCTATCCGATGATAGCGGCTGTTTTGGCGTTTTTTATTTTACGGCGGCGGTGTGCTCCTTGGCTTTCTGATACAAAATCTCGGTGGCAAAGGCCAACTTTGTCAACACGTTTTTGCGGGTCTCGGGATAGCAATAGAAGGAATCGTTTTCGGTGGAAATATCAAAGCAATCCTCGGGACGCAGATAGCAATAATCGTACTCTACGTGCAGGCTGTTCTGCTGGATGGGCATACGGTGGATGCGATAGTCCTCGCCGTTGTAGCGACCCTCCAGCACAAAGCCTTCGTCGATGGTGTGGCGGAGTTTCGCCTTGCCCAGTTTCTCAAACTTCCAGCAGCGGGGCATAGAATAGACCTCCACCTCATCCTCAAAGCAGTAGGTGCCGTTCTCGATCTGCTCTTCCACTTGGGTGCGCTCCCAGTTGTACCAATCCGGCACGTGGCTGAACTCGGTCTCGCCGCTGAGGGCGGACAGGGTGCCGTCCTCATTCAGATTCCACCGCTTACCGCACTTTTTGCAGTAGATCTGGGTACCCTCGGAGTCCATTTCGTGCTCCACGCCGCAAGCGGGGCACTGGTACAGCACCTTGTGCAGACCCTCCGCGCGGAAAGGCTCGGTGATGAGGATACCGTTATCCTTTTGATACTGATACTCGTCGTACCACAGACCCTCTTTCAGGGCGGCGTTGATTTCTTCGACGCTCATCGCCTTAATCTGCTCGGCGGTGAGGATCTGGGTCATGGTGGTGTACAGCGGCACCTTCCGCTTTTTGCGGAAGTTCCAGAAGGGAGAATGGAGATAGTTGCCGTGATGCACCACAGCCACCACAGGTACCTTATTCATCTTCACCAGTTTGCCCAGGGATTCGGGCATATAGTTCAGGGTACCGCAGGGGGTATAGCGCGCCTCGGGGTACATCGAGAGAATATCGCCGCGGGACAGCACTTTTTTGATGGACTTCACCAGATGCAGGTCCATCGTATACTTACGGGTGCAGATGGCGCCAATGAGCTCCATCAGCCAGGGTCGGCGGTAGTAGCCGTCGATGCTCACCACGTTGTTCACGCGGTGGAAGCCGACGCCCATAGCCGCCAATTTAAAATCCACGAAATACATATGATTGCTGAGCATCATATAGGGGGGCTTCAGACCCTCCATATTGATCTTCTCCACCTTCCACGGTACGTTGGGAAGGGTCAAGCGGGACAGCAGCCAAATCAGACCAACAATGATTTTAGGCTGGCGGATGGGGTATTTGGCGGTGTTATACCGTTTTTTATTGGGATAATTCACGTCAATATTCATAAGCACATCCCTCCTCATTTTACATTTTACTCGAAAAGTGTCGCAAAGGCAAGGTTTTTGTATCCGCCATACCGAGGTGGTTGAATATCACGGAAAATGGTGCTATAATACAGAAGTAAACTACAAGAAGGAGGTGCGGCTATGGTGTGGCTGTATGTGGCGTTGGGCGTTATTGCTTTTGTGGCGTTGGCGTCACTGGTTTGCTTTTTGATGGCGTTTTATAACCCCCGCCGCACCCCCGAGGGTATGGCGGCGGACCGCTTTCCGCCGGGCAAGGTGTACGAGCCATATCACCCCCTGCTGCGGCAGTGGGCAGAACAAGTAGATGGTATGGGCTATACCCCTATGGAGGTCACCACCCCCGATGGATTGACCTTACGGGGTAAACTGTATACCCTCACCCCCGCCGCCCCCGTGGAGATTCTGTTCCACGGCTATCGGGGATTTTCGGAGCGGGATATGTGCGGTGCGGTACAGCGTTGCGCCGCGGTGGGGCACAGCGCCCTGCTGGTGGACCAGCGGGGAGCGGGTGCCAGCGACGGCCACGTCATCACCTTCGGTGTCAAGGAGAGCCGCGACGTCCATCTGTGGATCGACGCGGTGGCACAGCGGTTCGGGGCGGACCATCCCGTCTATTTGGGCGGTGTGTCCATGGGTGCCACCACCGTTCTGCTGGCGGCGGGGCAGGGGTTACCCCCGCAGGTCAAAGGTGTGCTGGCGGACTGTGGCTATTCCACCGCCAAGGCCATTATCAAAAAGGTCATCCGCCAATTGAAACTCCCCGCCGACCTGCTGTATCCACTGGTGCGGCTGGGCGCCATCCTCTACGGCGGATTCGACCCCAACAAGGCGGACGCTACCGCGGCGGCGGCGCGGATACAGGTGCCCACCATCTTCTTCCACGGGGATGACGACCGTTTCGTCCCCCATCAGATGAGCGTGGAGAACCACGCCGCCTGCACCGCCCGCAAACGGTTGGTTCTCACCCCCGGAGCGGGTCACGGTCTGTGCTATCCCGCCGACCCCGCGGTCTATGAAGCGGCAGTGCTGGAATTCTACGGTGAATAATGAAAGACCCCACTCAGGCGAGTGGGGTCTTTATTATGCTCGCAGCATATCTCTTGCTTACTTGTATTTAGACTGGGTCACGTCGTCCCAGTTGGCGATGGCGTTATCCACAGACTCCGCCAGAATCTCAAATTCTGCGTCAAAGCCGCCCTTATAGGTGGCGGACTTGGCAGACTTGCCGGTGATGACGGAGAACCAGGTCAGGGCGGCCAGATAGTCACCTTTGTCATTCAGGTGGTAGCCGTCCTTGTCGGGGCCGCCGGGCATATTAAAGGTATCGCCCAGCTTGGAGGTACGGGCATTCTGGACAGAAGTACCCGCAGGGATGACGCCCTTAAACTTGTTGCCATAGGGATCCAGCACGTACTTTTTGGTGGCCTCCACAAAGGAGCGGTAGTGCAGCAGCTGATCGCCCTTGAAGGGGGAGCGCTCGTCAAAGCACCACAGTTTGCAATCCTTGGAGAAGGACCAGGTCATATGATAGTATAACTTGGCGTTGGTGTTGGTCTTGTTGTCGTTGATCCATTTGATGATATTGCCCAGATTGGCATAGTCGTTAGCCACGCTGGGCCAGTACTCGGGGCCGCCGCCGTAGTCGGGGTCGGGCTGGAGGGTGATGACGTCCCACTTCTCGTCACGGATGGCGTATTGCACCTTGTTATAGGGGCTGTCGCTGGGGGGAGCATATTGGCTCCAGGCACCGGTATAGCCGTCGGTCTTGCAGTATTGCTCGTGGTCTGCCTTACCCTGCATACGGTCCCATTGCTCGCTCAGTGAACAGCTGGGGGTGAACAGATAGGCCACCACAATATAGTCGTAGCCCTGGTTCTCCAACAGTTTCCACATATGGGCCCGCAGAGCGTCCACCGCAAAGGAGTGGCCGATGGCCAGAATGCGGATGGGATTTTTGGGGGCAGTGGTGGTGGGCGCCGCAGTAGTGGTGGTGTAGGTGATACCGCCCTGAATATTCTTGGTGCGGCTGGTGGTGGTCTTGGATTCCTTGGTCTTATCGGGGAGGGTGGTGGTGTCCTCGGTCTCCTCGGTGGTGGTCGTGGTGTCCTCGGTGTCCTCTGCCTTTGCGGTGGTCGTGGTGGTCTTCTTGGGTGCGGGGTCGGAGTTTTCGCCCCCGTTGCCGCCGCAGGCCGCCAGACCCAGACACAGCAGTGCCGCCAGCACCAGTGCAATCAGACGGATGATGGTGTGTTTCATACGATGTATCCTCCTTTTCGGTACGGTTCGGTGTCCATACAATACTACTCCCATCATAAAGTATCCCGTGGGAATTGTCAAGGGCGGACAGGCAAACGACAAATTTCCTCTTGCAAAATGATACAAAGTGGTGTACAATAGACTCTGCTCGTAAAAGGGCACCCATATCCGCCCGTGGCGAAGCTGGATATCGCAGTGGATTCCGATTCCAAAGGCCGGGGGTTCGAATCCCTCCGGGCGGGCCAAAAATAAGACGCATCACCGTAAGGTGGTGCGTTTTGTTTTTCGTCTGTGAGGGTGAGCAGAAATCTCGATAGTTTGTGGAGCGAAGCGAAACAAACTACAGGCGGCACGGCACAGCCGAGACGCTGGGTTCAGAATCCCTCCGGGCGGGCCAGAAAACCCGACTTGTGTTACACAAGTCGGTTTTTCAACTAAATCCACCCTTACGGGTGGGTGAAATATTGCTTCGCAATGTGAAAAACGCCTACGGCGTGTGAAATCGCTGCGGCGATGGGTGGATTTAATTTCACTTTCTGCGTTAGCAGAAAATTTCACCGAAATCACAGGTTTCGATTTCACCGTGCGTCAGCACGATTTCACTAAAAATGTGAGAGTTTAATTTCATACGCAAAACCGACGAAAAACACAGCACCCTGTTTCCATTATGGAGCAGGGTGCTATTTGTCTTTTCGACCTATAAAGTAATCAGCGGAAACTTTATAAAAATCACACAGTTTAATAAGGTCCTCTATCTTTAGTTCAGCACGACCTGTTTCGATATGATTGTAGCCCTGTTGGGATTTGTTAATGATTATTGCGACCTGCAGTTGCGTTAAATCATTATCCTCACGCAGTGCTCGCATACGCTCTCTGTAATTCATAAAAACACCTTTTTGCACATACATAGAAATTCATATGAATCATCCCTGTCCATATGCTGTCAAAAAACACAGCACCCTGTTTCCATTATGGAGCAGGGTGCTAATCCTTTACAAACTCAATGATTTCGTCAATATCACAATCAAGGGCATCACAAATACGTTCTAAAACAAAACTATCGTATCGTTTAACTTTGTTCTTATAGTACTTGTCGATAATTTGGTACTGAATGCCTGTACGTTTTGCAAGTTCATATCGGCTGATATGACGTTTGTCCAGTGTTTTATCTAAACAAATTCTGATCACAAAACCACCTCTCGGATATAGTTTAATCAATATATACTTTCTTGACAATTCACTCGATTAAATATATACTTATATAAGTACATAACGTTGTGTATAAATGTGAGGTTGAAGGTAAATGTTGAGAAGCGGGAACAAAGCAGAACAAATACAGGCTGTTTTCGCAATGATGGACAAATACAACTATGAGAAAAATGAAACGGCAAACAGGCGGGTTCGATGCTATGATTTCCGAGAAAACACAAAAATTTTACAGTGTGATACGTATATAAAAATCCGTACCGAGACCGATATAGCCGGTGTGTATAACGTGTTGACGATATGTTGTGACGGTAGCACAAAATGGAGTTTTGAGGTTAACGGAAATGTGATTGAAGCATAAAAAGGGGAGTGCTACCTGACGGTGACACTCCCTTTTCTTTATTTTCGCACTATCCGTATCGCCACAGCGGTGACGTCATCCGAGCGGCCCTGTTCCGTGCGGCGGGCGGCGTCGCACACCGCCTGCGCCAATGTGTCCATACTGCCGTCGTCAGGGTGTTGGCGGAGCACCTCCTCTACCAGTGCCACGCCCCCTGCCAGTGCGCCGTCGCTGACCATCAGCAGAATGTCCCCGTGGCTGAGGGTGTCGTGGCTGTGCTCAAATGCCACCTGGGGTAGGATGCCCAGCGGCAATCCGGGTCGATCCAATCGGGAGACCCGCCCGCCGCTACGCAGTAGGGTCACCGCCGCCCCCGCCTTATACATATCCAGCCGTCCCGTGTGGGTGTCCACCGCCGCCACGTCCAGGGTGGCCAGCCGTTCCTCGGGGCTTTTCACCATCAGGGCGGCGTTGACGGTTTTCAGCGCCCCCGCAGGTGTAAATCCCGCGGTCCACAGGCGGGTGGTGATACCTGCCGCCATAGCGCTGTCCACGGCGGCCCGTCCGCCGCTGCCCATACCGTCGGAAAGCACCGCCAGCACCCCGCCCCCCAGGGTCTGCACCCGTGCCGTGTCCCCGCACAGGCGCTCCCCCTCACAGCAGAGCTGGGCGATACCGCTTTCCACCGTGTAGCGCGGCGGCTCAGATAGGGTTACCTGCACCCGCGACCCCCATTGCGCCTGGGCGGGGGGAGCGAACTGTCGTCCGCATAGCTGCTCCATCTGCCGCCGCCACCGCGGGCCTCGGGGCGCACCCGCCCCATCGGTGAGGATGTCCACCGTCAGCCGCCCCGCGTCGTCACGCACGCAGAGGGCATCCGCCACCGCCATACCGTAGTCGCCGCAGAGCGCCGCCACCTGCTCGGATAATTCCACGTCCACCAACCCGGGACGTTCCAGACGCCCCGCCAGTCCGTCCAGCAGTTCCCCTGTGCCGGCGAACTGCCCCTCCACTGCGGTCTGCAGTTCCTGCAGCCGCCGCAGTGCCTCGTCGCCCTCGTCGCCACCGTCCAGTCGCCGCAGACGGCGGGTGACCTCCTCCATAGACCCCGCTACGTCGCGGATAGCGTCCCCCGCCACCCGCAGGCGGAGCGCCGCCATCCGCCGTATGCCGTCCACCGCGGGCAGATCCCGACTGCGGAGCAGACGTCCGCTCAGCCGCCGTTCCCATTCCCGCGGGAGCAGAGCGAACAGCAGGCAGGCGGCAGCGATCTCGGCTATGTAATAGAGCATCCTTTCGTTGGTCTCGCCCAACGTGACCACCCCCGCCGTCAGCAGGAACAGGGCGCTCTGGCACCACCGCCCCAGACCCGCGAACAATCCCGCGGTGAGTCCTCCCACCGCCAGCGCCACCGCCAGCGGCGCCTGACCCGGAGCGGACAGTGCCATAGCACCTCCCAACACACAACCGGCGATGCTGCCTCCTGTTTCCCGCCCCAATCGGGCCAGCAACAGCACCAAAAAGGCGGCTACCACCCGCCCCGGGGAAAAACCGCCCACCTCTACTGCGGCGGCGGCCATCACCGCCACCGCCCCCGTGAGGATAAGGGCGGTTTGGTTCGATGCCCCTTCCCGTCGGGATAGGGCATCCATACCGGGTGCGAAGAACAAGGCCGCCCCCGCCGCCACACAACTCTCAGCTAAGATGAGCAGACCGCGGTAGGGATCGGCGCCGCTCTGGGCGAGCATCCACAGCCCCGTCCCCCCACAGCAGACAAAAGCTAACAAGGGCGGCACCCACCGCCGCCCACCCCTGTCGGGGAGGGCGGCCAGCACCCAGCGGGCGGCCCCTACCATACCGATGGTGAGGAGATACCGCATAGGGGCCAGGGGCCACGCCAGCAGATACCCCACCGCCAGACACAGCAGGACGGGGAGGTTGGCGGCGCCGCCGCAGGCGGCCATACCGATACCAAAGGGAGATAACTCCCCGAACAGCGTGGCACGGGGTACCAACAGACCCATCACGCACCATAATAGGGTGGCGGAGGCGGTCTCGTCGGGGCGGGATAGGGAGGTGGTTTTCATAGCGGTCATCCTTTCGCTGGTTTCTCACCACCAGTATAGGACAAGCCCCCCGCATATTCTGTCGCAATGGGGAGATGCCAATACAAAAAGGAGGCGGGTCCCCGCCTCCTTTTTCAACTCTTACAAATCGTCCACTGTGGGCGCTCGTAGACGGTGCAGACCGCTGATTTTGTGGCGCCCACCACGAGAATGGCTGTCGCCATTCTCCCACACCACTACGGATACATCCGGACGTAGACGATTACAGATCGTCTACGTCCTGCACCGGCACACCGCCGCTCAGCGGTCTGCCCGTATAGCTCCCGTCGGGGTCGCTGATGATGCCGTCCTTACCGGGGCAGTGCATTTCCCCCGCCGCGATGATGGGCTCCACGATGCCCGGACGTTTGGGCAGAGGATTCGGCAACACCCGCGGCTTTTCCTGTTCTTTCTCCATTCATACCACCTCCTTCTGTCCTCATTATGCCCGAAAATTCACACATTCATAACACTTAGGAGAGAGTTTGTGCTATACTAAACACAAACGGAGGAATGACTATGTTTCAACGGATTATGAATACCATTGCGCGGTTTATGCAGGGTCGGTACGGCACCGACCGCTTTAACCGCTTCTTGTTTGTGCTGTATTTTATTGTTTGGCTGGTGGCGGGTCTGTTCCGCCGCACCCTGTGGGGGTGGATATTCAGCCTATTGCTGTGGGGAATTCTGGGCTTGCTGTTGTTCCGTACCCTGTCCCGTAATATTCCCCGCCGTCAGGCGGAGGAGCAATGGTTTTTGCGGTGGTGGGGACCTACGCAGCGGTGGCTGACCCGTCAGTGGACCCGTCTAAAGGACATCCGCCGCTACCGTTACCGTACCTGCCCCGTGTGCAAGTCCCACCTGCGTCTGCCTATCAAGCGGGGACGCCGCACCGTCACTTGCTCCCGCTGTCGGGCACAATTTAAAACCTTTTTCTTATAATGATCAGGCTCCGTGTATTTCCACGGAGCCTTTTTTGTGGGACCTGCAATTTTCCGTCGCCCGACGCATATACTCCACTGCAAAGGAGGCGGAGCGTATGTGGATGATGCTGATGCAGGTGCTGTCCCGTATGTTGTTTACGGTGCTGTCGGTGGTGGGGGGCAATTCTTTCCCCAAGCCGCTGACCGCGGCACAGGAGCGGGAGGCACTGGTGGCGATGGCGGCGGGGGACGCCGCCGCACGGAGGCGGCTCATTGAGCACAATCTGCGTTTGGTGGCGCACATCATCAAGAAGCATTACGCCAACGCGCGGGATCAGGAGGACCTGATCTCCATCGGCACCATCGGGCTGATCAAGGCGGTGGACACCTTTGACGGCAGTAAGGGGACCCGCTTGGCGGCCTACGCGGCGCGATGCATAGAGAACGAGATACTGATGCATTTCCGCGCCGTCAAAAAGACCGAGCGGGACGTATCCCTGTCCGATCCTATCGACACCGACAGCGAGGGTCGACCCCTGACTTTGATGGACGTGCTGGCACAGGAGGACACCATTTTAGAGGATTTGGACAAGAAGATGAATCTGGGGCGGCTGGAGGAATATCTGTGCACCTGCCTGGACGAGCGGGAACAGACGGTGCTCCGTCTGCGGTATGGGTTGGACGGGGAGCCGCTGGCCCAGTGGCAGGTGGCGGAAAAGCTGGGCATCAGCCGCAGCTACGTCAGCCGTCTGGAAACCCGCGCACTGGATAAATTGCGCCGCCGCTACGAGCGAGGGAACGTGGGCCGCCATTGACAAGAGACGAAGAAAAGGGTATACTACCCCAAAAAGGGGGGAGCAAGATGGGAAATACCGCAAAAAGCCGTGCTGTGCCGATACTCATCGGCGCGGTCACCCTGTTTATTTGGATTCAGTCCCTGCTCCCCGGCGCGGTTTCCGCTGAGGAGAGCGGATTTTTTGCCCGTCTGCTGGCGGGCTTGTTGGGATTGGAAACCCTCCCCCATTGGTTGCACGCGCTGGTTCGTAAGGCGGCTCATTTTACCGAGTTTGGGGTGCTGGGCGCCCTGTGGAGCGGGTACGGACGGCGGCGACCGCTACGGGCTACGTGGCTATACGGCTTGGGCGTGGCGGCGGCAGATGAATGTTTGCAATTTTTATCCCCCGGTCGCGGCCCGGCTGTCACCGACGTGATGATTGATTATGCGGGATATTTGTGCGGATGGCTGGCAGTATGGCTGGTCACCTTTTGGATAAAGAAAAAAGAAATATAAAATACCCCTTGCATTTTTGGAAACTCCGTGATACAATATGCGAGTATTCCACACGCCGGTGTGATGGAATTGGCAGACGTAGTGGACTCAAAATCCACCGGTGGCGACACCGTGCCGGTTCGAGTCCGGCCACCGGCACCAAAAATGGGAGATAGGCATCCGCCTATCTCCCATTTTTAATGCCCGTGGTCTATGGATGCCCTCGAACCGGAGTATTTCGCTGTGCGAAATACAACTTTTTCGGCAAATAGCAAACTGCAATCGGCATACACGACCAACTTTGCCGAAAAAGGCGGTTCAGAGTCCGGCGTTTTTTTGCAAAACCGATACAACAGTATCCTTTCGGGTCTGGGGTGTTTTTATTGTCCGTGGTCTATGGAAACTCTCGGATCGGAGTATTTCGCTGTGCGAAATACAACTTTTTCGGCAAATAGCAAACTGCAATCGGCATACACGACCAACTTTGCCGAAAAAGGCGGTTCAGAGTCCGGCCACCAAAGACTTTGCTTTTAATTTGTAAAAGTAAATAGATAACCCACACAAAAAAGTGCCGATGCGATTGCATCGGCACTTTCTATTACTCCACTTTCTTCTTACAAGTCAAAATTACGTTGCCGGACAGAGTCACATCCACCGTATCGCCCTGTTTCAGCAACAGCATCTCCTCGTGGTCGGCGGCCTTGGCCTTATACAGTTTCCCATCGGCATCCGCCAGATAGATATAGGTGTCGCCGTCTATCACGATGTAATGGATAGAGGCGATGGTGACGGTGGCGGCGGTTCCCTCTCCCCCGTCGGCAATGGGGGCATCGATGCCTAACAGCGCCTTATACTTGGCGATGCACTCCGCCTGGGTGGGGGCGGTAGTCACCAGGTTATACTGCTCCACGTTGACGGTGGCGTACAACTTCACCAGACCGCCGGAATCCTTCAGCACCATAATATAGGTGGGGTGTCCGTCAATATTGATGAGGGAGGGGAAGGAGGCCTGATACCGCTTCTCCTGCACCTCGCCCTCGGCGGCAGACATAGCCGACCGCTCGTCCGCACCCGCGATGACGTAATAGCGGCTCTCGCCGGTGCGCTCGTTGGCCAGCAGGAACCCGATATTACTGCTGTCCCCGTTCACCGAGGTGATGCCGGTGTAGATCCAGATATCTCCATCCTTGGCTACGTAGCCGTAGTCGGATACGGGGGCGTCATCCTCTATGTCCTCCTCGTCCACGGTTTCGCTGACGGTGTAGGTGGTCACCTGCTTGCAGTCCTTTTTGGCGAACAGGCTGTTCCAGAATCCGTTTTGATACAGACCGTACCAGTTGTACTGCTCACAGATGAGATTGCCATGGAATACCACGTCCACCCAGCGGGGGATATCGGCGGCGGCGTACCGCACCGTTTCGCCGGTGACGGGGTCCAGCACCACGCATCCGCTAACGGTGCGTCCCCCGAACAGACCGATGCTCTTGTCGATCACCGACGCCACGTAATAGGGTTTGCCGTTCTCGTCGATCTCAAAGTGCAGGTTTTCCATCATCAGGGTGGGGTATTTGACCCACAGATGCCGCCACGCATCCTGCATCAGATAGGCAGAGGGGACGTATTTCATTCCCTCGCACCGATGGAATGCGGCAGACATAGATACGGGGTCTACCGTCACGTAGCCGCCCACGCCCACGTGGCTGTTATTGAACCATTTAAAGAATCCCGCATAGTCCAGCGCCGCCACTTTAATAGGTTTGCCGTTATAGTCAATCTGGGTATAGTCCCAGGACACGTCGTACTGGCTCACCACGTCGGACAGCGAGCCGATCTCCCGGTCACCCAGCATCTGGGCGGAGGCGGTGTCCATCAGGGCGATGGAATCAGTGCCCACCGATTCCGCCAGGTCGGCAGCAAAGTCCGACTCGGTCACGGTGAGGATGTTGGCGTAGCGGGTGGCGTTAAAGGCGGGGGAACAGAACAGGGCAGAAACACCCAACACAAGAAAGATGCCCAGCGGGATCAGATAGGGCAGATAGCCTTTCAGCCGCTCACGGGGTGTGGGACGCCAGAAGGGGTTGGATTTATCTCTGGAGGATCTTTTGCTCTTATCGGGCTTGACAAAGTCCCGAAATCCCTGCATCAGACGGGTAACGAACAGAAAAATAAAAATGGTCAACGCCGCCAGAACCCACATACCGGGGTTTTGCAGATTGATGGCGGGGCAGAAGATAAACAGCACCAGCCCCAAAAACAGCAGGGCGGACACCCCGCCGAAGATGTAGGATACAACGGAAAACTTTTTCATAGCAGTCACTCCTTTGACTACATTATAATACGCTCTCAGAATGGATACAAGTAACAATTTTGTTATTTTTGGAATATATCTTATGGACGTTTGGGGGCGTCTAACTTCACCTCACAACCCGAGGTGGGATGGGGTCTGTAGGGGACGGCGGTCTCGGCGTCCCGCAAAAAAAGCACCGACACAGCCGTGTCGGTGCTTTTGGGTTGTTATTCCTCGTCGTCCCACTTAAAGGAGCCGGAAAGCAGGGTTACCGCCTCGGCGCCCACGGTGAGCAGACCGCCGTCCAGAGTGGCGGCGCGCTCGGTATCGTCGGGGAGCTGTACGCGGCATTGTCCCGCCTTGACCGATGTGATAAAAGGGGTGTGACCCGCCAAAACGGCCAGGTCACCCTCGGCGCCCCGCACAAACAGGGCGTACACCTGATCGGAGAAACGGTTGCCGTCGGGGGTGGCGATGGTCAGCTTGTAGGTGTTCATCCGCTCACCTTCTTCGCCTTAGCCACCGCCTCGTCGATGGTGCCCACGAACAGGAAGGCGGACTCGGGCAGATCGTCGTGCTTACCCTCCATGATCTCCTTAAATCCGCGGATCGTCTCGCTCAGCGGCACGTAGGTGCCCTCGATACCCGTGAATTTTTCGGACACGTGGAAGGGCTGGGACAGAAAACGCTGAATCTTACGGGCGCGCTGAACCAGCAATTTATCGTCGTCGGACAGTTCGTCCATACCCATAATGGCGATGATGTCCATCAGCTCATTATACCGCTGCTGGATTCTCTGCACCTCGCGGGCCACGGTGTAGTGCTCCTCGCCCAGCACGTCGGGGGAGAGGATGCGGCTGGTGGATTCCAGCGGATCCACGGCGGGATAGATACCCTGGGATGCGATGGAGCGGGACAGCACCGTGGTGGCGTCCAGGTGGGCAAAGGTGGTGGCGGGAGCGGGGTCGGTCAGGTCATCCGCAGGCACGTATACGGCCTGTACGGAGGTGATAGAACCCTTTTTGGTGGAGGTGATGCGCTCCTGCAGAGCGCCCATCTCGTTGGCCAACGTAGGCTGATAGCCCACGGCGCTGGGCATACGGCCCAGCAGGGCAGACACCTCGGAACCTGCCTGGGTGAAACGGAAGATGTTGTCAATGAACAACAGTACGTCCTGACCCTCGGTATCGCGGAAATACTCCGCCATGGTCAGACCGGACAGACCCACCCGCATACGGGCTCCGGGGGGCTCATTCATCTGACCGTAGACCAGCGCCGTCTTTTCGATAACGCCGGACTCTTTCATTTCGTTATATAGGTCGTTACCCTCACGGGTACGCTCGCCCACGCCGGTGAATACCGACAGACCGCCGTGCTGCTTGGCCACGTTGTTGATCAATTCCATAATCAAAACGGTCTTACCCACGCCGGCGCCGCCGAACAGACCGATCTTACCGCCCTTTGAATAGGGGCAGATCAGGTCCACCACCTTGATACCCGTTTCCAGAATCTCGGTGGAGGTGGCCAGCTCGTCATAGGCGGGGGCGGGGCGGTGGATGTCCCAGCGCTCCTCGGTTTGGGGGGCGGGGAGATTATCCACAGGGTCGCCCAGCACGTTGAAGATGCGACCCAGAGTGCTCTTACCCACGGGTACGCTGATGGGGGCGCCGGTGTCGGTGACGGCGGCGCCTCTCTGCAGACCGTCGGTGGAGGCCATGGCCACACAG
>JAZNUN010000019.1:0-5014 GCA_045592345.1 Acutalibacteraceae bacterium | reverse complement strand
GTCCAGCATCTCGGCGGCGGCATATTGGGCGGCAAGATCCTTAACGCTTTGTCCGTAAACGGTAAAATCCGTCAGTTTGTCCGCCTTGGCCGTGCTTGTCTGCCCGTAAAACTCAATTTCCTGAATATTGAGACTGGCCCTGGGATCGGCGGTGGTATCACTCCAAAGGTTTTTGGAATGAATGGTCAGATACCGACCGTGACTGCCCTCCGGCAGGGTGATGGTGCCGTATTTATTGGTGCTGGTGCACTGGGCCATCTGCCCCGAGGTGGTGGGGGTGGCGGTTAGACCTACGGGTGCAGAGCCGTCCTGGGTACCGTATACGGGCGCCTTATTTCCCAGATACAGGTCATAATCCTTGATATTTCTGTTGAGCGTCGTTTGGTTGTTGGCTCTGGCATACACCAGCACCTCGCTCAGGGCCACGTCGGCCCCCAGATCAAAGGTCATATAACATTCGGTTTCATACTCGGCACAGTTCCAGAAATTGCCGGTGGAATTGTTGATGCCGTCCAGCATTAAAGGATAGGGATAGGGTACCGTACCATTGGCATAGGTATAGTCCCCCAGGCTTTTGCCGTACAGACTCACACCCGTCAGCTTGGTATCGCCTTCTGCTGCACCCGACACGGGTATCATCGTCAGCATCATCAGCAGGGCCAATACGCCCGCCACAATACGCCCAAATCGTTTCATTTTCATAAAACAACCTCCTTATTCTGCGGTAAAGAGAGCTGTTTTGGCGCTCTCCATCTCCACGCCTGTGGAAGATTTTACGACGGTGGAAACGGATACGTCCACACCGCTTTCAATTTCATTGCCCACGAAGATTCCGTAAAACTGTTTTTGATAGTTTACGACGCCGCCCTCGTTTATATAAGAGGCAATGGCCTGTGCGATGGAATCATCGTAGTAGATGTAGTCTTGGTTGCCCTGATATTGTCCCTCGCCATCAGACCAAGTAAGACGAATGATCACATCCACACCGCTCTCAGCCGCCTTTGCCTCGGAATTCATCAGGGAATGGACGTACTCCTTCAACATGGGAGAGGTGGAATACTTGGGTTTGCCGTTTTCGTCGGAGGCAAGGGCAAAGCGATCGTTTTTCACACGGGTGAACAGATAACAGCCGTTTGCTTCATCATAGACGGGAAGCTGGGGGTTATTTTTGGACAGGGCCAGATTTTCCTTGGCAATCACCAGCTTGCCGGTGCCGTCATCGGCAGAGTCGATCATGCTTGCGTTGTTAAAGCCCACCAGATAGTCGGTGGTAAGGCTCTTACCGTTGAGATCCAGCGTCACACCCCCGGCGATCATCAGCTGTGTAGCCGTCACGTCGGCGCACAGCGTTACGGTGTCGCCGTCCTTGGCAGCATCCAGCGCCGCCTCCAAGGTGGCAAAAAACTTTTCACCCACCGAGGCGGCGGCGGAGGTGACGGTGAGGGTACAGGTGTCGGTATGACCCGTCAGCTTGGCGGTGGCGGTGATGATGGCAGTTCCCTGCCCCACGGCGGTGATCACACCGTCGGTGACGGTGGCAACGCTCTCGTCGGAGGAGGTCCAAATCACTTTTTTATTGGTGGTGTTGGCAGGGGTAAAGGTGACGGACAGCTCCGTCTCCTCTCCCGTTAACATAGAAAGATTGTCCTCGCTCAGGGTGATGCCCTCGGCTCTGATGGTGGAGCCGTTAATCTCCAGCTCCCAGATGGAGGGATCGGCGGTGTAGGTCAGTATATTCAACCGCAAACGGTCGGTGACCACCTGATCGGTAAAGTCATCGGATAAATAGTAGATATTGGTCCCCCCTGCCACGATATCCTCATTGGTGCCCTCATAGCAGGTGATCCAACGACTGCCGTCGGAATACTGCCAGGAGTAGCCGGTAATACGGTCGGCAAATTCCGTGATGGTAAAGTCTTCAATAAAGAAGTTGTCACCCAACTCAATTTCAAAGGTGACGGTGCCCACGGCATTCTGCGCCGCCCAACGGGTAGTAAGAATGCCGTCCACTGCGTTCTCGGCAGGATAGTAACCCACGCCTTCGCTGTTGTACACACTGCTGGCCTTGACCCTCTTGCCGCCGGCAAGATCGCCGAAGACCTTGGTGCCGTAAACCTCCAGTTCCCAAATGGAGGGCCCCTTGGTGGAGGAATGGATGACCAATTGTACCTTTTCTGTCGCCACTCCACTCAAAGCCCCATAGAGGTGGAAATGATTTTTCTCGCCGGTGGTGCCGTCGGCGTTGGTACCGGAGTAGGCGGTTTGCCAAGCGGTGCCGTCCCAGTATTTCCAAGTAAAGCTCTTGATACGGTCTTGAAATTCATCTATTTGGAAGCTGTCAATAAAGTATTTGCCGCCCAGATCCATCTCTATGGTGATCTCGCCGGTGTCAGCGTTATTGGTGGACCAACGGGTGGTGTCTGCATCAGCCTTGCCGTCTACGAGGTTGGAGGCAGGATAGTTGTTGTTGGTGGTGTAGTTATGGCTGGCAGTGATAGATTTGCCCAGCGCAATATTTTCCGAATGGTAGGAGCCGTACACCTCAATTTCCCAGAAAGTGGGCGGCTTTTGATAGTCGGTAAAGTTGAAGAGTATCTTCTCGGCAGGCTCGGCAACGGTAAATTCACCGCTGTTTTCACCGGTGGTGGTGGCAAAGCACTCCTTCCACTCGGTGCCGTTATAATACTGTACGTTATAGCCCGTGACACGGTTGTCCAGCGGATCGATGACAAAGCTGTCAAGCTGATATCTGGCGCCCAGATCGATCTCATAGGTCACCGTACCCGTCACGCCGTTTGCGGCGCTCCAGCGGGTGCTATAATCGCCGTCCACTGCCATGGAGGCCACGTAATCGGTACCGGAATAGGTACTGCCGGCGGTAACCGTCTTATTTAGTGCAATGTTAACGGAGACGGCCGCAGGATCGGTACGGTTATCAATCACCTCTTTGATCTCTGCCACGGCAAAATCCACGTCTGCCTGCTCGGCGTCAGCTCTTTGCGCAAGAACTTTGCCCGCACGGGCGGCGGTGTAGAGACGGTACCAATCCTTTTCAGTATAGTAATCACGGATGGCATCGGTGGCGTAGGGGAGCAAAGCGTTCAGCTCGCTCTTGTCCACCGTCTTAACCTCGCCGTCGGTGACGGTAAGGGTATGGGTATCAGCGGCCATCACCGTGCCAAGCAAGGGGATCTGCACGTTGCGGGTGTGTCCGCCGGAATGGGGACTGATATTGCTGTCGCTGGTAGCATTGGTGAGCATAAAGGGGACGCCTTTTACTCTATATACGTAAGCACGGTCCATCAGTCCCACCGTTTGGTCTCCGCTCTCCCAGGGGATGATGGTGGGATAGGCCAGCTTATTCTCGGACAACGTCCAGTTGACACCGTCCGTGCTCTCGTAGAGTGCGGTAGAGGAGCCATCGGTATAGCCGGTGATCTTGCCGCCGGTCATATCCTTGGCCAGGGCATAATACTGCCCGTTTTCAAACCATACGTGACAATCCTCCACCGAATAATCCGAGGTGGGATCGTACATAATGCGCTCCTCGGACTGGGTGAAGGGCCCCAATGGGGAATCGGCGGTGGCATAGGCCGCTGCACGGATGGTGACACCGTCCTCGGTACCGTTGGAGCGATAGACGGCGTAATAAGAGAAATTACCCTCTTCATCCTTCAGTTCAATGACAGAAGGGTTGCAGACGTAGGAATTGTCGTGATAACCCTCACGGGTGGTGATGACGGGATCCTCCTTGATGGTCCAAGGGCCGGCGGGGGTGTCGGCATAGGCCACGCCTACCTTTTGACCGCTACCGGTGGAACGGGAGATAAAGTAGAGATAGTATTTCCCGTCCTTCTCGCTGTGCATCAGATTGGGGTTATGGAAAAAGGACAGCGTGCCGCCGCCCCACTTGGGCATTTCTGCATTGGTGATATTACTGCCCTCCACGTCCAGCGCCGGACCCTGATAAATGTAGGGACCGCCCAGCTTGGTGGAGGTGGCGTAGGCGATCTCGGAGAAGGAGTACCAGTTGCTAAAGCCTTTCGCCTCGTCCCAGGTAGAGAACAGCATATAGTACAGCCCGTCGCTGTGCTTTACGATGGAGGAGCCCCAGGTGCAGGCGCCATTCATCTCAAAATAGTTTTCATCGGGCACTGTTTGGCGGTTGGTGTAAAAGTTGGAATAATCCCGCACCGAAGCCTCCACGGTATACTCGCCGTTATAGGGCAGGGCAAAGCTGCAGGTAAAGTTGCCGCTCTCATCGGTGTCGGCCACAAAACGCAGGTTATAATCCTCGTTTACAATGATTTCCACCTTGCGCTCACCCAGATTTGTCACAGTTCCGCTGACGACGATGTTGCCGCCCGTTTCGGTAACGGAAGTGATCGTAACGGCAGGTGTGTCTCCTGCGGCAAGGGCCACGGGGAGGCACCCCAGGCAAAGCATTACGCAGAGCAACCCTGCCAAAAAGCGGTGAAATCTTTTCATTTTCATAAAGTGTTTCTCCTTTCAAGACCCTTTCTATGGTCGGATCTGACTTGACTATAATTTTATTGTATTATATAATGAAGTCAAAGTTATGGATATTCCTGTCAAAATGATGGATATTTCCGTGAAAATGATGGAGATTTACTATGAGCATTTATCAAAATCACCGTTTGATTATGGAGAGCAACAAACTGCGGCTGGATATTTCCCGCGCCGCCTACGTGGAGCTGAACGCCAGCTGGAAATACAAAAAGAATGCCAGCGCCTATTTTACCCGCGTCTATTTCGTCACCGAGGGGGAGGCAGACGTGCTGTGTGACAACCGTCCCTACAAATTGCAGGCGGGCAATATCTATATCATTCCCGCCGGCACCCCCTTTTGCTACGATTGCAAACAGCGGCTGTGCAAGCTGTATTTTCAGGTCAATCTCTACAGCAGTATGGGTGAGGATCTGCCCATAGCCTCCAAAGGATGCATCGTTCTGGAGCACCGCACAGAAGAGATCCGACAAACGGTAGAGCTCTT
>JAZNUN010000018.1:0-23782 GCA_045592345.1 Acutalibacteraceae bacterium | reverse complement strand
GGGTGACACCATTAAGGGCAAGACCTTCGTGGTTTCCGGCTTCGGCAATGTTGCCTGGGGCACGGTCAAGAAGGTCACCGAGCTGGGCGGCAAGGTGGTCACCATCTCCGGCCCCGACGGCTACGTCTACGACGAGGAGGGCGTTATCACCGAGGAGAAGCTGAACTTTATGCTGGAGATGCGTCAGAGCGGCCGCGATAAGGTGAAGGATTATGCCGACAAGTTCGGTGTGCCCTACTATGAGGGTCAGAAGCCCTGGAGCGTCAAGGCGGATATCCTGATGCCCTGCGCCACCCAGAATGAGGTGGGTATTGCCGAGGCCGAGCAGATCGTGGCCAACGGCGTGAAGTACTACGTGGAGGTGTCCAATATGCCCTCCACCAACGAGGCTGTGGCCTATCTGAAGAAGAACGGCGTCATCGTGGCACCCTCCAAGGCGGTCAACGCCGGCGGTGTGGCGGTGTCCGGTCTGGAGATGAGCCAGAACTCCATGCGGTACAGCTGGACCGCTGAAGAAGTGGATGCCAAGCTGAAGCAGATCATGTATAACATCTACTGGAACTCCTATAACGCCGCCGAGAAGTACGGCATGAAGGGTGATCTGGTGGCCGGTGCCAACATCGCCGGTTTTGAAAAGGTTGCCGAGGCTATGATGGCTCAGGGTGCTGTATAAGCGATAAGAGAATATAAGAAAACCGCCTCCCGAATGGGGAGGCGGTTTTTTGTGTTGTGGCAAAGCAAAAAGGCGCACATATATTGAGAATAAGCAACAATTTTTAGGAGGTGACCGCTATGCCGACGATACCGCTGTGTGATCTACGTCCCGGGGAAGGGGGCGTGGTGCGTCAACTGAATACCGTAGGAAGTATGCGGCGGCGGCTGATGGATCTGGGGATGATCCCCGGTGCGGCGGCGGTGTGCGTGGGGGTCAGTCCTGCGGGAGACCCCGCCGCCTACCGCATCCGCGGGGCAGTGGTGGCACTGCGGCGGGCCGATGCCGCCACGGTGCTGCTACAACAATGGGAGGGGAATGGCTATGGGGCGCAACGAGGCTGATACGCTCCCCGTCATCGCGTTGGCGGGAAACCCCAACGTGGGAAAAAGCACCGTATTCAACGCGCTGACGGGGCTGCACCAGCACACGGGGAACTGGACAGGGAAAACCGTAGCCACTGCCGCGGGGATATGCCACGGGGTGTGCCGTCTGGTGGACCTGCCCGGCACCTATTCCCTCCACACCCACTCCGCCGAGGAGGAGGTGGCGCGGGACTATCTGCTGGACGGCGATGCCGCAGGCGTGGTGGTGGTGTGTGATGCCACCTGTCTGACCCGCGGGGTAGGATTGGTGCTGCAAATCATAGAAATGGGGCATCGGGTGGCGGTGTGTGTCAACCTACTGGACGATGCCGAACGGCGAGGGTTATCCCTTGACCTGCCCCTATTGCAACGGCGGTTGGGAGTACCTGTGGTGGGGGTTTCTGCCCGACACAAAAAGACACTGACACCGCTACGGGATGCGATGGCGGAGCTGGTGGTATGCGACACGCCACCGTCAGGGGCGGCGGTGGCCTACCCTACCCCCATAGAAAACGAGATACAACGGCGACTGCCCTACATAGCCGAAAGTAAAGTAAGCCGCCGCTATGCCGCCCTGCGGCAGATGGAGGCGGAGGACGGCGAATTGTCCGACCCCATCGCTACGGCGGTGGCGGACACGGCAGAGAGGCTGTGCCGCGGGGTGGTGCGACAAGAGGATGGGGCTCCCGATGCCCGTGACCGCCGCATAGATACAATACTCACCTCGCGGCGATGGGGGTATCCCCTGATGACACTGATGCTGATGGGGGTGCTGTGGCTGACCCTATACGGCACCAACCGTCTGTCCGCAGGGGTGGCGGCTGTGCTATCGTGGGTAGAGGGGTGGCTGTGCCGCGGTATGGCGGGGGCGCCTCCTTGGTTATACGGTGCGGTCATAGAGGGGGCGTGGCGGATGCTATCCACCGTGGTAGCGGTGATGCTGCCGCCTATGGCGGTGTTCTTTCCCCTTTTCACTCTATTGGAGGACGTAGGGGTGCTGCCCCGTGTGGCGTACAATTTAGACCGTCCCTTTGCCCGATGCGGTGCCTGCGGCAAGCAGGCGCTGACTATGTGTATGGGGTTCGGGTGCAACGCCGCAGGGGTGGTGGGATGCCGCATCATCGACTCCCCCCGAGAACGGCTGATGGCGGCAGTGACCAATGCCTTTGTCCCCTGCAACGGACGGTTTCCTGCCCTCATCCTACTCATCGGTCTGATGGGAGCAGGCGGCAACACGCTGTGGTCGGCAGGGTTGCTGACGGGGTTTGTACTGCTGGGGGTGGTGTCCACTCTGGGAGCCACAGCCATACTGAACAAGACCCTATTGCGGGGCAAAGCATCCTTTTTCACGCTGGAGCTTCCCCCCTATCGCCCGCCGCGGGTGGGGCAGGTGATCCTGCGGTCGGTATGGGACCGCACCCTACATGTACTGGGGCGAGCGGCGGCTGTAGCCGCACCGGCAGGATTGGTAATATGGGGATTGGCAAACATCCGCGTCGGAGATATGTCCTTGCTCCACCACGCCGCGGCATGGCTGGACCCCGTCGGGCAGGTGATGGGGATGGACGGAATCATACTGCTGGCCTTTGTACTGGGGTTGCCCGCCAACGAGGTGGTGCTCCCCTTAGCCGTCATGCTGTACACCGCCGCCGACACCCTATCGGCGGGGGCGAATATGGGGGCGGTGCTGACCGCCGCGGGGTGGACCCCCGTCACCGCCCTGTGTGTGGCGGTGTTTACCCTATTCCACTGGCCCTGCTCCACCACCCTGCTGACCCTACGCAAGGAAACAGGGTCGATGGGATGGACCGCCGTGGCGGCGGTGATGCCCACCCTATGGGGGGCGGCGCTGTGTATGGTGATCGCGGCGGTGGCAAGATGGGTGACGTAAGGAGAAAGTACGTTACAATCCCTCCACCGCCTAACGGCGGTCCCCCTCCCTTTACACAAGGGAGGCACGCTGCCTGCGGTGGCTACGGGCCAAGTAACCGCCTATAGTTCATTCCTCTACTGTAAAAAGTCAAAAGAAAACCCGCCGAGCGGCTACTGTCGCTCGGCGGGAAAACGTTAGTTTGTTCAATCATCGGTTTTTGCCGATGGAAAAATTTACTTGTACATTGGTCTATACCTTCTAATCGCGGTTTACAGCGTACTCAAAAATTAATTGTACATGGGAGTTCACCTTATAAATCACGGTTAATATTCGTACAAAGCATTTACTTGTTCATTGGAATTCACCTTAAATGATCACGGTCTGTTATACTTACATATTAGGCACGTTAATTACTTGTGCATCGGATTATACCGTTTCCTTTACGTGAATTGCTTTTTTATGAGGTTCTGTGACCTCGCTATTAACTAAGTTTTTGGACTCAGTCCTTTACTCAAAATTTTTGGTCGGAGTTCAAATAACTAAACCTTTGGACTCATTCCTTTCTGCATCAATTCGGTTTTCGTAGTTGGGCGGGGTATCACCAAATGCCATTGGAATCAGTCCTTTCTTTACCCGTCTTCTTCACGGTTATTTGTGTTTGGTTCTTCTCTGTGCCTACAGTATACACAATGGGGGCCCCTTTTGTCTATGCACAAAATGCCCAAAATACGGGCCGAAACTTTTACTTGCAATTCTGCTGAAACCTGTGCTATAATGGACTTGTTGGGGTGCTGAAAGGAATTTCAGTGCCCTTCTATTATACCTAATTATATATAGAGAAAAGCGGCTGATTCAGAGCGAATCAGCCGCTTTTTCTTACGAAAAAATTTTTTGAAGAATGTAAAATTTCTTATACGGTGAGCAATTTTTCAGCCTCGGCGCACAATTTCTGCTCGATCTCGGCGGCGGCGGCAGGGGTATCACCGATAGCGGTGATATACGCCTTGACCTTCGGCTCGGTGCCGGAGGGACGGACGATCAAGCCCAGGCCACCCTCTAAGGTGTAGGCCAGCACGTCGGACTTGGGCAGGGTCAGGGGGGTGCGGTCACCGGTGACGAAGTCGGTGGCGACACGCTGACCGTAGTCGGCACAAGCCACCACGGGGATACCCGCAATAGTCTTGGGCGGACACTCACGCAGACCCGCCATCAGCTTTTGCATATCGTGCATACCCTGCTCACCCTCAAAGGCCACATTGACCAGAGCGTTGCGGTAGAAGCCGTGCTCCTGATACAACTGCTCCATACGCTGTAACAGGGTCAGACCCTGCTTGCGGTAGTAGGAGGCCATCTCCACGATCAGCATAGAGGCCACCACGGCGTCCTTATCACGGACATAGCCGCCCGCCAGATAGCCGTAGCTCTCCTCAAAGCCGATGACGTAACGGTGCTCCTCGCCGTCCTTTTCCAGCAGACCGATCTGCTCGCCGATGTACGTAAAGCCGGTGAGCAGGTCGCGGAGCTCACAGCCGTACTTCTCGGCAATGGACTTGGCCAGGTTGGTGGTGACGATGGTCTTGATCACCACGGGGTTCTCGGGCAGGGTGCCGTTAGCCTTACGGCAGGCGACACAGTAATCCAGCAACAGGCAACCCACCTCGTTACCCGACATCAGAGTGTAATCGGAGCCGTCCCACACGGCGATGCCCACACGGTCGCAATCGGGGTCGGTGGCTAACAGCAGGTCGGCGGGCTGAGGCAGGCTGTGGGCGGTGTTCAACGCACACTCGAAAGCCTGACGAATCTCGGGGTTCGGGAAGGGGGCGGTGGGGAAATTGCCGTCCGGCAGTTCCTGCTCGGGGACAATGGTCAGCTCCTTGATACCCACGCGGCGCAGCATCTCGCGCACAGGCAGGTTGCCGGTGCCGTTGAGGGGGGTGTAGACCAGACGCAGACCCGCCTCGGCGATGATGCCGGGGTTGACCTGCTGCTCCAGCACCTTGTCGGTGTAGCTTTCCAGAACGGAATTGGGGATCAGCTCGATCTTGCCAGCGGCAACGGCGGCGTCGTAGGACATAGTCTTAACGTCCTCAAACAGATCCACCTTATTGATATAGCTCAGCACGTCGCCGGCATCGGCGTCGGTCATCTGACAGCCGTCGGGGCCGTAGCACTTATAGCCGTTATACTTAGCGGGGTTGTGGCTGGCGGTGACCATAATACCTGCCTCGCAACCATAGTAGCGCACCGCGTAGCTCAGCACGGGGGTGGGCTCCAGCTGGGGGAACAGGTGGACGGAAATGCCGTTGGCGGCCAGCACGCAAGCGGCCTCGCGGGCGAAGACGTCCGACTTAATACGGGAGTCAAAGGATACCGCCACGGAAGAGGAGGCGTAACGGGCATTGAGGTAGTCCGCCAGACCCTGCGTAGCCTTACGCACGGTGTAGATGTTCATACGGTTGGAGCCGGCGCCGATAACACCACGTAAACCGCCGGTGCCAAAAGCCAACTCGCGGTAAAAACGGTCGCGGATCTCGGCATCGTTGCCCTCTACGGAGATCAGTTCTGCGGTGACGTCCGCGTCCTCGGTGGCACGGGCACGCCACAGGTCATATTTCGCCATAATATCGTTCATATATATCCCTCCTACATCATTTGCAGGTCATACGAACCTACTCTGCCTATCAGTATAGCATATTATCCGCCGCAACACAACCAAAAAATGCAAAAACTTGCCAAGCGAAAAGAAATGTGGTAAAATATGAGTATACATTGGAAAGGAGGCCGCGCTGTGAGTATACGACCCAGCCGCTTTAAGCGGATGTTACACGGGCTGTTGGCATTGGACGGAAAAGGGCACAGCATACAAGTAGAGCCTATTCCCCTCACCTGCGCCGGATTGCCCGCCGCCTTTCATCTGGCGCGGATAGCAGTGGTGGCAGACCTGCATCTGCCCGACGGACTGATGTCCATTGAACGATTAGCCCGCTGTATTGCCCTGCAAAAGCCGGACGCCATCTTTATGGCGGGGGATATGACCAACAGTTATGCGGATTTTGACACGGAGGGGCTGCGGAAATTAGCCGCCGCCCTCACCTCCATTGCGCCCTGCTTCGCCGTGCCCGGCAACCACGAGTGGCGACTGGACCGCGAGCCGCTGTACCGACAGGTCCTCACCGAGGGTGGGGTACAGTATCTCTGCGACAGCTATGCCGACTGGCACAAGGACGGCGGCACCCTGCGGCTGTACGGTATGGGACGTCAGCGCCCCGCACCGTTGGAAGTGGAGGGACAGCCCTCCGTCGTCATCGCCCACCGCCCCGAATATATGCCCCAATATGCAGAGGCAGGGTGGAATCTGGTGGTGTGCGGTCACGCCCACGGCGGACACGCACGGGTGGGAAAGGCCTCCCTCTATGCCCCCCATCAGGGGTTCCTTCCCAAGTACACCCACGGGGTGTATGCCGAGGGGGAGACCCGCATGATTGTCAGCCGAGGGTTGGGCAACAGTTCCCTCCCCTGGCGGGTAAATAATCCGCCCCATTTACCGATTCTTATTTTGTCTGCAAAAGAGTAACCGATGGATTTCCTACATGGAAGGCACTGACCGCCGCCAAACAGAATAAAGTAAGCAAAAGAAAAACGCCGAGGCATCAGCCTCGGCGTTTTTGATATTAATCCAAAAAGTCTTTCAGTTTCTTGCTACGGCTGGGGTGGCGAAGCTTACGCAGAGCCTTGGCCTCGATCTGGCGGATACGCTCACGGGTAACCTCGAACTCCTTGCCCACCTCTTCCAGCGTGCGGGGACGGCCGTCCTCTAAACCAAAGCGCAGACGCAGAACCTTAGCCTCACGCTCCGTCAAAGAACCCAGAACCTCGTCCAACTGCTCCTTGAGCAGGGTGTGGGAGGCAGCGTCGGCGGGGGCGGGGGCATCATCGTCGGGGATGAAATCGCCCAAGTGGCTGTCCTCTTCCTCACCGATGGGGGTCTCCAGAGACACGGGCTCCTGTGCCACGCGCATAATCTCGCGGACCTTGTCTACAGGCATCGCCAATTCATTGGCGATCTCCTCGGCGTTGGGCTCCTTGCCGTTCTTATGCAGTAACTGGCTGGATACCTTCTTCACCTTATTGATGGTCTCCACCACATGCACGCGGATGCGGATGGTGCGGGCCTGATCCGCGATGGCACGGGTGATGGCCTGACGGATCCACCAAGTGGCGTAGGTGGAGAACTTAAAGCCCTTGGTGTAGTCGAATTTTTCTACTGCCTTGATCAGACCCAGATTGCCCTCCTGGATCAGATCCAGGAACTGCATACCGCGGCCCACGTAACGCTTGGCGATGCTGACCACCAGACGGAGGTTGGCCTCGGACAGGCGCTTTTTCGCCGCCAGGTCGCCCTCAATGATACGCATAGCCAGAGCAGTCTCCTCCTCGGGGGTCAGCAGAGGAACGCGACCGATCTCCTTGAGATACACCTTAACAGGGTCGTCAATGGCCACCTGCTCGGTGGGGGCGGGCTCCTCGGTCTCCTCCGGCTCCTGCTGCTCGATGGTCAGGTCCAGATCCTCCAGCGTCACGTCAGCAAAATCGTCCACTACCTCGATGCTGTTGGCCTCCAACTGCTCGTACAGCTTGTCCATCTGCTCGGGGTCAAAGTCGAACAGTTCCATAGCATCCATAATTTCCTGCGCGGTGAGTTTGCCCTTACTGCGGCCCAGCTCTACCAAGTCGGAAATCAGGGTGGCCTTATCCTTCTTGACGGGGGCGTCCTCGTCGGGGTCCTCCCCTGCCAGTTCGGCGTCGGTCATCTCGGTATCCGATACCATATCCTCCAGAATATCCTCTGCGATGTCCTCGGCTGCCTCCTCGATGATATCCTCTTCCATCTCGGGGGTAACATTCTCTTTCTTCTTAGCCATATATGATTACCTTCCTTTCTGTTGGGTATAGTTTACTGTTTTCGTGCCCGCAGGGCATCCAGCATCCCCTGTATGTCATCATCCGACACGGCGGAGGGATCTGCCATAGGACGCAAGGCGTGTTCCTGCCGAATGACGGCGGTGAGGCGGGATACCTCGTCGGGGGTGACGGCACAGGCCGCCGCGTCCCGCACCATACGGGTGATATACGCCATCCCGTCGGCGTCATAGTCCGCCGCCAGAAATGCCAACTCCACCAAAAGACCCTGCCGATCACGGTCCAGGATGCGGGTGTACAGTTGTCGGTTGAAGGCGGTGACCATCTGCTCCGCAGGGAGGGTGGCACGGGCCTGTTTGATATAATCGGGGTGGAGGATCAACAGACCCAGCAGGCGCTCCTCCGCCGCCGCGGCACGGGTGTTCTGCACCGCATCGGGGTTGACCTGCTGCAGATCCTTTTTCTCCTGCCGAATCAGGTTGGGAAGCTGATATTTGACCTCCTGACGCCGCTTTTTCTTACGGGCGTCCTCTACCTCCTGCAGGATGGCGTCCTTGGAGATGCCCAGCAGGGTGCTGAGCCGTCCCGCGTACAGATCCCGCTCCACGGGACTGTCCAGTGCCGCCAAAATCTTGGCCGCCTCGCGGTAGTAGGACAACTTGCCCTCGGAGGTATGGATATCATGGTCCCTGCCGATCTCTAAGAGGCGGTGCTCCACCGCGTTGGCAGAGCGATCCAGCAACAGTTTAAAGGCGGCGGCGCCGTTGTTCTTAATATACTCGTCGGGGTCCTTACCGTTGGGGATGGTGACCACCCGCACATCCAGACCGGTGCGCCGCAGATTCTCAATAGCGCGGCGGGTGGCCTTTTGCCCCGCGCCGTCGGCATCGAAAATCAAATTGATGCGGTCCGCATAGCGGGCGATGAGCTGCATCTGCTCCTCCGGAAAGGAGGTGCCCAGCGCCGCCACCGTATTGGTGAAGCCCGCCTGATGCATGGCGATCACGTCCATATAGCCCTCGCACAGGTTCAATTCGCGGCCCGCGTTCTTAGCAAAATTGAGGGCGAACAAATTGCGGCTCTTGGAGAAGGCCAAGGTGCTCTCGGTGTTGATATATTTGGGTTTGCTGTCATCCAGCACACGACCGCCGAAGCCCACCACGTTGCCCCGAATGTCGATGATGGGAATCATCACACGGTTGCGGAACACGTCGTACAGGCCGCCGTTGCGTCCCTTAGCCGCCAAGAATGCGGCCACCAGTTCTTCATCCTTGAAGCCCTTTTGCCGCAGACCTTTCAGCAGGTAATCCCAGCCGGGGGGCGCGAAGCCCAGACCGAAGTGCTTGATAGTGGCATCGGTGTAGCCACGGGAATGGTAGTAGTCCAGCGCCACCTTGCCCTCGGGGCGGTATAGGGCGGCGTGGTACAGCCGGGCCGCCTCGCGGTTGGCCTCTAATATCCGCATACGCAGACGTGAGGTTTGGTCGTTCTCCTGCCGCATCTCCGGCATCTTCATGCCGCTGCGGTCCGCCAACAGTTTGATAGCGTCGATGTAATCTAAATTCTCTATCCTTTTAATAAACGTGATAACGTCGCCGCCGGCGCCGCAACCAAAGCAATAGAAAGAATTGGTTTCAGGATATAGGTTGAAAGAGGCGGTTTTTTCACCATGGAAGGGGCACAGGCCCACCAGGTTACGGCCCCGCCGCTTAAACGCCACGTAGGACGATGTAACGCTCTCAATATCGTTTTTGGATAGCAGTTCCTGAATAAAACTGTCCGGCAAGGCCATCATTCCGCCTCCTTTCTACATCACAATCATAGTTATTTCAGCAATAACGTCCAACCGCGGGGAATGTACAGTTCGTGGTACATTTCAAGGGCAAAGTTATCGGTCATACCCGCCACGTAATCGCACACCGCACGGGCTGTGCCGTCCCGCTCCCGAATGAGGGCATATTCCTCGGGGAGCTTGTCCGGATTCTTGACAAAATACTCAAAGAGGGCGGAAATCATACCGTCCACTTTGCTCTCCTCCACCTTGGCTTTGGAATTTAAGTACAGATAATCGTACATAAAGGCGTGGAGATCCCAGAAATAGGGCTCGATCTCACGATCCATACCGATGTAGCCGTCACCGCTGGCGGCAATCATCGCATTGACCAAAGTGTCGATGCGGGTTGAGGTGGAGTCACCCAGATGCAGGTGAAGCTCCAACGGGATGTCCGACTCGGACAGTACACCTGCGCGGATGGCGTCGTCCATATCGTGGTTGACGTAGGCGATCTTATCCGCCCAGCGGACGATGCGACCCTCGGGGGTGGCCGCCTCCTCGCCCTTGGTGTGATGAAAGATACCGTCCCGCACCTCCCAAGTGAGGTTGAGGCCGCGACCGTTCTTCTCCAACAATTCCACCACGCGGACACTCTGCTCAAAGTGGCGGAAACCGCCCTCCACGCACTTGTCCAGACAACGCTCACCGGCGTGACCGAAGGGGGTGTGGCCCAAATCATGGGACAAGGCAATGGCCTCGGTCAGATCCTCGTTCAGCCGCAAGGCGCGGGCGATGCTGCGGGCAATCTGCGCCACCTCCAGCGTGTGGGTCAGACGGGTGCGGTAGTGATCTCCCTCGGGGGCCAGAAACACCTGAGTCTTGTGCTTTAAGCGGCGGAAGGATTTACTGTGCAGGATACGGTCCCGATCCTTTTGGTAGACAGTGCGATAGGGTTCCTCCTCCTCGGGGCGCTCCCGACCGCGGGTGTTGGCGGCCAGAGAGGCGTAGGGGGACAAAATCTGTTTCTCTATCTCGGTCCAAGGGATATAGGGCTGTTGCGGCATAGAAAACCCTCCTTTTTCGTGTCTTTGTAATGTTATACGCAAGGATTTTAAAAAATCCTACCTGTTTCGTGAAAAATTTTGTTTTTATGCTTTTTTGGCAGGGAAGGCGGCCCAGTCCTCACCGGTGAACACCGCCTCCAAACGTCCGTTACTGCGGTCAATGAGGGTGCTCTCCAAATGACCGCGACCCTCTTGAGGGATGGAAAAGCTGACGGTAACCGCCTCGCCGAAGGCGGTATCAATGACGGTGGCACCCTCCTCCGCCAAAAAAGCGGGAATCCAGCCGTATTGGCTGTAATCACAGGTGACCTCACCCAGCAGACAGCGGCGCATCTCCACCACGCCGCCGGCGTCCACCGCAATCTTGGCACCGTGGGAGTAGGCGCGCACCAGGCCGCCGGCGCCCAGCAGGATGCCGCCGAAATAACGGGTGACCACCACCACACAGTCGGTGAGACCCTCCTTGCGCAGGACGTCCAGTACGGGGATGCCCGCGGTGCCCTGGGGCTCGCCATCGTCGGAGAAACGGCACAAGTTGCCCCCGTTGAGCACGTAGGCGTAGACGTTGTGGGTGGCGTCCCAGTGTTTTTTCTGCTTTTCTCGGATGAAGGCTAAGGCCTCCTCCTCGGTGGTAACAGGTTTAATAAAGCCCATAAAGCGGGATTTTCTCTCAACAAATTCGTCCATCGCCTCTTTGGCAATGGTTAGGTAGTTTTTATCCGGCATAGATATACCTCCAATGGACGTTGTAACGCCGCTGACGCGGCTACGCCTCATCCGTCTGCCCTTCGGGCAGCCACCTTCCCCTCAAGGGGAAGGTTAAGAAGATTCTGTGTAACACGAAAAATGGCAGTGCATACCTGCACTGCCATCATTCTAAGCATAAACTTATTTACCCAGACCGAAACGCTTGTTAAAGCGATCCACACGGCCGCCGGCGTCGTTCAGCTTCTGCTTGCCGGTGAAGAAGGGATGGCACTTGGAACAAATTTCCACGCGGATATCCTTCTTGGTGGAGCCGGTCGCGATCACGTTACCGCAGGCACAGGTGATGGTGGTCTGCTCGTAATTGGGATGGATGCTCTCCTTCATTCTTGTCACCTCTTTCGAATATTCGTAGATTAACGGATAGACTATACCACATTCCAAAGGAAAATGCAAGGGGGAAATGCAATTTTTTTGCTTTTTACCGATATTTGCCGATAAAACCGCGAAAAACAGGATGGTAAATATCTAAAATGCCCACCCATCGTATCTCTTGACAGAAAAACCGCCGACAGCGAACTGTCGGCTGTTTTTGTATCACAGATGGAATCAGGCCTTCTTGCCCTTGCCCTTCTGCATCCAGCGGACCCAAATAGGACCGGACAGGAACAGAGAGGAGTAAGAACCGGAGATGGCACCGAACAGCATCGGCAGAGCGAAGCTGATGATGGAATCCACATGCATCACCAGAGCGACCACCAGCACCGCCAGGATCGCCACGCAGGTGGTGGCGGTGGTGATGATGGTGCGACGCAGCACGTGATGCAGGGAGTCGTTGACGACATCCTCCAGCGGGGCGTCGGAACGACGGCGCAGGGTACGGATACGGTCAAAGATAACGATGGTATCGTTCAGCGAGTAACCCAGAATGGTCAGCATAACCGCCACGAAGTTATCGTTCAGTTCGATACCGAAGATCACGAAGGTGAAATATACGATCAACAGGTCGTGGATCAGAGCGATCAGAGCGGAGACGCCCGCCTTGATACCGCCAATGTTGCGGAAACGGAAGCCCACATACACGATCAGCAGTACCGCCGCCAGCACCAGAGCCAGCACGCAGCGCAGCAGGAACTTGGTGCCCATGGTGGCGGACAGGGTATTAGAGGAGAAAATCTCCATCTTGTTAGCGGCAAAATCCTTGGCGATCTGATCGTCCAAAGCCTGCTTCTGCTCGGTGGACACCTCGCCGGGGAGCTGGATGGACACTACATCGGTGTTGTTGACGTTGTCCATATTCAGGGAAGCGTCCTTGCCCAGTTTCTCCTGAGCCAGCTTGGTCAGCGCGTCGATGTCGGGAGCAGTCTCGTAGCTGTAGCGGATCTGGGTACCGCCCTTGAAGGAGATGTCCAGATCCACGCCGAAGATAACGTTGCAGGCCACACCCACCAGCATAATGCACAGGGAGATGATCAGCATCTTCTTGAGGTTAGCAACAAAATCAAAGTTTTTCATCAGCGCTCACCTCCATATAGCCATGCTTTGCGGAAGATCTTCAGACGGGAGATGGAACGCAGCATCACACGGGACAGCCACATACCCATCACGAAGTTGGTGACAACGCCCAACAGCAGGGTGTAACCGAAGGAGTACACGGAGCCGGTGGTGGACACGGGCAGCCAACTGAACAGCCAGCCGAAGATACCGTCGGAGGAGCCGAAAACGCCCATCAGAACAGCGGCCACGATCAAAACGGTGATGTTACCGTCGAAGATGGCCCAGAAAGAGTTCTTAGATCCGGAGCGGATGGCACCGTCGATGGTCTTACCGGCGCGCAGCTCGTCACGGACAGCCTCGGCGGTGATAACGTTACAGTCCACACCGATACCGATGGACAGAATCAGACCGGCCACACCAGGCAGGGTCATGGTGAAGCTGTTGAACACACCGAAGTAACCGGAGATGCAAGCGATGGTCAGCGCCATCTGACCGCACAGGGAGATGGCGGCCACAAAACCGGGCAGACGATAGATGACAATCATCATCACACACACGCCGATCATAGCGATGATGGCGGCGATACCCATGGCAGACAGGGCGTTGGCGCCCATGGTGGGAGAGATGGAGCCCAAGCTCTTGGCCTCGATCTCGAAGGGCAGAGCACCGGAGGTGATCAGGTCAGCCAGTGCCTTGGCCTCCTCAAAGGTGGCGGAACCGGTGATGGTGGCCTCGCCGCCGGTGATCTTCTCGTTAACGGTGGGGTTGGAGATCATCTCGTCATCCAGCCAGATGGAGATGGTGCCCTTAGAGGCGGCCTGCTTCTCAGTGGCGGAGGCAAAGGCAGCCTTACCGCTATCCTTCAGCTTCAGCACAACCACGTTCTCGTAGCTGGTGCCGGCCTCGTCCACGGGCTGATAAGCGGCGGTGGCAGACTCGATGTCGTCGCCATCCAGTACCAAAGCGCCGGTGGGCTTACCCTCGTCATCGGTGGCGTCGCCGATGTAGAAGGACAGCATAGCAGTCTGGCCAATCTCCTTGACCGCCTCTTCGGGGGTCTCGGTGGTGCTGGCCCAGGGGAAACGGACGATGACCTGATGGTTGGCCGCATCCGTATAGGCCTCGTAGTCGGTAATGTTTTTGCTAACCATACGGGACTCGATAATGGTCTTAACAGCATCCAGCTGGTCAGCGGTGGGTTTGACATTCTCGTCGGTGGGACCGAACACCACGTCCACACCACCCTGGATGTCGATACCCCAGCGGATATCGGAAATGCCGCGGATGATGGTGTCCGTGCGATCGCCGTGCTGGGTGTAAACACCAAACATAGTGGTGATGCCCAGGCACAGGATCAAGACGGCCACGATGAAGAATGCCGCTTTAGGCGTACGCTTCATAGTCAATTGACCTCCTGTTTCCTTTTACAACCAAAAATAGTTGCACTACTCTCCTATTATAATAGGATTGTCTATAAAAGTCAATGAAAAGAATACAAGTTATCCCATTATATTGACGGATTTTTGGATATAAAATGCAAAACCGACCGCGGATACGGTCGGTTTTGTCACAGGGATTATTCTACTATATCGCTGAAATCCACCGACGCCACCGGATCAAAGGGTATCACACCGCCGTTGATTTTGGCGGCAAACAAAGAGGCGGCCTCCCACGAGGCGAAGCCGGTGACCAGCGCCTCGCCATCCGTGATGGGTTGCATCACCTGTGCGGTGCTCACGATCTGCCAGTCCATCCAAATCGGCAACGTGCCGTGTACGGCGGTCAGCCGCTTGGTGGTGTTGGACAGGATCTCCGCCCCCTCCTCGATAAAGGTCAGTTGCACTGCAAACTCCCCCTGCACCGTCACCGCCTCGGCGGATCGGATATGGCTGTTATCCAACACAACACCCTCCGGCGGCAGCGGCGGGTCGCCGCCGTCCTCGTCGATGCAGATAGACAGTTCACCCTTGCTCCCCCAGTTGGTCGCCAGTTTGGTCAGGTTGCCGGGATAGTGGCGGCGGGGCACATCTACCAGCAAGGTGCCTGTTTCGGAGTCGGGGCTGATCTTATAATCGGTGATGGCTATGGCGGTCAGCCGCTGTTCCATAATGGCGGCGGTATGCGCCAACTCGCCGTCGGTCAACGGTGTACCGTCAGCGGCAGCGTAGGTGATGTGCACCATCGGCTCGGGATTGATGTAGACAAAACGACTGCAACCGCTAAGTAACAGTACGACATTCAACAGAACGCATAGATGTTTTTTCATAGCGGCCCTCCTTTTTGTATCGTTCTACTAATACAATACATCATCCACACTCTGTTGTCAAGGGGAACTTCGTGGGACGATGTGGGCCTCGTCCCCTACGGCAAAAGGACGAATGAAACAGAGAAGAAGACTCCCTCAGTCACGGCTATCGCCGTGCCAGCTCCCTCAAAGAGGGAGCCTTTTCTCGATCCGGGTTGGTGCGGAGGTGTAGAGATGGGCATTGTCCATCTGCAAGCAAAAGAAAAGCCGAGGCGGATGCCTCGGCTTTGGGGATTATTGCGCTAACAGTTTCTCGACGCAGGCCAGCTCGGCGCACAGGCAGAACAGCTCCATCGCCACCGACAGGTCCTCCACCGAGGGGAAGGAGGGGGCGATGCGGATATTGCTATCCCGCGGATCGTCACCATAGGGGAAGGTGGCGCCGGCGGGGGTCATCACCACACCCGCCTCTTTCAGCAGCTGTACGGTGCGCTTGGCGCAACCGTCCATCACATTGACACTGACAAAATAGCCGCCGCGGGGCTGATGCCAATAGGCCACGTCCTTGGTACCCAGTTGGGTTTCCAGCGTATCCAGCACCACGCGGAAGCGGGGATGCAGGACGGCGGCGTGGAGTTTCATATGCCGCTTGATGCCGTCCAAATTCTTAAAGAAACGGATGTGGCGCAGCATATTCAGCTTATCATGTCCGATGGTCTGGACGGTCATACGGCGTTTCACATCCGCCACGTTGGCGGGGCTGGCGGCCAGCGCCGCCACGCCGGAGCCGGGGAAGCTGATCTTGGAGGTGGAGGTGAACATCACCACCATATCCTCGTTGCCGTTCTTCTCCAACTCGGGGTAGATATTCAACAGGGTGTCGCCCTCGTCCTCCAGGTGGTGCAGGCAATAAGCGTTATCCCAAATGATGCGAAAATCGGGGGCAGCAGGCTTCATCGCCGCCAGACGGCGGACCGTGGCGTCGGAATAGGTGATGCCGTCGGGATTAGAGTACATCGGCACACACCACATACCCTTGACGGTGGGATCCTGCACCAGCTCCTCAATGGCGTCCATATCGGGGCCATAGGGGGTCATCTTGACGGGGATCATCTTAACACCGAAGTACTCGGTCACGGCGAAGTGACGGTCGTAGCCGGGGACGGGGCACAGGAACTTGACCTCCCCCTGTTGGCACCAGGGAGTATGGCCGCACACACCCTTGCTGTAACAGGTAGAAATGTAGTCGAACATCATATTTAGGCTGGAGTTGCCGCCCACGATCACCTGATCGGCACTAACGCCCAAGATGTCGGCGAACAGCGACTTGATCTCCGGCAGACCGTCCAGCAGACCGTAGTTACGCACGTCCATACCGCTGGCGGCGGTATAGCCCTCCTCCGCGCTGACGCAGGTGAGCATATCCAGGGTCAGGTCCAGCTGCTGTACGCCCGGTTTTCCCCGGGACATATCCAACTGCAAGTGCTGGGTCTTAAAGTTGTTGTATTGCCGCCGCAGGGAGATCTCCCGCTGTGCCAATTCTTCTTTTGTGAGATGTAAAATGCTGCTCACAGCGGCACCTCCTCTCGTTTATACGTAGTCTGTTTGGTATTATACTTTATATACCCCGATTTTGCAAGTCTTATTTTTCATTCTTGCAAAATATTTGAAAAATTTCGTGGATTTCCTGCAAATTCAGCGAAAATTCGCATAATTTGCAGGATTTTCCGTTATTTTTCCCGCAGGTTAATCAAAATATTTTATTAAGGTTCGAATTTTTGCGAAAAGTTTTGCGAAAGCCCTTGACAAGCGGTCCAATTTTCGTTATAATGCCACTTGCGCTATGGACAATTAGCTCAGCTGGTAGAGCATCCGCTTGACGTGCGGAGGGTCAGCGGTTCGAGTCCGTTATTGTCCACCAAAAAATCCCGAGTCTGATGACTCGGGATTTTTCTTTTTGTCTATTAAAAATCCAGACCGAACAGAATGTTGGCGTTGCGACGGGTCTGCTCCAGCAGGGTGTCCACATCCACGCAGCGGATCTCCGCGATGCGGGCGGCGGTATGGGCGATCATAGAAGAATCGCACCGTTTGCCACGCATAGGCACGGGGGCCATATAGGGGGCGTCGGTCTCCAACAGCAGACGATCGGCGGGGACAGCCGCCGCCACCTCCACCGGCTTGCGAGCATTCTTAAAAGTGGTGGCACCGCCCAGGCCGATGTACAGGCCCAAAGCAGTGACCTCCCGCATCATCTCCACGCTGCCGGAATAGCAGTGCAGGACACCGCGGGGTTTGTATTCCCGCAACAAAGTGAGGGTGTCCTCATGGGCCTCGCGGTCGTGAAAAATAATGGGCAGGTTCAGTTCCAGTGCCAACTCGATCTGTTTGCGGCACCAATCCAGCTGGACGGCACGGGGGGCGTTGTCCTCCCAGTAATAATCCAGACCGATCTCGCCGACGGCACAGACAGCGGGGTGGGCCGCGGCGGCACGAACAGTATCCAACCAATCAGGGGTGGCCGCCGCCACCGCCTCCGGATGGATGCCCACGGCTACGCGGATGTAGGGGTACTGCTCCGCTATAGCAAGGCTCTTTTTAATGGAGTTCGGGTCGGTGGCGCACTGCACCACGGCGCAGACACCCTGTGAGGGCAGAGCGGACAGCACCGCGGCGCGGTCGGTGTCAAAGGCGTCAGCATCGTAATGGGCGTGGGTATCGAAGATGAAAGACATAGGTTCACATCCTTGTGTAAAACTCCCTCCGTCTTTCGCCTACGGCGAAAGGCTCTTCCCTCAGAGAGGGAGGCTGATGGGGATGGGTGTAAATGAAAAGCCGAGGCGTGTGCCTCGGCTTTTTTGTGTCAGAAATTACTCGGCAAAGCCGGACTCAACCAACTTAACCAGGGCCTCAACAGCGGCCTCCTCGTCAGCGCCGTCGGCAATCACGCGGATAGAGGTGTTGCCCACGATGCCCAGGGACAGAACGCCCAGCAGGGTCTTAGCGTTGAGGCGGCGCTCCTCCTTCTCAACCCAAATGGAAGACTTGACCTCGTTAGCCTTCTGGAAAAAGAAAGTGGCGGGGCGGGCGTGCAGACCAACCTGATTCTGAACAACAACATCTTTCACAAACATAATACATGCTCCTTTTCTAATGGTTGTTGGGCGGTGTTGCCCGCCGTGAATGAATACTATTTAACGATAGTATTATACCACAAAACAAGGACAAGTCAACGCAAAAACCCGCGGTTTGTCGAAGTTTGGATGAGTGCCGCATTTTCGGTTTTGTTGAATTTCTGTGTTTGTGCATTTTGTCTAATGCTGTGGAAAATTTTTGGTTATTGGGCGGGGTCGGTGGCGGCTAATTCGGCTAAATATGCCCGATCTGCATCGGTCAGTTCCGCCTGTTCCAGCATCTCAGGACGCAGACGGTAGGTGCGCTCCAAGGACTGCTGATGGCGCCATTTAGCGATATTACCGTGGTGGCCGGACAACAGGATCTCCGGCACCGCTCTCCCCTCCCACTCCGCAGGACGGGTGTACTGAGGGTACTCCAGCAGACCGGCAAAATGACTCTCCTCGGTGAAGCAGACCTCGTCTGCCAACACCCCGGGAATCATACGGGAAACACAGTCCACCAGCGCCATAGCAGGAATCTCTCCGCCGGTGAGGACATAATCGCCGATGGAGATCTGCTCATCCACGATGGCGTCCAGCACCCGCTCATCCACACCCTCGTAGTGGCCGCAGAGGATGCACAGATTGGGCATCTGTGCCAGCTCGATGGCCCGCTGTTGGGTCAGGGTCTTGCCCTGGGGGGACATATAAATCAGATGGGGGCGGGTGCCTGCCTGCTCACACACGGCACGGAAGCAATCGGCAATGGGCTGGGGGAACATCACCATACCCATACCGCCGCCATAGGGGTAGTCATCCACCTGCATCTGCTTATTCTTAGTATATTCCCGAATCTGGTGACAGTGCAACTCTAACAGCCCTTTATCCTTGGCGCGACCGATGATGCTCTGATCAAACACCCGATCGAACATATCCGGAAACAGAGTCATAATATCAAATCTCATCGTCGTCCAGCAATCCTTTCATCGGCCGCAGGCGCAGTATTTCACGCTTGAGGTCAATCTCGATAACAACGTCGGGAATGGCGGGGATCAGCACCTCGCCCTTATCGGTGGTCATATGATACACCGCATTGGCGCCGGTCTGGCTTACGTCGGACAGGGTGCCGTAGGTATCGCCGCTGTCGGCGTCCACCACGGTGAGGCCGATGAGATCCTGCACCAAATAATGACCCTTGGGCAGTTTCAGATCCCGACGGTCCACATACAGCATCTTGCCGCGGAGCACCTGGGCGGCCTCTACGGTGTCCACACCCTCCAACGTCACCAGAGCGATGTTTTTATGGGGACGGCCCTTGACCTTGACCGGCTGCTTGCCTGCCGCGTCCCAGTATAGTTTCTTAAAGGTGGCGAACTGCTGAGGGGAATCGCACCAAGGCTGTACCCGCACCTCGCCGCGGACGCCGTGGGTGCCCACGATCTGGCCCGCTTCTAAATAGGGTTTCTGAGGCATAGTTGTGTCCTCCTAACAGAAAGAGGCAAACCGATGCGGTCTGCCCCAAGGGTAGAGCATCAAATCCGCATCCCGTTTTAGAAAGAGGGATTTTCGCTCTATCTGCGTTAAAGTACTCGCGAATACATTCAGTATTCGCTGCGTCTTGTGCCTTGTTAGAACAAAAATCCCTTTTTCTAAAATCAAAGACCTCAAGGCGAACGGATTTTAGGGGATTTTTACTCTATTGGGGCGAAAAAAGGCTTTGTGCCTTTTAAGCACAAATAGGGGAAAAAGCGTCAAAATCCGTCGCCTTGAGGCGGGTTCGGATTTGACGCTCTACCCTTCAATTAGTCGATTTCTACAGCGACCTTGACATCTTGACGGGTGGCAGCGGCACGCATAACGGTACGCATCGCCTTAGCAATGCGGCCCTGCTTGCCGATGACACGACCCATATCGTCGGGGGCAACGTGTAGGTGGAACACCACCGTGCCGTCCTCCATGGGCTCGTCCTGCTCCACGGTCACCGCAGAAGGATCCTCCACCAGCCCTTGAGCAATGGTGATGAGAAGCTCTTTCATTGGCTACCTCCTGTGGATTATTCCAGGCCGGCCTTCTTCAGCAGTACCTTAACGGTGTCGGTGGGCTGGGCGCCGTTGGCGATCCAGTTCTTAGCCTTCTCCAGGTCGATCTTGATGGTGGAGGGCTCGGTCAGGGGGTTGTAGTAGCCGATCTCCTCGATGAAGCGGCCGTCACGGGGATAGCGGGAATCCGCCACCACAACACGATAGGAAGGAGCCTTCTTGGCGCCGGTGCGGCGCAGACGAATCTTAACTGCCATAATAAATTACCTCCAAAAATAATTTTAAACAAAATTTATATCTTCATCTACCACACAGTAGAGTGAATTTGAATTAACGACGGCGTCCGCCCTTAGGGGGTGTCATGCCGCCCATACCCGGCATACCGGGCATACCGGGGAAGCCGCCCAGTCCGCGGCCGCCCTTTTTGCTCATCTTGCGGAGCTGTTTCATCATATCCTGCATGGTGCGATACTGCTTGAGCAGACGATTAACGTCCTCCACCCGCTGACCGCAGCCGGCGGCGATACGCCGCTTACGGGAGGGGTTGATGAGGTCGGGCTTGCTCCGCTCGGCGGGGGTCATAGAGAGAATAATCGCCTCGGTGCGGGCAAACTGGCGGGGGTCGATCTCCACGTCCTTAAGCTGTTTGCTCATACCGGGGATCATACCCAGCATACTCTTGATATCCCCCATCTTCTGAATCTGGCGGAACTGATCCAGCATATCGTTCAGGTCGAATTTGTTCTCCTGCATCTTGCGGGCCAACTCTTCCGCCTTTTTCTCGTCGATCTGCTGCTCCGCCTTTTCAATCAGGGACATCACATCGCCCATACCCAAAATGCGGGAGGCCATACGCTCGGGGTGGAAGACCTCTAAGTCCTCCAGTTTTTCGCCCATACCGGCAAACTTAATGGGTTTGCCTGTCACGGCACGGACCGACAGAGCCGCACCGCCGCGGGTGTCACCGTCCAACTTGGTGAGGATGACGCCGGTGATACCCAGCGCCTCGTCAAAGGAGGAGGCCACATTGACCGCGTCCTGACCGGTCATGGCATCCACCACCAACAGGATGTCGGCGGGGTCTACCTCGGCGCGGATGTTCTTCAGCTCATCCATTAGCTGCTCGTCGATATGCAGACGACCGGCGGTATCGATAATTACATAGTCGTTACCGTGGTCCTTAGCGTGGGCAACGGCAGCCTTGGAAATCTTGACGGGGTTTTCGGTGCCCATCTTGAACACCGGTACACCGGCACGCTCGCCCACCACGCATAACTGGTCGATGGCGGCGGGGCGGTAAATATCGCAGGCTACCAACAGAGGGCGGTGGCCCTTGCTCTTGAGCATCCGTGCCAGTTTACCGCTGTGGGTGGTTTTACCCGAACCCTGCAGACCGCACATCAGGATAACGGTGGGAGATTTATTGCTACGGGCCAAAGGCGCTGCTTCGCCGCCCATCAGTTGGGTCAACTGCTCGTTGACGATCTTGATCACCATCTGGGCGGGGGTCAGGCTCTCCATAACCTTGGAGCCCACCGCCTCCTCCACCACCTTATTGGTGAAGTCCTTGGCGACCTTATAGTTAACGTCCGCCTCCAGAAGGGCAAGGCGGACCTCACGCATCGCGTCCTTTACGTCCGCCTCGGTCAGCTTACCGCGGTTGCGGAGCTTTTTAAACGATGCGGCCAGTTTTTCGCTGAGTCCTTCAAACGCCATGGGGGATCACCTCTTTCTGTCGTGACGGGGGAATACAAAAACTTACTCTGCCTTTTCCAGCATACTGGCCAGCACCATAATGCGGGCCGCACCCTCGGACACCTCACTGGGGCAACCGGGGAAGGCGCTGTACTGACGGATAGTCTGCGCCAACTGGTAGATCTCCTCGATGTCGGCACTAATCTTACGGAAGCGGCGGGCCAGACCCAAACGCTCCTCCATCTCGATCATCTGTGCCTCAGCCCGCTTAATGGAATCGCGGACGCCCTGGCGGGTGATACCCTCGTTCTCCGCGATCTCGGACAGAGAGAGGTCGTCATTATAGTAGTAATCCACCATATCGCGCTGCTTTTCGGTCAGCATATCGCCGTAAAAATCCAACAAAAAGGAAATTTCCAGGTTTTTCGCCATAATTACGCCTCCGTTTCGATAGATTTTTGGTTATATTGTAAAGCATTTCACTTTACAATTATTATACACGGAAAACCCGCTGATGTCAAGTGTTTTTTGGTAGGATGTAAAGGTTTTTTGCTTGTCGTGCGAAATTGTGCAATTGTTCCACAGCGAGCGCCGTCGTGGTGGAAAACCCAAGACGCTCGAAGCCTCCTACAACTTTCATATTTACATAAATTTATCCACTAATTGCTCGAACAACGTACCTTTAAGGCGGTATTTTGTATGGCAATCAGGGCAAATCCATTCCTCACCCGTTTCCGACGCAAGCAGTTGTTTTTTGCAGTTCGGACAGATGCGATTCTTTACCATTTTTTCTTCTTTCATATCCAGATCTGCCGCATGCAAAATAGGAGATACCTGTGTAACAGGCGAAGAATGAACCTCCTTCTCCGATCTTGCAGATGTTGCCGCATCCACAATTTCACCAAACCCATATAACAGCAGTGAGAAAACCCAAGCAACAACGGGTGTAACAAGCCATACAATCAAGCCCACAGCAGATTCCTTCACAATGACGCATCCTGCCAAAAATCCAAAAAAACATTGAAGCACGAACATAACCTTGGCTACTCTCTTTATTTTTTGACCTGCATCTTTGAACATAATTTTATACCTCCCTTGTTTTTCATCAGCATACTATCCTGTGCTCATCTTGTCAAGTATTCCACAAAGATGTATACGGTGGTGCACCCCTCTGGAAAGGAGGTGGATTTTTCGTGGCAAAGCTACGAAAAAGACGGAGGGAGTATAGCGGAATTGATGTCTGAACTCCCTCAGTCACGGCTATCGCCGTGACAGCTCCCTCGGAGAGGGAGCCTTGATTGAGTGCTACTGCACTGAGAAATCGTAGGATGAGGGCTTTTCTGTCCCGACAATCCCTCCACCGCCTGACGGCGGTCCCCCTCCCTTTACACAAGGGAGGCTTCGCATTATTCTTGTACAAACAAGAAAAGTGGCCCACCCAAACGGGTGAGCCACTTGTAAATCAAACAATTATTCAGTTAAGAATTACTCGTTGATCTTGGAAACAACGCCGGAACCTACGGTACGGCCACCCTCACGGATAGCGAAACGCAGACCCTCTTCGATGGCGATGGGGGTGATCAGCCCAACATCCATCTCGACGTTATCGCCGGGCATGCACATCTCACCGCCGGCGGGCAGGTTGATGACGCCGGTCACGTCGGTGGTACGGAAGTAGAACTGAGGACGATAGTTGTTGAAGAAGGGGGTGTGACGGCCGCCCTCGTCCTTGGACAGGACGTAGACGTTGGCATGGAACTTGGTGTGGGGGTTG
>JAZNUN010000017.1:0-48580 GCA_045592345.1 Acutalibacteraceae bacterium | reverse complement strand
GCTTGGGGTCCTGGCGGGAGAAGGCGCCGCCGCCGTGGGGAGCGGAACCGCCATAAGTGTCAACGATGATCTTGCGGCCAGTGAGACCGGTGTCGCCCTGGGGACCGCCAACGACAAAGCGGCCGGTGGGATTGACGTAGATCTTAGTGTTATCATCCAATAGCTCTGCAGGGATAATGGGGCGAATGATCAGCTCGATAACGTCGCGGCGAATCTCATCCAGAGAAATGGCATTGCTATGCTGAGTGGATACCACGACCGCGTCGACGCGAACGGGCTTGTTATCCTCGTATTCCACGGTTACCTGAGCTTTGCCATCAGGACGCAGATAGGGGAGAGTGCCATCCTTACGCAGTTTGGTTAATTGCTTACACAGAGCGTGGGACAGGGAGATGGGCAGGGGCATCAGCTCGGGGGTCTCTTTACAGGCGTAGCCAAACATCAAACCCTGGTCACCGGCTCCGATGCGGTCGTAGGCATCCTCGGATGCTGCACGGCTTTCGATAGCCTCGTTAACACCCATAGCGATGTCAGGAGACTGTTCGTCAATGGCGGTCATCACCGCACAAGTGGCATAATCAAAGTTGCCTTCCTCGCCATTGTAGCCGATATCCTTTACCACACCGCGGACGATGGAGGGGATGTCCACCACAGCAGTAGTGGTGATCTCACCCATGACCATAACCATGCCGGTGGTGCAGGCGGTTTCACAGGCTACGTGGGCGTTGCCGTCCTGAGCTAAAATGGCATCCAAAACGGCATCGGAAATCTGGTCGCAGACTTTATCGGGGTGACCTTCGGTCACGGATTCGGATGAAAAATAGTGCTTGTTCATAGTATTTACCTCCTTGGAATTTTACATTAAAAAACGCTCGGCAAGTAACCGAGCGTTTGAGAAATCCTCATCTTTCGGTTATAACCGCAGGATTTAGCACCTTATGCTTATGCACAGGTTGCCGGACATCATCGGGCCTGATCCCTCCGTCGCTCGTGATAAGGTATAAAATTGTCGAAGTGTATTATAGAATAAGGTACCGGATTTGTCAAGAGTTAAATTATTCCTCTCCAAACCAGCAGAGCAAGGATTAGTGCAATCAGTAGCAACAGCGACAATGCGATAACCGGCAGATTCCGTTTGACAGTGGTGGCTTGTTCGGCGGGAGGAAGTAAACCGGCGGCTCGTAGCGCGGTTGAAATGCTCTTATATAGAAGAAGTGTTAACGTAGCGTTCAGACCGCTTTTTAGTAGGTTGTAGGGGAGGAAGATGGGAATCAGCATACCGGCAATCTGGGCGCGGGTGGCTGATGCCATATACAATGGTGTGATAAGGTAGTTCCACAAAATCATACCGCCTGTAGCCAGCAGTGCGCCGCTAATTAGCCCAATTAGTGCACCGGTCAGCGTGCGCTTGTGGTGGTAGATGATGGAGGCTGTGCACACAAACAGGCACGAGGAAAATATGTTCATTATGAAACCGATAATGCCGGTATCGCTGATGGTAATCATTTCCAACAGTGCCACAGTTACGGTCATAATAATGCCGGAAACGGGACCTAACAAAAAAGCTCCTATGGTCAGTAGCACGTCTTTTGGCTCGTAGTTCAGCCACAGCACTACAGGTATGCGGATAAACATCACGGCAGCATAAGCCAATGCGATAAACATAGCCATTACGGTCATACGGCGCAGTTTCCAAGATGTTTGCTTCATAGCAGGTCCTCCGAGAAAATAAAATCGCCTTGCAAAATACATTTGCAAGGCGTAGGACAATCAATGTGTGTCTTCTTTCATCCGGACTATACCGTCGGTACCGGAATTACACCGGTTCGGCACTCATGAGAGTGTTAGCGGACTAGCACCGCCGGTGGGGAATTACACCCCGCCTTGAAGATTCTTATATAATCATACTGCAAATAAGAGATTTGTCAAGAGGATTACGGCAAATTATTGTAGTAGGCTACCGCCATTTTATCACATCGCTCATTTTCAGGATGACCTTGATGACCCTTTACCCAGATGTACTCCACTTGATGGCGCTCCAAAAGAGGGAGGAGTTCTTCCCACAGATCCACATTCAGTGCGGGTTTCTTGTCTGCTTTTCGCCAACCGTTACGCTTCCATCCGTATACCCAACCGTTGGTGATGGCGTCGATGACATATTTGGAATCGCTGGTCAATTGTACGCGGCAGGGTTCCTTTAGTGCTTGCAGGCCGCGGATCACAGCTGTTAGCTCCATACGGTTGTTGGTGGTTTGCAATTCACCGCCGCAGAGCTCCTTTTCGTGTCCCTCATATCGCAATATTGCACCCCAACCACCTTTTCCGGGGTTGCCGGAGCAGGCACCGTCTGTGTATAATTCAACGAATTTCATATCGATACCTCCAATGTCTGTATGCTGATTATAGCAACGATTTGTCATATTAGCAATAGAAATGTGAGAAAATCAGCGGGTGCTTTTTTAACTATGAAACAAATGGGTGATTACTTGACAATTATTAGTATATACTTTATAATAGATGCAATGTTTCGTGTACGGATAGCCAACCTTTGATTGTGGAACAAGATTGGCGGATTGCCCCTTAGTGATTTTTGCGGAAAATGGCGGGTGCGGAGCTCGTCAGCCGGGTGTTTCGGCATAACTTTTGGTGGAACGGATCCATCCTACGAACAGCCTCACTTTTTAGGTGGGGCTGGTTGCATTGAATTTTTAGATACAGATGAAATGGAGGTTAACAATGGCTGAAGATAAGAAAAATCCTGTTAGCAAGAATAATAAACAAAATGCGAATCGAAATACCAAAAACAAAAATCAGCCTACACAGCAAAAAAGCAAGCCGATGACAGCGGCCAAAGCGGCCTCGCACAGCGCCGCGACCAATGCGGAGAAGGCTCCGCGCACCAATAAAAAGAACCCCCGTCGTCCCAATCAGAACAACAAACCGAAAAAGCCTGCATTGCCCATCCGTTACACGGTATTGGGCGGCTTAAATGAGATTGGTAAGAATATGGCGGTGCTGGAATACGGCGACGACGCGATTATCATTGATTGCGGTATGTCCTTTCCTGACGAAGATCTGTTGGGCGTTGACGTGGTGCTGCCGGATTTTGCCTATGCTTTAAAAATCAAAGAGAAGATTCGCGGTATATTTATTACCCACGGACACGAGGACCATATCGGTGCGCTTCCGTATTTGTTGAAACAGATGGACATCCCTGTGTACGCCGGGCGGCTGACGGTAGCGTTGATTGATTCCAAACTGAAAGAGCACGGTCTAGCGGGTAAGATGCGTTTGCACGTGGTAGAGCCCGGCGGAGTGGTGCATATGGGTTCCGAACTGAGCGTGGAGTTTGTAACGGTCAACCATTCTATTCCGGATGCTATGGCATTGGCTATTAAGACCCCTCACGGCTATATCGTGCACACGGGTGACTTTAAGGTCGATTTTACTCCCGTTATGGGATCGATTATTGATCTACCTCGTTTTGGAGAACTGGGTCGCGAAGGCGTGTTGGCTCTATTGGCCGATTCTACCAACGCGGAGCGTGCGGGATATACTCCCAGTGAGCGCGTGGTGGGTGAGAGTTTTGCCAATCTATTTCGAAAGGCGGAGAATAAACGCATTATTGTGGCGACGTTCTCTTCTAACCTGCCGCGTATCCAGCAGATTATGACCGCCTCTGCCCAGGATGGGCGTAAGGTGGCGGTGTCCGGACGCAGTATGATCAACTTTGTGAATATCGCGCAGGAACTGGGGTATCTGCATATTCCTGAGGGTTTGTTGATTGATATTGACGCTATTAATCATTATCCCAAGGATAAGGTGACGCTGATTACGACAGGTAGCCAGGGTGAACCGATGTCAGCTCTGTCCCGTATGGCGTTTTCCGACCACCGTAAGGTGGAGGTTGGTCCCGATGATTATATTATCATTTCCGCTACACCCATCCCCGGTAATGAGAAAACGGTAGGCAAGGTGGTTAACGAGCTGATGCGCCGCGGCTGTGTCGTGGTGTATGAGAAGATGTATGATGTACATGTTTCCGGTCATGCCTGTCAGGAGGAGCTCAAGATTATTCACACCTTGACCCGACCTAAGTTTTTTATCCCCGTACACGGCGAACAGAAGCATCTGTATAAGCACGCTTTGTTGGCGCAAAGTTTGGGGATGCCTGCTAAAAACGTGTTGGTTACTGAAATCGGTAAGACTATAGAACTTACTGCGGATAAGATGGCTGTGGTTGGCTCTGTTCCAGCGGGACGGGTGCTGGTTGACGGTCTGGGTGTCGGTGACGTGGGCAGTATCGTACTGCGCGACCGTCGTCACCTGGCGGAGGACGGTTTGATCGTGGTGGTGGCTACTCTGGATAGCACCACGGGCGAGTTGGTTTCCGGCCCCGATATTGTTACCCGCGGCTTTGTGTACGTGCGTGAGGCAGAGACTTTGATCGATGAGATCCGTGCTACTGCCCGTCGTGCTATTGAAGACTGTTGTCGCAATCCTCGTTGCGATTGGAACACCATTAAGAGTCGTGTGCGGGATGATCTGTCCCGTATGCTGTTCCAAAAGACCAAGCGCAGTCCAATGATTTTGCCCATTATTATGGATGTCTGATTTTTAATGATCAGGAGGTGCTCAGATGAAAAAGTACACGGTTTTAATTGTGGTAGTATCGCTGTTTGCGTTACTGCTGTGCGGTGGTTGTGCTACCGTGCTGGCTGATTCCGTGCCGGGTATGTTCTGGGTGCCGTTAGCGGTGTTGGGTTGTTTGATAGCGGGATACTTGGTAATTCTGCTTCGCTTTCGGTCGGTATGTACCGGATGGATACAGCGATTGTGCAAGAAGATTGATCCTCAGAATAAATCCGCGCTGGATAAATTCCCCTTACCGCTGTTATTGGTGGATGATAAGGGAAAGGTGCTGTTTTCTAACAAACTGTTTATCAAGCAGGTAATGAATGGCGAAGCACCTACAGTAGATACACCCTTAACTGAGTTGTTTGAAGATGTAACCTTGACCGAGATCACGGTGAATATGACGGTAGATTTGTGTCGAAAGGGGCGCAGATTTACCGCCTATACATCTGTGTCACGCGGAGACAAGGGGCAGCAATATCTTCTCTATATCACAGATGATACTGAATTGAAGGTTGCTGCAGAAGAATATGTTGCCTCTCGGCCTGTGGTGATGCAGATATGCATTGATAATCTGGATGAGGCTACCGATCACCTCCGCGCCGGAGATCGTTCCCGTATCGCAGGCACTATTGAGGTGATGCTGGAGGATTGGATTTCGGCCGATGGCGGCGTGTTGCAAAAATACGCTAACGACCGTTTTGTGGCCGTTACCGAGCATCGGTATTTATCGACTATGGCAGAAGATCGGTTTTCTATTTTAACCCGTATTCGTCAAGCATTTCCGGAAGCTGATGGGAGCATTACCCTTTCTATCGGAATAGGAGAGGGGAAAACCGTTGAGGAGGGGCGCCGTTTCGCCTTGCGGGCATTGGATATGGCGCTGAGTCGCGGCGGCGATCAAGTGGCCGTTAAGACGATGGACGGCTATGATTTCTACGGTGGTCAATCCCGAGGGATTGAACATCGTTCCCGTGTGCGATCCCGTATTATTGCTGATGCGTTGCGTGAATTGATATTGGCCGGCGATCGGGTTCTTATTATGGGTCACCGCATATCGGATTTGGATTGTATCGGCAGCGGCGTTGCGTTGGTTGCACTGGCGCGCAATCTGAAAATACCTGCAGCGGTAATTGTGGATCGTGGTACAACGATGGCTGAGCAATTGATACAGATGTATGAAAATGCGGGGCGTGGAGATTGGTTCATTACGCCTACGGCTGCAGAAAAAGCCATTACAAAGCGCACGCTGTTGATTGTGGTGGATACCCATTCCGCGCCGATGCTGGAGGCACCGTCTGTATATGAGATGGCTGAGCGTGTGGTTGTGATTGACCACCATCGTCGCAAGGTCGACTATATTGATAATGCTCTGTTGACCTATCACGAGCCCAATGCTTCCTCCGCATCTGAGCTGATTGCGGAATTGATGCCGTATTTGTCTACAGAACCCTGCGGACGATTAGAGGCAGAGGCGCTGTTGTCCGGCATTACACTGGATACCCGTAATTTTGTTTTGCGTACCGGTGTGCGTACATTTGAGGCGGCGGCCTATTTGCGGAGTTTGGGGGCCGATACCGTAACGGTCAAAAAATTCTTTAACGAAAGTTTACACATCCATCAGTTAAAGAATGAACTGGTGGGTTGTGCTATCTTGTATCGTGACACGGCCATCGCTGTATCCCACGAAGAACTGGCGGATCGTCGTGTGGCTGTGGCACAGGCGGCGGATGATCTTCTATCCGTTAAAGGGGCCAAGGCCTCCTTTGTGGTTGCCAAGATACAGGATGGCGTGATTATTTCTGCTCGCTCGTATGGCGAAATAAACGTTCAGCTGATTATGGAATCGCTGGGCGGTGGCGGTCACCATACTATGGCCGCAACACAGTTAGCAACCAGCGTAACACAGGCGGAAGCGGCGCTGCGAGCCGCCATCGACCGCTATTATGATGAACAAATAGTATAATCAACCTGGAGGTTTTAACATGAAAGTATTACTTAGACAAGATGTAAAAGGGCAGGGCAAAGCAGGACAGATTGTGAATGTGTCTGACGGCTATGCCCGTAACTTCCTGTTTCCCCGTCAATTGGCGGTGCCCGCTGATGCTCAGGCGATGAATGAGGTTCGTACCAAAGAGGAAGCGGCTCGTTATCACGCGAGGGTGGAGAAGGATGAGGCTATTAAGACGGTAGAGCTACTCAAGGATAAGATTATTGAGATCAAGGCGAAGGCCGGCAACGCCGGTCGTCTGTTCGGCTCTGTAACTACTAAAGAGGTATCTGCCGAGCTGGAAAAACAGTTTGGCATTAAAGTAGATAAGCGTAAGATTTCTATGGATGATATCAAGGCTTTTGGTAGCTATAATGCTGAATTGAAACTGCCCCAGGGCGTAGTTGCCAAGGTCACGGTTAAAGTGACGGAATAAGAAACGATTAGGAAAGGTGGATGTCATCGTGGCTGAAGACAAAACCACACAGGTGAATGATGGTCTGGGTTTGCCTTATAGTTTGGAGGCGGAGCAGTCGGTACTGGGTGCCGTTCTGGTCGATCCGGATCAGATCAATCAGGTGGCCGATGTGCTGAAAGCGGAGCACTTTTATCTACCTGAGCATCGGTCTATTTACACAGTGATGATGGCGAAAATGATTCGTAATGAGCGGATCGATTTCGTCACTGTATTAGAGTCGCTGAAATCCGAGGGTTTTTTCTCCTCCGAGGATGGTAAAGCGTATCTGCTGAAGCTGGCTAATACGGTGCCGTTTATTTCCAATGTGCCCAATTATGCCAAGATTGTGCGGGAGAAATACGAAGCGCGATGTCTGATTAAGGCGGCGCGTGAGATTACAGAATTGGCAATGGATCCCGCTACCGATTATGAAGAACTGCTGGATATGTCTGAGGAGCGAATCTATAATATTCGCCAGGGGAGACAGGCCGGAGGCCTTTTGCCCATTCAGGAGGTCATCGCCAGTAACTACGAAATGTTCCAAAAGCTGTCCTCGGATGAACGGGACCAGTATGTAGGTATTCCTACCGGTATTTCCGATTTGGATGCTGTCACCAGCGGCTTGAATCGTTCCGACCTTATTATCGTTGGTGCCCGCCCTGGTATGGGTAAGACCAGTTTCGCATTGAACATCGCGCGCAACGTAGCAATGCTGCAAAAGCGCGTTGTTGCCGTATTTAATCTGGAAATGTCCCGTGAGCAGATGGTGAATCGTTTGTTGTCCTCAGAAGCGCGTGTTTCCAGCCAAAAATTGCGTACAGGCAACTTAACCGGTGACGAATGGAGCCGTATTGCGGCGGCGGGAAGCGCCTTGTGTCAGGCACCGATTTATTTGGATGATACCGCCAGTATCACCGTGCCTGAGATGAAGGCTCGTCTGCGTAGGGTTAAAGACCTGGGTTTTGTTGTTATCGACTACCTGCAGCTGATGCATTCCGCTAAGCGGACGGATAACCGTGTACAGGAGGTCAGCGAAATCACGCGTAGTTTAAAAATCATGGCCAAGGAATTGAACGTACCTGTGATGGTGTGTGCCCAGTTGTCCCGTGGCACCGAAAAACAGGCTAACCATCGTCCTGCGTTGGCTGATCTTCGTGAATCCGGTTCTATTGAGCAGGATGCCGATCAGGTATTGTTTCTATTTCGTCCCGAGTATTACAATAATAATGATCAGGATCCCACTGCCGCCGCTGCTGCCAGCGTGGCGGAGGTTATCGTCGCTAAAAACCGTCACGGTGAGCTTCGCACCGTTGAGCTGGCTTGGGCGGGCGAATTTACCCAGTTCACGTCATTGGATAACCAGCGAGGCGGCTTCTGATGGGGAGTAATTTGGCCGAAAAGGTGTATGCTTTTGTAAAAGAAAATGACCTGTTCACCACGCCGTGCCATCTCTTGGTAGGCGTTTCGGGTGGAGCGGATTCGATGGCCTTGTTACACTGCTTGTGCTTTTGGCCCGGTTTTAATTTGCGTCTGTCTGTTGTGCACATTCATCACGGCTTGCGCGGTCTTGATGCTGACCGCGATGCTTTTCACGTGCAAAAGTTTTGTGAGAACTACGGAATCGAATATTATTTTCGCCGTGCGGATGTGGCAGCTATCGCTGAGGAACAGCACATATCGGTGGAGACAGCCGGACGTGAATTGCGCTACGACACCTTTGATGAGGTGCGTCGGCGGATAGGTGCTGATTATATTGTGACCGCCCATACCGCATCAGATCAGGCTGAAACGGTTTTGATGAGATTGGTGCGCGGGTGTGGCACAGACGGTCTGTCGGGTATTCCTGTGAAGCGGGGTCTGATTTGCCGTCCGCTGTTGTGTTGCACCCGTGAAGAGGTGGAACAGTATTGTATTGAAAATAGGATTCCTTACGTGATGGATGCCACCAATTCGGATACGCAATATACACGCAATCGCGTTCGCCATGAGATATTGCCAATGTTAAGAGGGATGAATCCATCGGTGGATGAAGCCCTTTTACGTGTGTCTCAGCATTCTGCCGAGGATGCTTCGCTGCTACGTGGAATGGCCGATGAGGCGTTAAAATTGGCAGAAATAGACGATGCGTGGGATGCGAAAGCATTTTTAGATCAACCGGCTCCTATTCGCAGACGGATGATTTCTCGCATCCTGCGGGATGCATCAGTCCCCAGCATTGAAGAATCTCACATCGTGGCGGTTGAGGGCATTCTGAAATCGGGTAAGGGTAAGGCGTCTATGCCCGGATGCGTAACAGTAGAGGTAGGGCAGGGGCGTATGTATCTAACCCATGCCAGTGCTACTGCAAGATATCCTAAAGATAAACCTCTGAACAAGTTTCCGTATACCGGTTTCTTCGGACCAACTAAATTCTCCGTGACTGTACAGGACGGAGAAATATACAGAAATGTTAACAATTTGTTTGCCAATCCTGTGGTGGACTATGATAAAATTCAAGGACAGTTGTACGTGCGTTGCCGCCGTGAGGGGGATTATCTTCACCCTGCAGGGCGCAACGTGGGCAAAACATTGAAAAAATTAATGAATGAATGGCGTATTCCGGCCAATAAGCGTGCAAGCTTTCCCATCGTCTGCGATGATGTCGGTGTGGTGATGGTACCGGGTTACGCTTGTGATGAACGCGTGGCACCTACGGATGATACCAAACATTTTCTTGTATGGCATACCCGTCTTGTGTAACGCTAATCTAGCGAAACATTTCATTTGGTTTCTCGGTTAGGAGTGAAAGAATGGAACCTAAAAAGAACAAATTCGGCAAAACATTATTTAATTTGCTGTTGCTGATCGGTATCCCCGTGTTACTGTTTATGGGGTTTTCTATGATGCTGACCTCTAACAGCTCAGCAACGCGGGATAAGAGTGTATATTCCGACTACATCCAGTATTTTGTAGATAACAAGGTAGAGGAATTCTCTCTCGATTTGGGAACCGGCAAATTTAAAATGACCTTGCGTGCAGCGTATCGCACAGATATGAATAAAGACGGTAAGGTGGATGAAAAGGATTATGTCTTAACCTATACCGTGCCCAATGTGAGTCATTTTGTGTCGGTGATGGATCCTCTCTTAGCTGAGGTTAACCAGGATGATAGTCCCGACAATGATGTTAAATATGATTTCAAGCCCATTTCGGATATGTCTTGGATAGCCACTTGGCTGCCCATCATTCTTTTGGTTGTGATGATGGCGGTGATGTTCCTTTCTATGCGCCGTTCCTTTGGCGGCGAGAATGGTCCCGGTAAGATTATGGGATTTGGAAAGGCGAAAATCAAGCAGGCTTCTGATGATAAGCGTAAGACCACCTTTGATGATGTGGCGGGCGCCGATGAAGAGAAGGAAGAACTGCTTGAAGTTGTAGAGTTTTTAAAAGATCCCCGTCGCTTTACCGAGCTGGGTGCCCGTGTGCCTAAGGGTGTTCTGCTGGTGGGCCCTCCCGGCACAGGTAAAACGCTGTTGGCTCGTGCCGTAGCAGGTGAGGCGGGTGTGCCGTTCTTCTCGATGTCCGGTTCGGATTTCGTTGAAATGTATGTTGGTGTCGGTGCCTCCCGTGTGCGTGACTTGTTTGAGCAGGCCAAGAAAAACTCGCCCTGCATTATCTTTATTGATGAGATTGATGCCGTTGGTCGTCAACGCGGCGCCGGCTTAGGCGGCGGTCATGATGAGCGTGAACAAACATTGAACCAGTTGCTGGTTGAGATGGACGGTTTCTCCGGCAACGAGGGTATCATTATGATTGCGGCTACCAACCGTCCTGATGTTCTGGATCACGCGCTGATGCGTCCCGGTCGCTTTGACCGTCAGGTTGTGGTTAACACCCCAGACTTGAAGGGACGCGAGGAAATTCTGAAGGTGCATGCCAAGAGCAAGCCTTTGGCCCCTGACGTTGATCTGTCGGTGGTTGCAAAGTCTACTGCAGGCTTTACCGGCGCTGACCTAGAGAATCTGCTGAACGAGGCCGCTTTATTAGCGGCGCGGCGTGAGTTGCGGGCCATCACTATGGCAGAGATTGATGAGGCAACCGTCAAGGTTGTGGTGGGTACCGAAAAACGCAGTCACGTGATGACAGAGAAGGAGAAGAAGCTGACCGCTTATCACGAAGCGGGTCATGCAGTGGTCACCTATTTCTGTGCAACGCAGGACCCCGTACACCAGATTTCTATTATTCCCCGCGGTATGGCGGGCGGTTACACAATGAGCTTGCCTCAGCAGGACCGTTCTTACAAATGTAGAAACGAAATGCTGGAAGATATCGAGGTGCTGTTGGGTGGCCGCGTTGCTGAAGCACTGACACTGGAGGATATTTCCACCGGTGCTTCCAATGATATAGAACGTGCTACCGAGATCGCCCGTCGTATGGTAACTAAATTCGGTATGAGCGATAAGCTCGGCCCCATTTGTTATGCGGGTTCAGACAGCGATGAGGTATTCCTTGGCCGTGATTTCGGTCATACCCGTAATCACTCTGAGGAGGTTGCTGCCCTTATAGATGGAGAAGTGCATCGTATCCTCTCGGAGGGTTATTCTAAAACTGAGGCAAAGCTTAGTATGCATATGGATAAGTTGGTAGCTGTCGCTGAGCGTTTGATGGTTACCGAAAAGATGGACGCTGAAGAATTTAAAGCTATTATGGAGAATTCTTCTGTATCTGAGTAAATGCAAATCCCCCAACCTGATGAGGTTGGGGGATTTGGTGCAATAGAGTCTATTGACAATTTAAATATATTAGGATATACTTGGTTTGTACCCCTATATAGACTTATTCATAGTATTGGGAGGTTAAATGTTTATGAAGAACAACAAGACTCGTTGGATTTTGATTGCTGTTGTGGCTGCCCTTGTGGCTGCTGCTACCACCGCTTTGGTTTTGATTCTCCGTGCTCGTGCTAAAAAGAAAGCTTGGTATGAGGATGAGGCGTTTGATTATGATATGGACGATTGTGAGTGCTTTGAGTTTGACGATGATGGCTTTACTGTGAGCGACGAGATCGTCGACGAGATTATTGAGGAATAATCGTTGTATTCATTTTCACTTGAACCAAAAAAAAGACACCTGCTTGACGGCAGGTGTCTTTTTTAGCGATATAAACCGTGGCCTTTTCGTGTTCGTTCTGAGTAGGATACGCTGAGAACCAGGCCTATGCCTAAGTAAAGTGTTGCGACCGAGCTGCCGCCGTCGCTGAAGAAGGGGAGAGTAATACCAATAACAGGGAGCAGTCGCAAGTTCATACCCAGATTGATGAGCGATTGGAATCCGATAAGCGCCATCATACCTACACATAAGTAGGTACCCAGTGTATCTCGGGAGTGTCGTGCACAGCGATACAGTTCAAAGATAATCAGACCAATTAAAACCAGCAATAATAAACCGCCTAAGAAGCCGAACTCTTCGGCTGCTACGATAAAAATGAGGTCGTTATTGCGGGCGAACAGGTTGGGATTGCCCCCTTGCAGGTAGCCTGTTCCGGTCAACTGTCCTGAGCCGATGGATTTTAGCGCCTCAAACTGTTGCCAGCCTGCAGATTCTAAATATTTCTCGACATAGGGGGGGAGAATGCACAGGAATCGTGCTTTTTTATCCTCATCCATGAAATGAGTCCACAGAATGGGGACTGCAGCGCAAACACCGGCAAAACCAAGGATATAGTAGATCAGATTTACACCGCTGATAAGCAGCATCGACAAGAAGATGGAGATGAATACCAATGCGGTTCCGTCATCGCCCTGCAATAAGACCAGAAGAATATGAATGCCACCGTGGGCACACAGTAACAAAACCGTTTTAAACTCACGTATGTGCTCTTGAACCTTAGTCAGATGCATTGAAAAAGACATAATAAAGCTGATTTTCATTAATTCAGCCGGTTGGAAGGTCAGGGGACCGATGCCAAGCCATGCGGTGTCGTCGGTTCCCGTGGCGTTGAGTCCGAGAGGCGTAAAGGTCAGCAATACCAACAGAATCGATATACCGCTCCATACGGGCCATAATGAGCAGATATCTTCATAATCCATACGCGAAATAAATATAGCAACTATTAGGCCAATGATAGATGCGACGATCTGCATAATGGCGCCCTGCCACCCATCCCCAACGCCATAGGAAGCGGAATAGACCAGCAGACAACCAAAGGTGGAGGCGGAAATGCATATGACAATTAGGCGTAAATTGGCATAGGTCAAGAAGGAACGTAGATGGTCAAGGATACTTTTTTTACCGTAATGCATATGGTGTGATCCACCTCCTTTCGGTTCATCAACTCTATTATAACGAACTTTTTGAATAGTTGCAAGATTTCTCTTTCATTATTAAAAAACTTATGCTATACTATACAGTATAAAACCAGATTTGTCCATACTGAATTGGAGAATTACTATGGAAGCAACCTATCGTTCTGAATCAGTTTTTATGACTGAGGAATACGGACGCCAACTGGCAAAAGAACTCAAGAGCGGTTCTGTTGTTGCCTTTTTTGGCGGCATGGGAATGGGAAAGACCCAGATGGTGCGGGGTATTGCCGCCGGTTTGGGTCTGGATGCAGAGGTATCCAGCCCAACCTTTGCCTTGGTCCACGATTATGGCGGACAACCGCCGCTGGTGCATTTTGATATGTATCGTGTAACCGGATGGGAAGATCTATATTCCACGGGTTATTTTGATTATTTGGATGCGGGTTGTATTTTGGTGATAGAATGGGCTGAGAACATTCAGGAGGCATTGCCTGCGGATGCGGTGCGAATCCGTATTCATCAACTGGATGAGTCTGTGCGTCTAATAGAAAGAGAGTGAGTGTATGGCGACCATATTAGCTGTAGATACCTCGGCAAAATCTGTGTCCTGTGCATTGGTCCGGAACGGTCGGGTGTTGGCTTCGTTTTTTTCTAATACCGGATTGACGCACAGCCAAACCTTGTTGCCGATGGTAGAGGATTTATTGCGCGTAGCAGATGTGACTGTTGACAAACTGGACGCTTTGTCTGTTAACGCCGGCCCGGGGTCGTTTACCGGCGTTCGCATTGGCGTCGCTGCCGTAAAGGGGCTGGCCTTTACGGGGGAAAAGCCTTGCATTGCAGTGTCAACATTAGAATGTATGGCAATGAACGTCCCGCTAAGGCCTGATGTGGTGGTGTGCGGTGTGATGGATGCCCGCTGTCAACAAGTATATACGGCTTTATTCTCCGTAGACGAGGCGGGTGCGCCCATCCGTCTGTGGGATGATGAGGCTATTTCCATCACCGAGTTGGGTGAAAGGTTACGTGCGGTTGGCAAAGACGTTGTTTTGGTTGGAGATGGCAGTGAATTGTGTTACGAAGCATTAAAAGGCACGATTGCCGGCCTGTCTTTGGCCCCTGTCTCGGCGCGATTGCAGAATGCTGTAGGTACGGCGTTGGTGGCTGAACGCCTGTTTGAACAAGGCGTTACCGTCTTCGCAGAGGAGTTGTTACCTACTTATCTCCGCCTGCCTCAGGCAGAGAGAGAATTGAAAAGTCGATTAGGAGAGTAATTTTATAGAGTATGGGAGGCTTCAATATGTCTAAAAAACCCTTTATAGCAGATCATCCGATGATTCAACACAAGTTAAGTATGTTGCGGGACGTCAACACTCCTTCTAATCAGTTCCGCGGTCTAATTAAAGAGATTACCGAGCTGTTGGTGTATGAAGCAACACGTGACCTTCCTACCCGCGAGGTGGACGTGCAAACGCCCCTGACGGTAGCGAAGTGCCGTGTTATCGCAGGTCGTAAACTGGCGTTTGTGCCTATTCTGCGTGCCGGTCTCGGTATGGTTGACGGTGCTCTTGAATTGGTTCCTTCCGCCCGCGTGGGTCATATCGGTATGTACCGTGATGAGGAGACACTGATTCCGCATCCGTATTACTGTAAACTGCCGAAGGATATTGACGAGCGTGATGTAATCGTACTGGATCCGATGCTCGCCACCGGCGGCTCTGCCGTGGATGCCATTGATCAGATCAAGCAGAAGAATCCGCGGTCCATCAAGTTTATGTGTATTATTGCCGCTCCCGAAGGACTGGCATTCCTGACCGAAAAGCATCCTGACGTGCAGGTCTATTGTGCCAATTTGGATGAAAAATTGAATGAGAACGGGTACATTTTGCCCGGTCTTGGCGATGCGGGTGACCGCATTTTTGGTACAAAATAACTTTTGGCCGCCTTTGTTGAAAAAATTCACAAAGGCGGCTTTTTTGTATTGTTTTCTCTTATGGTATATGTTATAATATATTTATGTATATATTGGAGGTGGTTTTTCTGAATACTGAGCGTATCCGCCACCTTCTTTTAGGTTGGTATTCAGACCATTTCCGTTCTCTTCCTTGGCGTGTGGATGCCACACCCTATCATGTGTGGATATCGGAAATCATGCTCCAACAGACACGCATCGAAGCGGTGTTGCCGTATTATCATCGGTTTATTGATGTGTTGCCTAACGTGTATGCGTTGGCGGATGTTTCTACGGAAGTGTTGTTGAAATTGTGGGAGGGATTGGGCTACTATTCTCGTGCCCGCAATCTGCAAAAAGCCGCAAATATTATTGTTGAGAAATACGACGGACAGATTCCGTCTGATTATGAGGCGCTATTGGCCTTGCCGGGTATCGGTGCCTATACTGCAGGTGCGATTGCTTCGATTGCTTTTGATACACCTGTGCCGGCCGTGGATGGTAACGTGATGCGCGTTTTGGCACGGCTGACCGGCGATGATACGGATGTTTTATCTGCACAAGGGAAAAAGCGATTTTTAGATCTGGCGTGGGAGTTGGTGCCCCAATCCAATCCCGGTCGCTTTAACCAAGCATTGATGGAACTGGGGGAGACGGTATGTGTGCCTTCCGGCGCACCTCACTGTACAGATTGTCCGTTGCGGTCTGAATGTGTGGCTTTTAAGAATGCCTTAACGACGGTGCTGCCGGTACGAATTAAGAAAACCAAGCGTCGTATTGAAGGTAGGAATATAGCAATGGTTTGTTTGCGTGGCGAAGAAGATGCAGTTTTGCTCCATCGTCGCGATGATACGGGGCTGTTAGCCGGGATGTGGGAACTGCCTAATATACTTTCCGAGCAGCCGCTGGCGGCACTGCCGCCTTATATGCAAGAGCATTGCAGTTGTATAGGTGAGTTGCCGGATGCCCGCCATTTATTCACCCATATTGAGTGGCGGATGACAGGTCGATTATATGAAGTGGTCGAGCCTGTGGTATTGCCCGATGATTATGCTTGGGTGACTTGGTCACAGTTGCGAAATACGTTCCCGTTACCCAGTGCATTTCGTGTGTATTCACGCATATTAGAACAACTATTACACAAGGAGGAATGACCTATGGATCAAAGAACGGATTATCTCAGTTGGGATGCCTATTTTATGGGTATCGCCCTTCTTTCCGCCCAGCGGAGTAAGGACCCGGGGACACAGGTGGGCGCGTGTATTGTTGGACCCGATAACAAAATTATGTCCGTAGGTTATAACGGTATGCCCACGGGCTGTGCCGATGAGCTGATGCCCTGGGCCCGTGAGGGAGCGCCGATGGATACGAAGTACTTGTATGTTTGCCACGCTGAGTTGAACGCCATTTTGAATTACGGTGGTGGCAGTGTCCGTGGTGCTACGATATATTCGACACTATTTCCGTGTAACGAATGTGCCAAAGCATTGATTCAGGCGGGTGTCAAGCGGGTTGTCTATTTGTCGGACAAATACGCAGATCAGGACTCCTTTCGTGCATCTAAGCTGATGTTTAAGCTGGCCGGTGTAACCTTTGACGAGTACAAAATGACAGGCCGCAGTTTTGCGGTGGAGCTGTGATATGAAGACGGCATTGGTAACAGGTGCGTCCCGCGGTATTGGTCGAGCGATTGCTTTACAATTGGCACGGGACGGCTATGCGGTTGCGGTGCACTGTGTGCGCGGGGTAGAAGCCGCTCGAGCGGTTTGTGACGCTATCATCGCAGATGGCGGTTATGCTAAGATGTATGTGTGCGATATTGCCGACGGCTTGGCTGTTGAAGAGATGGTACAATCCATCACCAAAGAGTTGGGTCCTGTAGAAGTTTTGGTAAACAATGCGGGAATCGCTCAGCAAAAGCTGTTTACGGAGATAACATCGGATGAGTGGCGTCGGATGATGTCTGTGCACGTGGATGGCGCTTACTATACTTGTCGTGCTTGCCTGCCGCATATGATCCGCCAACATAGGGGAGCCATTGTTAACGTGGCTTCTATGTGGGGACAGATCGGTGCTTCCTGTGAGGTGCATTACTCTACCGCGAAAGCCGCGTTGATAGGTATGACCAAGGCGTTGGCAAAAGAGGTGGGACCTGCGGGAGTGCGCGTTAACTGCGTGGCTCCCGGTGTGATTATGACGGATATGATGGCTGGCTTTGATGACAGTACTTTGGCGGAATTGGCGGATGAAACGCCGCTGTGCCGTTTGGGTAAGCCGGAGGACGTGGCTGTAGCTGTATCTTTTTTGGTGTCGGATAATGCCAGCTTTATTACCGGTCAGGTTTTAGCACCCAACGGCGGCTATGTGATTTGATTGGGAGGTTATTGATAATGATAGCAATTGCTTGCGATCACGCAGCACTGGAGCTTAAGGCTGAGGTGATCAAGATGTTAGATGAGCGTGGTCTTGCGTATGAAGATTTCGGCACCTACACCACCGATAGTTGCCACTATCCGATTTTTGGTGCTCGCGCTGCGAAAGCGGTAGCGGACGGTCGGTGTGACCGTGGCATTCTGATCTGCGGCACCGGCATCGGTATGTCCTTGGTAGCCAATAAGGTGAAGGGTATTCGCTGTGCGTTGTGCAGTGATTCCTATTCCGCCAAAATGACCCGTGCCCACAACGACTCCAATATGTTGGCGATGGGCGCTCGCGTTATTGGCGTTGAGGTGGCGAAGGAGATCGTTGTAGCGTGGCTGGATACCCCCTTTGAGGGAGGTCGGCATCAGGCCCGTGTAGATATGATTACGGCTCTGGAAAACGGCGAAACCCTTGAATAAGCGCGGAGGCTATGAGATGAAAAAAAGAACCAAAAAGACGCTTGGTGTAGCGATTAAAGTGTTTACACGGTTGTTGCTGGCAACCGTGCTATGTGCTATTCTGTATGTGTCTATGAACGTAATCAGCACCGCCTTTTTCAGCGATGTGGTCGGTTATCAGATCTATGAGCAGAACGAGGCACAAGAGGTGATACTGGCCGAGGAGCACTATTATCAGCCTGGTGAGGCTATTCAGACATCCGAAACAATGGATTTGGCTGAGAATCAAATGTTCAGTGCCATTCGCATCGTGCCCGATGCCACCAAACGGACCATGGACGTTATTTCACAGATTTTGATGCTGATTGTATTTTGTGTATTCCCTTACCACATCCTGTGGGAGTTTGGAAATCGGGATGATACCAACGTTCGTTATCGCGGTCAGCGCCCTGATCCGGTGCGTGGCCTCAAGATAGGTTTGTTGGCAATGATTCCTTCTGTAGTTTTTTGGGTGTTGCTGGTGATTTCCAAGTACGTATCGGTATTACATAGTTATCTGGGTTTTTACCGAATCGTCGCGTTCCCGTATTTGCCGTATACCAATTGGTTGGTTGGGGATGCTGCCTCGGCATCTGATGTTTCGCTGTGGCGTCTTTTGCTACTGCTACTAATGTTTATGGTGGTTCCTGCCGTGTGCGCCATTGCATATCGGATGGGTGGTAATCAGTTCTCCATCACGGAGTTTTTGACTTTTGTCAAAAAGAAAGAGACTACCGACGAAAACGGCTCAGAGATATAATACTCGTCATATAGTACGCCTGTTTTTTCATACACTCCCACAGGGAGTGATGGACTTGCGATTTAGAATAATAAGTATTGTTTTAGCGTTTTGTGTACCGGTGGTAGGTTGTGCGACACCTGCAGTTACCACCGATACGAAAGCCTATATTTTGATTGATCCCGGACACGGCGGATTTGACGGGGGTACTGTGGCAGTTGACGGCACAATGGAGAAAAATATTAATCTGCTGATTTCTCTTCATTTGCGTGATATGCTGTCGGTGTGTGGTTTTAACGTGGCTATGACCCGAGATACGGATGTGTCTACACAGTCGGATGACGCGGCTACCATTCGAGAGAAGAAGATTAGCGATATCAACAACCGATTGTCAATGTACGAAAGTTCTGCTACGGTAATTTCTATCCACCAGAATCATTATACCTCGTCTAAATATAGCGGCGCACAGGTATTCTTTTCTGATAATCACCCGCAAAGCGAGACTTTAGCCGCCATGATACAACAATCGGTAATTACACGATTGCAACCAAACAATAACAGACAATATAAGCGAGCATCGGATGGTATCTATCTGATGCAACACACAACCGTCCCCACAGTGCTGGTGGAGTGCGGCTTTATGTCCAATGCCGAGGAGTTAGCTTTGCTGCGGGATGAACAGTATCGTCGACAAATGGCGTGGACTATTTGTCTTGGTTACTTGGAATATACGATTGAATGTGAGGGTTAGATATGGCGTCGAAATCAAAATCTATTTATATTTGCAACGAGTGCGGCGCTGAATCTGCCAAATGGTATGGTCGCTGTCCCGGCTGCGGTGCGTGGAACAGTCTTGAGGAACAGGTGACTCTGCCCAGCGTATCGTCGACACACGTCAGTAGTGCCACCGTACAACCGCTGAATGAGATTGTTCCTAATAACCGTCAACGGTATCGTACCGGGATGAATGAACTGGATCGTGTTCTCGGCGGAGGTATTGTGCGTGGCGGTCTAATGCTGATCGGCGGCGATCCCGGTATTGGAAAATCTACTTTGTTATTACAAATCTGTGCTCATTTGGGTGCAGAAAACCGTGTACTTTATATCTCCGGAGAAGAGTCCGAGGGACAACTGAAATTACGCGCTGATCGTTTAGGTGTTCACAGCAACAATTTGTTTGTGTTGTGTGAGAATGATTTGGATACTGCTCTGGCGGCGTTGCAGCAGGAAAAGCCGGACATCGTTATTGTGGACTCCATTCAGACTATGTCACTGTCTGAGGTGGCTTCTGCCGCAGGTAGCGTAACCCAAGTGCGTGAATGTACCGCTGCCATTATGCGGGTGGCTAAGCGGATGGATATTCCCGTTTTTATTGTGGGTCACGTAAACAAGGACGGCGCGATCGCAGGGCCCAAAGTGATGGAGCACATTGTAGATTGTGTTCTGTATTTTGAGGGCGACCGTCATTCCAGTTATCGTTTGCTTCGCTGTGTAAAAAACCGTTACGGTTCGACCAATGAGATTGGCGTGTTTGAGATGGGGGATAGGGGTCTTGTTGAGGTTGAAAATCCTTCGAAAATGTTGCTGTCCGGACGACCTGTTGATGTCAGCGGAGCTTGTGTGGCGTGTACCATTGAGGGTACTCGTCCTATGTTGGCAGAGGTTCAAGGGTTGGTGGCACCTACCGGATTTGGTAATCCCCGCCGTATGGCTACCGGTTTTGACAACAATCGCCTTTCTTTGATTTTAGCGGTACTGGAAAAGAAAGCAGGGTACATTTTTTCCAACCTTGATACATATGTGAATGTTGTGGGGGGGCTATGGTTGGACGAACCCGCTGTTGACTTACCCGTAGCATTGGCACTTATCTCCGGTTTGAAAGATGTGGCGATCTCGCCAAACACGATGGCGTTTGGCGAGATTGGCTTGACGGGTGAGGTGCGTTCCGTTTCCAATGCGGATCTTCGGGTTGCTGAGGCGGTCCGTATGGGTTTTACGCATATTATTGTTCCATATCACAATGTATCGTCCATTACTTCGCGTGATGGCGTGACAATTATCGGTGTGCGGACGGTGCGCGAGGCCTTTGAAGCCTTGCAGGATTGACGGGGATGTGTGATGGATAAAAAACGCAACTTGATCTTTTCTATTGTTGTTTTGATTGTGACTGCTGTGATGTTCTTTTCGTTAGGAGCATCGGCTATGGCGATGTTTGGTCCTCAATTACTGTCTAAGACGGAATATATCTATGTGACTGAAACGACCTCGACCCCAACTGCTATTACCAATACGACTACCGATCCAACAATCAACCAAGCAATAAGCAGTACAACGGTTGCAGACGTGCCTACGACTACCTCTACGGCAACGTCCACAGCCGATTCCACGGCATCGCGGCGCAAAATACCGTTGAATACTGCGACGAAGGAAGATCTGATGATGGTGCCCGGTATCGGAGAGGCATTTGCCCAGCGGATTATTGATTATCGCGAAGAGATAGGTGGGTTTACGTCTTTAGAGCAGTTGCGGGAAGTCTCCGGTATCGGTGAAAAACGATACCAACAGTGGTCTGTTTATTTTGAACTTTAAATCCTTGAGAAAAGGAGTGTAAATATGTCTGTTATTCGTGAACATTTCGACATTTTGTCCGATGGGCGTGAGGTTGAGAAAATCACCTTGGTCAACGGAAACGGAACGGCAGTGTCGCTACTGACTTTGGGTGCCGCGTTGCAATCCTTCCGTTTTAATGGTGTGGACATTGTACTGGGATTCGATAGGGCTGAGGATTATTTCAGTTCCGGTGCCTATATCGGCACTACGGTAGGACGTGTGTGTAATCGCACCGCGGACGGGTGCTTTGTCTTAAATGGACAAACCTATCATCTGGTGTGTAACGAGCCTGACCGTCGTGTACATCTGCATGGCGGTGCTGTAGGATTCGATAAAAAGCTGTGGGATTATGACGTGGTGCGAGAGGATAGTGATGCGTGTGTTGCATTCACGGCATTCAGCCCTGATGGTGAAGAAGGTTATCCCGGTAATTTGGAATTGAAGGTTACCTATACGCTGACTGAACGTGATGAGCTGAAGTTAGAATATGAGGCGGAAACCGATGCGGACACGCCCGTAAACTTGACCAACCACGCATACTTTAATTTGAACGGTTGTAACGGTGGCAAGGTGCATAACACGTATTTGTGCATCAACGCAGAAGAATATACGCCTGTGACCGAGCGCTTGGTGCCTACGGGTGAGTATGCTTCGGTAGCCAATACCGCCTTGGATTTCCGTACAGCGAAACCCATCGGTGATGCATTGGATCACGAGGATGACACTATGCAGTATACCGGTGGCGTGGATCATAACTTTGTGCTGAGCCGCACACGGGGTGATATGCGTGAGGCTGCCGTAGCCTTCAGCCCCGATACCGATATAAGATTGCGTTGTTTTACCGATCTACCTGGTATTCAGGTGTATACCGGTAATTTCTTGGATGAACCCGGTGGCAAATATGGCCTACGATGGGGCAAACATCAGGGGTTCTGCCTGGAAACGCAATATTTTGCCAACAGTATTAATCAGCCTAACTTCCCGAATATTGTTATAAAGGCGGGGGAGGCCTACAAGTCTTGCACGATTTATAGCGTGTCGATGGACGGAAAGGAGTGATGGTATGCGCGTAATTACCGGTCTTGCTCGTGGCCGCAGGTTAGAAACCTTACCCGGTGACGCCACCCGTCCGACAGGCGAAAAGGTCAAGGAAAGCCTGTTCTCTGCCATTCAATTTGATATTGAGGGGCGCAGGGTGTTGGATTTGTTCGCCGGATCCGGCCAGTTGGGTATTGAGGCATTGAGTCGCGGTGCTTCCGGCTGTGTGTTTGTGGATAAAAACACTGAGGCGGTCAAGGTGATCCGCCAAAACCTGCAGCATACCGGCCTGGCTGAGAAATCTCAGGTGCTGGGGACGGATGCCTTATCCTATTTAACCCGACCCGGTGACCGATTTGATCTGGTCTTTTTGGACCCACCGTACGCATCGAAGATGCTTCTGCAGGTGTTGGAAAAGGTGGCGCCGTTGGTTAATGACGGTGGTATTATCGTGTGTGAAACGGATGACGCGACTGAGCTTTTGGACCGTATTGACCGCTTCAAGATGACTAAGACATATCGGTTTGGTCACACGTTGGTTTGGGTGTATCGTTATGCCACGGGAGAGGAGGCGGTTCTATGAGATTAGCCATTTGTCCGGGCAGCTTCGACCCCGTCACTTTAGGACACTTAGACATCATTACCCGTGCGTCTAAATTGTTTGATAATGTCATAGTGGTGGTGATGTCTAATGCTGCCAAATCCCCGTTGTTTTCACAAGTTGAACGTATGGAATTGCTGCGCAAAGCCATCGTGGAAGCCGGAATTACCAATGTTTCTGTGGATTGTTACGATGGCCTGTTGGCAGATTATGCAAAACTACGTAAGGCAACAGCTATTGTGAAAGGTTTGCGTGCGGTTTCAGACTTTGAGTACGAGTTTCAGATGGCTCTGACCAATCGCAAGATGTACCCGGAGGCGGAGACGGTGTTTTTGACTACAGCTGCCGAAAATTTGTATTTATCCTCCAGTCTGGTAAAACAGGTGGCGCGGTTAGACGGCGATATATCCGACTTTGTTCCCGCGTGTATCCTGCCCGAAATAAAAGAGAAGTTAAGAAAGGAAAGAGAAATATGAGCAAGAATATTGATGATATCCTGGAGCAGTTGGATGATATGTTGGATGCCGCTTGGGCGATGCCTCTGTCCGGCGGCAAAGTAGTGGTAGACGGTGATAAGGTGCGCGAGCTACTGGATTCTGTCCGCGCTAATCTGCCCTCCGAGATCCGTCAAGCCCGTGCCATTGTCAATGATCGTACCGAGATTATCAATACTGCCAAGAAAGAGGCTGAGGGCATTATCCGTAATGCTGAGGAGCGTCGCAATCAGATATTGTCCCACGAAGAGATTGTTGTGCAGGCTCAGGAACGCGCCAATGAGATTCACGCCCAGACCCAGAAACGCGCTCGCGATATGCGTCGCACCGCACAGGAGTATGCTGAGGAGGTTCTCCGTCGCACCGAGGAAAATCTGACCCAGCAGGTCAGTCAGGTGCGTCAAGCCCGCGTTTCCCTCCGTTCCGGTAATAAGAACGCCGAGAGTGCCGAATAAGTCATTAAATAACGAGAAAAGCCGACGTCATAGCGACGTCGGCTTTAATTATCATATAGATGAAAAATAACACCAAGGAGCGATGCTCTTGTTAGGATATGACTGGGCTGAAAGCGGCTGTTTGGTGATGGGATGGGGGAGGGTAAGTCGATGACTCCATAATCCTAAAGATGCCCCCTTAACACCGCCGTAGCGGGTATCACCGTACAGCGGCATCTGCCGCGATGCGAACTGGACACGAATCTGATGGGTACGACCTGTATGGAGCCGCACCAACAAAAGAGAAAATGTGCCCTCGTTATTGGTAATGGTTTCCAGAACTGTATACTCCAGTTTGGCATCCCGTACGCCCTTGCGGAGGCGGGTCACCGTATAGGACTTATTACGCCGCACGTCGTGATACAGCAGGTCGGTAAGGGTGCCGGTGTTTTCGGCAGGACATTCTTGTACCACCGCAAGATACTCCTTGATAAAAAGCGTGTGTTGTCCTACTAAAGAGGATAACTTTGCCGCTGCTTTATCCGTGCGAGCGTATGCCATCACACCGCCGGTGGGTTTATCCAGACGGTGTACAGTTTTAACGGGGTATCCAATAGCCGCTAGTCGGCGGGGAACACAATCGTTCTCGGTGTCTTGAGAGGGTACCCCCACCGGCTTCTCGATGAGAAGTAAGTGGGGGTCCTCATATAGAATTTTAGGCATTAGTCACGATTCATAGTGGCCAGGAATGCCTTATGGGCCATATAGACATCGATTTTGGAAACAATCTCCATAGGAGCGTGCATGCTTAGAACGGCCACGCCCAAATCTACAGTATCTACATCCATATTGGCGATAAACTGGGCTACGGTACCGCCGCCGCCGGCATCTACCTTACCCAACTCACCGGTCTGCCACAGTACGTCGTTGTCGTCCAAGATGGCACGAACCTTAGCCATATACTCAGCAGAGGCATCGCTGGTACCGCCCTTGCCGCCGCCGCCGGTGTACTTGGTGATGCAGACGCCGTGGTTGATCTTAGCGGCGTTGGAGGCCACCATCACCTCGGGATACAGGGGATCCAGAGCGGCATTTACGTCGGCAGACAGGCAGATAGAATTGGACAATACGTGATGACCCTTCTCGCCGAAAGCGGCGGCGATGTCATCAATGAAGTAGTTAAGGAAGGAGGACTGCATACCGGTGTTACCGGCGGAGCCGGTCTCCTCCTTGTCCGCCAGAATGGTTACGGCGGTGTAAGCGGGAGTCTCTGCATCCAAAATAGCAGTAACGGCGGGATAGGCACAAACGCGGTCGTCGTGGCCGTAAGCGCCGATCAGGCTGCGATCAAAGCCGATGTCCTTCGCCTTAAAAGCGGGAACCGCCTCCAACTCGGCGGAAAGGAAGTCGGACTCAACAATGCCGTACTTCTCGTTCAGGATGTTCAGAATGTTCAGCTTGACAGCGTCGCTGCCCTCGTCATCCTTGAAGGGGCGGGAACCGATTAGGATATCCAACTGCTCGCCACGGACAACCTCACTGGCGTTGCGGCTCATCTGCTCGCGACCCAGGTGGGGCAACAGATCGGTGATGCAGAACACGGGATCGTTGTCGTCTTCGCCAATGTTGACCTCAACTACGGTGCCGTCCTTGCGAACAAACACGCCGTGCAGAGCCAGCGGGATAGCGGTCCACTGATATTTCTTGATGCCGCCATAGTAGCGGGTGTCAAAATAAGCCAACTCGTTGCTTTCGTACAACGGAACGGGCTTCATATCCAGACGGGGAGAATCGATATGGGCGGCGGCGATGGTAACGCCGTCGGTGATGGGACGGGTACCGATGGTGGCCAGCAGCAATGCCTTGCCACGGTTATTCAGGTACACCTTATCACCGGCCTTTAAGACCATACCCTTAACATAGGGGACGAAGCCCTTTTTCTCTGCCAAAGCGATTGCGGAAGTAACAGCCTCACGCTCGGTCTTAGCGGCGTCCAGATAGGCCTTGTAGCCCTCGCAGTAGGCATCGATAACAGCCAGATTGTCGTCGGTCAGGGTTGCGAAGCCGTTTTTGGACTTCATGGTCAGTTTTTCCCGCAGCAGTTCGCCGGCGGTTTTTTCTTTGTTTTCGCTCATAATTATATACCACCTTTCAAATAATTGACTTAATGAATGTTATATATCTGCTGATACCGCTTTTGGACGGTAAGCACACGGCGCACATAGGTTGCCGTTTCTTCATAGGGAATGTTGATGAGAGTGACACCGTCAGTAGAATACTCTGAATTTTTCAGCCACTCTCGGACACGTCCTTGTCCTGCGTTGTAGGCTGCAAGTGACGTTTCTATATTATTAAATTGCTCATTAAGCAGTGTTAGGATATAGCAACCGTATTGAATATTGGTTCTTGGTACATATAGATTATCCGGGTGCAGTTCTTCCTGTCCCGCTTTCTTTAGTGCCCAGCGGAAGGTGTCATCGGTAATCTGCATCAATCCTTTTGCATCGGCTGAGGATAGTGCGTTTTTATCAAACTTGCTTTCCGTATGGATAACCGCGAACACCAGAGAGGGGGAGAGATCGTATTCTTCAGCCATTTCCGTTACAATATCTGCATATTGCATTGGATAAACGTGGCGCAGGATGGTATTAACCGAAACATAAGTTAAAGGAATTGCTATCAATATCACCAAAATCCAAATTAGCCATTTCTTTGAGATGCGTATACAGCGACTGTTTGTCATTAATACAAACACCTCGCTTCCAAATCGGCGAGGACCGCCTGGGCTAAGTGGATCAGCGAGTCGGCATCGTTACTATTGTGTATAACGGTAACGCCGTCACGACAGTAGAACGCGTCTGGATTTTGAGCGGTCATACGGAGTTTGGCAGCATCCGCTGTCAGCGTATCCCTTGACATGATTCGGGCCATTCGCTGTTCATAGGGTGCGATTACTGCTACAATGTTGTGGCAGATGGTGTCGAAGCCGGCCTCGAACAGCAGGGGGGCATCCACGATTGCAGTTGTAAAACCCTTTTGTGCAGCCGCCTCAATTTCAGCCTTTGTCAATTCTAAAATAGCAGGATGAGTAATGGAGTTTAGTGTGGCAGTAGATTCGGCATTGGAAAAAGCAATTTTTGCTAAAGCAGAGCGGTTGAGAGTGCCATCGGCAGATAGGATGGTGTCGCCAAAGGCATCCACCAACTTCTGCAGACACGGCGAATCGGGTAATACTACTTGTCGTGCCAGTTGGTCGGTGTCGATGATATATGCGCCCATTTCCTGCCATACAGCGGCGACAGAGGATTTTCCTGCGCCGGTGGGCCCTGTTAGACCTATGATACGAATAGCGGGAATAACCCGAAAGGCGGCGGCGCGAAGTAACCGATTGTATACTGCCAGACCGATGCCGTCCAAAGGAGGGCAGGTGGCATATACGGTGCGTGCGTTCTGCCCGTCCAACTGTCGTAGAGCATCAAATAATTGTTGTGCCTGTGATAGAGGATCGCTGCGCTTACCGTACGTCACTGCCGGCACCCGAAGATTAGCGACGTCCTCTTCAAAACACAGTGCAAATACACCATCGTCGGCGCGCTTGTTGACATAATCAATATAAGATGTGGGAGTACCACAAACGATGCTGACCTCTGCCTTTGGAGCATAGTGCTTATATTTCATACCGGGGGAGGCGGCAACAGCACCCTGCTCTAAAGCGTGGGTAACCGCCGGATCTATCTCGATGGCGCCAACAACCTGTTCCAGCATCTCCGGCGTGATGCCGCCGGGGCGTAGCAAACGGGGCGGAGTATGGCATAGGTCAACAACGGTGGACTCTACACCTACAGAACAATCACCGCCGTCTAATATGGCTGCGATTCGTCCGTTCATATCCTCTGCTACCCGCGCCGCATTAGTAGGGCTGGGGGAGCCGGAACGGTTGGCGGATGGAGCAGCCAACGGACAGCCAGAGTGTAGAATGACTGCTTGTGCAATAGGGTGGGATGGGAAGCGAACGGCCACTGTGCTTAGACCTCCCGTCACCTCTTTGGGAATGTGGGGTGCCGCGGGCAATATAATGGTCAGCGGCCCAGGCCAAAAAGCGTCGGCCAGTTTTTGCGCGTTTTCAGAGATGTGGGTAACCAATGGTGCCCAATCAGCCATATCGCCAATGTGTACAATTAGGGGGTTGTCCATAGGACGTCCTTTGGCGGTGAAGACTGACGATACGGCTTCGCCGTCCAATGCATTTACTGCCAATCCGTACACAGTTTCGGTGGGGATGGCGACCAATTGACCGCTCCGCAGAAGACGGGCGGCGTGTTCAATGCCTTCCGTATTCGGTTGTAACATAGCGGTCTGGATCATAGGGGATACCTCTTAATACTGATTATTGGCTTGACGTAGTTGCTCAGCTCTATGGGCGGTGATAAGAGCGTCAATGATTTCATCTAAATCACCGTTAAGAATAGAGTCGATTTTGTACAGTGTCAATCCAATGCGGTGATCTGTGACGCGACCTTGGGGGAAATTGTAGGTGCGAATTCGCTCACTGCGATCGCCTGTGCCGACTTGAGCTTTGCGGTCGGCAGCAATGGCGGATTGCTGCTCCTGCTGCTTTTGCTCTAATAGTCGAGCACGGAGCACTCGCATAGCTTTGTCCTTGTTCTTAAACTGACTCCGCTCATCTTGACACTCCACTACCATACCTGTAGGTAGGTGTGTGATACGGATGGCGGATTCGGTCTTGTTAATGTGCTGACCTCCGGCTCCACTGGAGCGATAGGTGTCAATCTGCAAATCTGCAGGATTGATGTCGCATTCTACCTCCTCGGCTTCAGGCAGTACCGCCACCGTAACGGTGGAGGTGTGGATGCGTCCGCCGGTTTCGGTTTCCGGGACGCGCTGGACGCGATGAACACCGCTCTCGAATTTAAAACGGCTGTAGGCGCCGTCGCCGGCAATCATAAAGCTAACTTCTTTGTATCCGCCCAGTTCGGTATCGTTCTGATTGATGGGTTCTGGACGCAATCCTCGTTTCTCGGCATACATAGTATACATACGGTACAATGAAGCGGCGAACAGTGCGGACTCCTCACCGCCGGCACCGGCACGGATTTCTACAATCACGTTACGGTCATCGTTTGGATCACGGGGGAGGAGCAATATCTTTATTTCTTCATATAAACGCTCAAGTTCTGTCTTTGCAGCGTTGTATTCGTCTTGAGCCAGCTGGCGAAGATCCCTGTCAGGGTCGTTCAGCATATCTTGGACCTCGTCCAAACGGATTTGCTGTGCGGTATAGGATGCGTAGGCTTCCGCGATAGGGCGGAGGGTGTTGGCCTCTTTCATCAGAGCGCTGTACAATTCCGGTTGCGTAGTCACCTCCGGCTGATACAGACGGTTGGTAATCTCTTCATATCGTTGTGCGACGGCACGAAGTTTGTCCAGCATAGTTATTAACAACCTTTCAATAATTGATGTGAAAGATTGAGAACTATTCCTGATTGCGAGTCACTTTGCGGATGTTTTTTTCCGCTTTTAGACGGGGAATCATCATTTCGTGACCGCATCCGGCGCACTGTAGGCGGAAATCCATACCGATACGAAGTACGGAAAAAGTACGACTGCCACAGGGATGATTTTTCTTCATTTCCAGCACATCACCGATACGAATATCCACAGAATCCCTCCTCTACAATTAATCTATATTATAACATACTTATTTGCTGTGTGCAATGAGAAATGTAAAAATTACTGCTATTATTTCCTCTCTTTTGTGGTTATGCTACGTTTGTGAGGCGAAACACTTCACAATTTATATCGGGGAGGGTAATATGATGAACGACTATAAGCAAAATCAGCAGAACAAGCAGAGCAATCAGAACAGTCAGAACAAGCAGAAGCAAAATGCTGAGAATAAGCAGAATCAGCCTGATAATCAGAACAAGAAGAACGATCAGAAGAGTTACTGATATAAAAGAGCCTGTCGTATGACAGGCTCTTTTATATCATTCGATATTATCTTGAACACTTTCAATCATAGAGTTGATCTGTTCCTGTAATGAATCGCGCAATCGACTAAGCGTTTCAGCGGGTAGATTACCGTTAATGGAGAGTATTACGTCGTCGGTTACCACCATACGTGGGAAGGTGAAGGTGCCATAATTGCGCGGTTGGGTGACGTTGACGGGGATGCCCTTATTTTTACACTCGGTGGAGATAGCAATGTTCAGTGTGGAGTCGTCGGTTGCGGCTACACACAACTGTGCGTTGGTACAATCACCGCGAAAATACTTGCGAGGGATATGGCGGATGGTGCCGTCAATACTCATTTGTTCTAATTCCGGGCAGATTTGAGGAGCAACCAGAGTGACTTTAGCACCGAAACGGAGTAACTCCTTGACGCGGCGCAACGCACTCTTTCCGCCGCCGAAAACGGTGCAGTTATTGCCTTTGATATCAATGAGTAAAGGGAAACCCATAGCCATACTATCCCTCCTTAATAGTTATCTTCCACTTTTTATCATAACATAGTCGTTGATGCCGAACAATGGGTAAATAGTGACAAAATTTACTTCCTGATACTGGTAAAAGACAATAAAAGGCGGCACGTATATCTGAAAAAGGAAATGTCCATACTGTTGTTGTGAAAAGGAGGTCTACGTATGAAAAAACAACCCGTTGGCGAGAGTAGAATTAAGTGTTTTTTACGCCGAAACGGCATATATCTTGTATTAACTGTAAGTTTGGCGGCGGTGGCTGCCGTGTTGATTAGTGGTATAGGTGCAGGTTTGTTAGATGCAACAGATGAGAGCGAACCGATAAATGAGCCTGTTGAGCAGATCGTTACCAATCAGCCGGATGACCGCCAGACTACCACCACAACTACAGCAACGACCACGTCATCCCAGACTACCTTTACTACGCAGGCAGATGCACCCGATCTTTATGTGTTGCCGTTAACGAATACTGTGCAGAAACCGTTTTCTGCTGATGCACCGCTGTATTCTGAAACGATGCGGGATTGGCGGATTCATACCGGTGTAGATTTTGCCGGTGAATTGGGACAGACTGTAAAAGCGGTTGCACAAGGGACCGTGACAAGCATTGAAGAGAATGCACTGTGGGGAAGCATCATTACCATTGATCACGGTGTAGGCGTGATATCCCGTTATTTTGGCGTTGAAGCGTCGGTACGGGTAGGGGATAAGACGGATGCATCTACACCCATTGGTAAGCTTGTTACTATTCCCTGTGAGGCGGAGCAGAAGCCCCACCTGCATTTTGAAATGACGGTGGATGGCGTGCCTGTGGACCCCATTGAGGCTATTGCGTTAGAGGTGCGTTACGCTGAAACTACCGAAGAATAAACCTGCCCCCGGAAGCCCTGCAAATATTGTTGGGAAACGGTCAGAGGGGCAAAAAACAGCCTCCGAATTTCGGAGGCTGTTTTTTTGCAGCAAATATATTAATTGACTTGACAAAGCAAGCACTTTCTTCTATACTATTGTGTGTTAAATGCGTTGACGGAGAATAAGCAGAATCGATTCGTGTTCAGAGAGAGTTCCCGGTGCCTTGCATCGCTGTGAGGGAACTTCGTCGAATGTTCTGTATGCCGCTCCCGAGCACCCCGTGAAACAAGCGGTGGCGTCTGACCGGCGTTAGCGGTCATAAAGCGGTACGACTGTTACGGTCGTGCAATTTGGGTGGTACCACGGATCCTCCGTCCCATTTTGGGGCGGAGGTTTCTTTTTTCACCGACAGAAAGGATGGTCAATTATGGCTAGAGAATTAAAAAAATATGGTGTTAATGAATTGCGTGAGATGTATCTGAGTTTTTTCGAGAGCAAGGATCATCTTCGTCTGCCCAGCTTTTCGCTGGTGCCCCACAATGATAAGAGTCTACTGCTCATCAATGCAGGTATGACGCCCCTGAAGCCTTATTTTACCGGCGCGGAGGTGCCGCCCCGTAATCGGGTAACCACCTGTCAGAAGTGTATCCGTACCGGCGATATTGAAAACGTGGGTAAGACTGCCCGTCACGGCACTTTCTTTGAGATGTTAGGTAACTTCTCCTTTGGTGATTATTTCAAAAAAGAGGCCATTGCCTGGTCTTGGGAGTTCCTGACCGAGGTTGTAGGTCTGGATGCTGATCGCCTGTATCCCTCCGTATACGTGGAGGATGATGAGGCGTTTGATATTTGGAATAAAGAGATTGGCATTGCTGCCGATCGCATCTTCCGTTTTGGCAAGGGTGACAACTTCTGGGAGCACGGTGCCGGTCCCTGCGGCCCCTGCTCTGAGATCTATTACGACCGCGGCGAGAAGTATGGCTGCGGCAGCCCCGATTGTAAGGTTGGATGCGAGTGTGACCGTTTCATCGAGGTTTGGAATAACGTATTCACCCAGTTTGAGAATGATGGCGCCGGCAATTATACCACGCTGGAGAAGAAGAACATCGATACCGGTATGGGCTTGGAGCGTCTTGCAGTTGTGGTACAGGATGTGGACTCCATCTTTGACGTTGACACCCTCCATGCCCTGCGTCAGCACGTGTGCGATCTGGCCGGCAAGGTCTATAAGGAGGACTATCAGAACGACGTTTCCATCCGTCTGATCACTGACCATATTCGTTCTGCTACCTTTATGATCTCCGACGGCATTATGCCTACCAATGAGGGCCGCGGCTACGTCCTGCGCCGCCTGATCCGTCGCGCGGCCCGTCACGGTCGTCTGCTGGGCATTGAGGGTCAATTTTTGGCGGGCTTGAGCCGTACTGTGATCGAGGGTTCTAAGGATGGCTATCCTGAGTTGGATGAAAAGAAAGAGTTTATCTTTAAGGTGCTGTCCAACGAGGAAACCCAGTTTAACAAGACCATCGATCAAGGCTTGCGTATTCTGTCCGAGATGGAAGAGGCTATGCAGCAGAGTGGTAACACGATGCTGGACGGTGCTTCCGTATTCAAACTGTATGATACCTATGGATTCCCTGTGGATCTGACTCGTGAAATCTTGACCGAGAAGGGTTATACGATTGATGAAGACGGTTTTAAATCTGAGATGGAGCAACAACGCACCCGCGCCCGCACCTCTCGTGAGGTGACCAACTATATGGGTGCTGACGCGACTGTGTACGATCTTATCGATGCGTCTGTCACTTCTGAATTTGTGGGTTATGATAAACTGTCTTCCGATTCTGCGGTGGTTGTTTTAGCCGGTGAAACCGAACTGGTGGACAGTCTGACCGAGGGGCAGAACGGTACTGTTTTCACCGCCGCTACTCCTTTCTATGCCACGATGGGCGGCCAGGAGGGTGATACCGGTGTGATTGTTGGTCCCGACGGTAAGTTTGAGGTCAAGGAGACCATCAAACTCCGCGGCGGAAAAGTGGGTCACGTAGGTTGTGTGAGTGAAGGTATGATCTCTGTTGGTGATGCGGTGTCCATGTCTGTCACCGCTGCTGCTCGTCAGAGTACCTGTAAGAATCACTCTGCTACCCACCTGCTCCAAAAGGCACTTCGTACCGTTCTGGGCGAGCACGTGGAGCAGAAGGGCTCGTTGGTAACGCCTACCCGTCTGCGTTTTGACTTTGCTCATTTCCAGGCGATGACCGCTGAGGAGATTGCTAAAGTAGAGATGCTGGTCAATCAGCAGATTGCCGCCGATCTGTCGGTTATCACTGCCGAAATGACAGTGGATGACGCGAAAAAATCCGGTGCAATGGCACTGTTCGGTGAAAAATACGGTGATACTGTGCGTGTAGTGACTATGGGTGATTTCTCCAAGGAACTGTGTGGCGGTACCCACGTATCTCACACCGGTGTTATCACCACCTTTAAGATTGTCAGCGAGAGCGGTATTGCCGCCGGCGTGCGCCGTATTGAGGCCATCACCGGTGACAACGTACTGGCTTATTACGCCAATTTGGAGGCGCGTATGAGCGGTATTGCTACTCTGCTTAAGTCTAAGGACAGCGAAGTAGAGGATAAGATCGCCACACTGATGGCACAGGTGAAGAGCCTGTCCGCTGAAAACGAGGCTCTGAAGAATAAACTGGCTCAGAGCTCTTTAGGTGATGTTATGAGTCAGGTGCAGGATATCAAGGGAGTCAAGGTGCTGGCTACTCGCGTTCCCGGTCTGGATGCCGGTGGTCTGCGTGAGCTGGGCGACCAGTTGCGTGATAAGATTGGTGAGGGCATCGTGGTGCTGGTTACCACCACCGAGGACAAGGTGAGCATTCTTGCTACCGCTACCGCAGGTGCTGTAGCACGCGGCGCTCATTCCGGTAATATTGTTCGAGCCATTGCCGCTGTCTGCGACGGTAAGGGCGGCGGTCGTCCCGATTCCGCTATGGCGGGTGGTAAGGACGTATCCAAGGCTGATGACGTTGTAGCTGCCGTGGCCGATACCGTGGCAGGGATGCTGAAGGATTGAGAGGAGTCTGGCTATGGATTGCTTGTTTTGTAAAATCGTAGCAGGGGAGATCCCTTCTGCTAAAGTGTATGAGGATGACCGTATTTTGGCATTTAAAGATATTGCTCCTGCGGCACCCGTACACGTATTGTTTATTCCGAAGCAACATTTAGCGGGTGTGCGTGATATTAATGCCGATAATGCGGATGTGGTTGCACATATTTTCTCTGTGATTCCGCAGGTTGCAAAGGAGTTGGGTATTACCGATTACCGTGTGGTATCCAATAATGGACCCGATGCTTGTCAATCGGTACAGCATCTGCATTTCCACCTGCTGGGTGGCGTGCAGATGGGCGGTATGGTATAAGGAGCATCCATGCAGTATATTGTAATTGACCTGGAATGGAACGGTAGTTATTCCAAAAAAGCCCACGGCTACTTTAATGAAATCATTGAAGTCGGTGCTGTGAAACTGAATGATACTATGCAGCTATTGGATGAATTCCGCTCCGCCATCAAGCCTGTGGTGAGCAAGAAATTGTCCAGCATCGTGACGGATTTGACCAATATTACCGCAGAAGAGCTGGAGGACGGCACGACTTTTGTGGGGATGATGCGGCAGCTGTCCCGCTGGATAGGGTCCGAACCCAGTGCTGTACTGACTTGGAGTACCACCGATCTACTGGTTTTGATGGAAAACTGTCGTTTCTTCTACGGGCAGCAGGAAATTCCGTTTTTGAAAAACTATATGGATTTTCAGGTGTATGCCCAACGACGGATGGGTGTCGACACGTCCCAACAGTTGGGCTTAGCTCGTGCCGGTGAGCTGCTGGGTATACCCGAGGATGATATGTCCTTGCATCGTGCGCTTGATGACAGTAAACTGACGGCTGCAATCCTGCAGAAAGTGTATGATGCCGATTCCTTTACTGCGGCCATTCTGCCGGTGGATAAAGAGTTCTATAAACGTATCACCTTTAAGACTACCATCATTAAGGATTTGGATGACCCGCGGATTAAAAGAAGCGAATTGTGCTTTAATTGTCCCGAATGTGGTCAGAATATGAAGCGTAAGGGTTCCTGGCGTTTTCGCAGCCGTGCTTTTTGTGCAGAGTTTTCTTGCCGTCGGTGTGAAAAGAAATATACCGGCCGTGTGCAGTACAAACTGAAATATGAGGGTGTTGAGGTAAAAAAGAAACTTAACGAGATTCTCCCAAAAACTGAGGAAACTGTTGCCGAAGCGGAAACTGTTACGGTTTGATTACACCATACACAAGCCTATACCGTAGTATGGTATGGGGTGGTGTAGGTGAACAAACGTAGGGTGTTTCTTCGTCGTCGACGGCGGCATGTCAATACGCTTTTGGTGACATTGATGGCATTGCTGTTTCTCGTTACCACTTATTTCAGATGTCGACCTATACTGACGGCATTTTCAGAGAGTCAGGCGGTTTGGACTGCCACCAAGATTGCCAATCGTACGATAGAAGATGTTTTGAACCAATATGCCGATCTGTGTCAGACTATGATTATGGTGTCTTACACCGAAACGGCTCAATTGTCATCGATAATACCGGACACCACGTCCATTAATATGGTGCGTACCGCTATTACCGATAGAGCGATGAAAGAGATGGAGGCATTTACCTCCTTATCGGTTTCGATACCCATTGGCACATTAATGGGTGCAGATTGGCTTAGTGGCTGGGGACCATTGCTGACGTTTCCTATCAGTTTTACAGCGACGGTGTTATCCGATGTTTCTTCCACGCTAGAAGCGGTGGGAATAAACCAAAGCACTTATCGTGTGCTGGTTCATTTGGATATTCATTTATATGTAGTAACACCCGGTGGACGCTCAACGGTGGGTACGCAGGTCAGCTATCCTATGGCTGAGGCTGTGCTGCTGGGTGAAGTGCCGGATAATCTGACGGAGGTCTATGGTGATGACCAAACTCTGTTGGGTAAGATATTTGATTATGGAACGGCAGAGTAAACTAAGGAGAGAAAGGCTATGAATGAAAAACTTGCATCCCGCCGCATAGCGGAATTGCGGGAGATAATTGCATATCACAGCCGTCGGTATTATGATGAAGATGCACCGGAGATCGAGGACGACGAGTTTGATGCCCTGACGCGGGAATTGCGGGAATTGGAAGAACAGTATCCTCATTTGATTACTCCGGATTCCTATACCCAACAGGTGCACGGACACGTGTCATCCTTGTTTATGCCTGTGGTACACGAGGTGCCGCTGGGCAGCTTGCAGGATGTGTTCTCGGAGGAGGAAATCTATGCCTTTGACCGTCGTGTGCGGGAGGAGATAGATGCGCCTTGTTATGTGGTGGAGCCAAAGATCGACGGCCTATCTATTGCCATTGAATACCGTGACGGTCGTTTTTATCGTGGCGCCACCCGTGGTGATGGCAATACGGGTGAAGACGTATCTGCCAATCTGTTGCAGATCCGTGATATTCCCCAGGTTTTAGCTGAGCCTGTTCCGCGTATCATTGTTCGTGGTGAAGTATATATGTCCCGCGAAAATTTTGCCGCTTTGGTACGTGAACAGGAAGAAAACGGGGAGAAAACGTTTAAGAATCCTCGTAATTCCGCCGCCGGCACCCTGCGTCAAAAAGATTCTGCTGTGGTGGCTAAGCGTAATTTGTCTTTGTTCATTTTTAATCTCCAACTAATTGAAGGCGAGACTATTCAATCTCACGCACAATCGTTACAGAGAATGAAAGAATTAGGGCTACCTGTGATTCCTTTTTACACCGTAACCGATTCGGCTGATAGTGTGGTGGGTTTTGTTCGTGAGATAGGGCAAAAACGCCGTGAACTTCCCTTTGATATCGATGGCGCAGTTGTAAAGGTGGATGACTTCACAGACCGAGGGAATCTTGGAAATACCAGCAAATTTCCTAAATGGGCATTGGCGTACAAGTATCCTCCTGAGGAAAAAGAAACGATTCTGCGGGCCGTGGAGGTCAATGTGGGTCGCACAGGCGTGCTGACCCCTACAGGTGTATTTGATCCTGTGATCTTGGCCGGTACAACGGTCAGTCGCGCCACCCTGCATAATCAGAATTTTATTGATGAAAAAGGTCTCTCCATAGGCGATACGGTGGTGATGCGTAAGGCGGGGGATATTATCCCCGAAGTCGTACGGGTAGTATCTCATAATGGAGGGTCCGTATATCGCTTGCCTACGGTTTGCCCATCTTGCGGTGAGGTGGCTGTGCGGGAAGAGGATGAGGCGGATCTGCGGTGCGTTAACCCTGTTTGCCCTGCCCAACGACTTCGCAATCTGATCCATTTCACGTCTAAAGATGCAATGGATATTGACGGATTGGGTCCTGCGGTTTTGGAGCGCTTGGTGACGGAGGAGCGGATTGCTCGCGTATCGGATCTGTATACGTTAACCCGTGCCGACGTAGCTACATTGGATGGATTGGGCGACAAATCCGCAGAGAACCTACTGTCTGCCATCGAAAAATCGAAGAATAACGATCTGTATCGCGTCATTTACGGTTTGGGTATCCGCCATATCGGTGAAAAGGCTGCCAAATTACTGGCGGCGCGCTTTGGAACAATGGATGCGGTTATGGATGCTCCGCCGGAGGCTGTTGCGTCCATTGATGGCTTTGGTGAAGTGATGGCGCAGAGCGTAGTGGATTATTTCTCTCTGGAGCCCTCCCGTGAATTAATACGGGATTTGCAGACGGCAGGCGTTAATATGACCGCACAGGTCAGTCGCATGGATGATCGCTTTGCCGGCATTACCTTTGTGTTGACGGGTACACTGCCCACTATGAAGCGGAGTGAAGCTGCTGCATTGATTGAACAATACGGCGGGAAAACCTCCGGAAGTGTATCAAAAAAGACCGGTTATGTTTTAGCCGGTGAGGAGGCAGGTAGTAAACTGACCAAGGCTCAGGAATTAGGTATTCCCGTGATCGATGAAGCGACATTTATGGATATGATTCAATAAGTATAAGAAAACCGCCGCGGTATTGCGGCGGTTTCACTTTTTCCTGAAAATTTTTTGAATATCTATTGACAAATGCAGGAAAGCGTGTATAATACTGGTAGTTAGCGATGGCTAACCGACTATTCCACAGGGGATGAGCATGTGAATTTGTTACAAGCACAGGTAGGGCAGGAGTACATTATCCGCGCCATTGAGACCGATGATGAAGAGCTGGATGCCTTTCTGTTTACTCTGGGCTGTTACAGTGGTGAGCCGATCACGGTGGTTTCCCACACCCGTAGTGGCTATGTCGTTTCCATTAAGGATGGCCGTTACACGATTGACAGCCAGTTGGCTGAGGCCATCTTGATTTAATCTTTGTCCATGATGCGGTTTTTAACCGCATTTATTTTGGAGGAAGGTTAGCGGCTGCTAACTGAAGTTTCAGTAAGAGGTGTCATATGAGAATAGCATTAGCAGGAAACCCGAATAGTGGTAAGACCACCATGTATAACGCACTGACCGGCAGCAATGAAAAGGTTGGTAACTGGGCCGGCGTTACTGTGGAAAAGAAAGAAAGCCCTATTAAGAAAACTTATTGTAATGGAGAGGAGACCTTGGTGGCGGTGGATCTGCCCGGCGCTTATTCCATGTCCCCTTTTACGTCAGAGGAGAACGTGACCAGTACTTACGTAAAGAACGCGGCTCCTGATGCGATCATTAATATCGTAGACGCAACGAATCTGAGCCGTAGTTTGTTTTTCACTACACAGCTGTTGGAGTTAGGTATCCCTATGGTGGTGGCGCTGAACAAAGCGGATGTGAACGAGAAAAAGGCCACCGTTATTGATGTAGAAGCGTTGTCTCAGAAGTTGTGCTGTCCTGTTGTAGAGACGGTTTCTACCAACGGCGACGGCCTGGCCGAGGCGGTACAGGTTGCTGTTGCTCACGTCGGTAAGGGACAGAAGAACCCGTATGCTCAGGACGGCGTTGATATGACGGATAAAAAAGCGGTAATGGCGGCCGACCGTAGACGCTATGCCTTTGTAAACGGCATTGTTAAGGCAGTGGAAACACGCCGGATTAAGACGAAGGATCGCAACGCACAGGATGCCGTGGACCGTATTCTCACCAATCCCATTTTGGGTCTGTTGATTTTTGCCGTAGTTATGTTCTTGGTTTTCCAGATCTCTCAAGCGTGGTTGGGTGCATGGATTGCCGAGGGATATGAGTTTGAGAACGGCACGACTATCCCCGGATTGGTGACCTTGATTGATATGTTTAAAGAATGGATTGCCGGTCTGTTGGATGGCGCTCAGGTTAACGCTTTTCTGGCCGCTTTGCTGACCGAGGGTATTATCGGCGGATTTAGTGCTGTGGTCGGTTTCTTGCCGCTGGTTATGGTTATGTATTTCTTGATCGCTCTGCTGGAGGATTGCGGCTATATGGCCCGTGCCACGGTGGTGCTGGATCCGATCTTTAAAAAAGTTGGTTTATCCGGTAAATCGGTAATTCCCTTTGTTGTGGGTACCGGTTGCGCCATCCCCGGTGTTATGGCTGCCCGTACCATCCGCAACGAGCGCGAGCGTAACGCTACTGCTATGTTGACCCCGTTTATGCCTTGCGGTGCAAAATTGCCGGTGATTGCTTTGTTTGCCGGTGCTTTCTTTGATGAGGCCGAATGGATCGGTACACTGATGTATTTTATGGGTATCGTCTGCATTTTAATTGGCGCCTGGCTGGTGAATAAGATCACCGCTAATGATCGTCGCAAATCCTTCTTTATTATGGAAATGCCTGAGTATAAGATTCCTTCGCTGAAGCGAGCTTGTCAATCGATGCTCAGCCGCGGTTGGGCGTATATTGTCAAGGCAGGTACTATCATCCTGGTGTGCAATGCGGTTGTGTTTATTATGCAGTCCTTTAATTGGAATCTGCAGCTGGTGGAAGAGGGAATGGAGAACACCTCTATTCTTGCTTCCATAGCCGGTCCTGTGGCGACCTTGCTGGTGCCTGTGGTGGGTATTGCCGCTTGGCAGCTTGCTGCTGCGGCTATCACCGGCTTTATCGCCAAGGAAAACGTAGTTGGCACTTTGGCTGTTTGCTATGGTTTTGCTGTGAACGATGACCTGGAGATGATCGGTTCCGGCAATGAAGTAGCGGCTACGATGGTCGGCTTGACCAAAGTGGCGGCGCTGGCGTATCTGATGTTCAATCTGTTTACGCCTCCTTGTTTCGCGGCGATCGGCGCGATGAACGCTGAGATCAAGGATAAGAAATGGTTCTGGGGCGGCATTGCCCTGCAGTTGTGCACCGGCTATACCATCGGCTATCTTGTATACACCATCGGCACGTTGATTGTGTCGCCGGATGCATTTAACGTAGACGCGGCAATCGGCGGTGGTTTATTTGTGCTGGCCTTTGTCGCTGTTCTGATCTGGCTGTGTAATAAACCCAAATCTGTGGTTGCCAAGGGAGGCGAGCAATAATGGGATTTGTGGATTATGCTATTTTGGCTGTGATCCTTGCTGTGGTTGGTGGCGCAATCATATATATATATCGTGCTAAAAAGAAGGGGAAGAAGTGTATCGGATGCCCCGATAGTGGATGCTGTTCTCACGATACTTGCTCCGGTGGTTGTTCATGCAATTGCGGTAGTAAATAATAGACAAAAGCCGGATGGCGGGTAACTGTCATCCGGCTTTTGTCATATTTCTGAGTGTTTATTCATAAAGTTATCTTGAAAGAAAAGGAGTGAGCGTATGGATAACTTGTTACATAGGCATTCAGTTCCTGTATCGCAGTGTATTCTGAACGGTCAGGAAGAATGTGCCGTCAGTGGCGAATTTTCGTTACCGGATTATTGTCCGGATATTGCTGTGGTGCTTAAATGCATTATGATACCGTGTATACAAAATCGTCAATGGAGCGTTGATCGTCTGTTGATTGATGCTATTGTCAATGTGCGGGTAATATATCTAGATGAAGATCGATGCGCACCGCGTTCTGTGGAATTTGTTGTACCTATCTCTTGCGCCGTGCAGGGGAGCAGTGGATCGGATATGGCCTCCGTGACGTATCGGTTACAAACAAAATACGCCAACTGTCGCGCTTTAAGTCCAAGAAAGATGGAGGTGCGCGGCGCGGTGGTGGTGGCGGTGAGCGCGGAGGCTGATTCCCACATAGAATTGTTATCGGCCAACACGGGTGATGGATTGCAAACACGTCACCGCTCAGTTGAAATGACTTATCCTGCTGCCAATGCGGAAAAAATCTTAACGTTAAGTGAAACTCTTGAGTTTCCTGAAATGTTGCCACCTGCTGAAATACTATTAGGTGGTGAGTGCCGTTCGGTAGTAAAAGAGTGTAAACTGCTGTCCGGTAAAGCAATTATTAAAGGTCAGATATATGTGCATCAGTTATACGCGGTAGATGCACGATCGGGAGAATGCGGGTGTTTGGATTTCGTACTGCCGTATAGCCAGATTGTAGACGTGGACGGAGCCGAAGAAGGAATGGTCTGCTGTGCAAACGTGCAATTGCTGTCGGATACGGAGCGATGCATGGTAGGTCCGGATGGAGAAAATACTGTGTTAGATATTACGGTCAAACTACTGGTACAATTACAGGTCTTCAGCTGTGCGCAGACAGAGGTATTACAAGATGCCTATCATACTGCATTTCCCATTTCTCAGGAAACGGAGGAGATTTGTGTCAGGGCACATAAGGGAAATCGCTGGGAGCATACGGTGTTACCTATGAAGATGCCATTGCCTGTGGGTCAATTATCGCGTATTCTGGACGTATGGTTGCAGACTCAAGAATGTGAAGTGTGTTGCCGAAACGGCGTGGCTTCACTAAAAGGAAGACTATGCATCTGCGTGTTGGCAAGGGATATCGATGATCAGGTTGTCTACTTGGAACATCCTGAGGATTATCACATTGAATTCCCTGCCAACGGAAACAAAGCTAAAGCGGATATCGTAATTACTGAGATACATTATAGAACTGTTGAAGATAGTTTGGAACTGCAGGTGGGTATCTGCGTAAACCTAACGGAAGAAAAGGAAGAGCAACTGAGGGTGATACGCGAGTTACAAGTGCATACCGATCAGTCCTATCCAACCTGTCGTGCATCGGCATTAGTGTATTATGCTCAGACAGGTGAATCGGTCTGGGACATCGGATCGCGTTGCCACACATCGGTGGAATGTATTTGTCGTGAAAACAATCTGCAAGAGGAAGTGATTCGACACGCTTCGGTGTTGTTGGTTCCGATGATATAACAAAAGGCACCGCTGTCATTCTGGCAGCGGTGCTTTTTAATAATTCAATTACAGGTCAGAGGTGCAGTGAGGGCAACGGGTGGCTTCGATATCAACGTCGCTCTTGCAATAGGGACAGGTCTTAGTGGCGGGGGCAGCGGGCTCTTCTACCTCCGTTTTCTTATTGCCCAGATCTCGCAGGGAGTTCATTAGCTTGATGATCAGGAACAACACAAAAGCAATGATGAGGAAATTCAGCACAGCCATTATAAAGGCGCCGTACTTTAACTCAACATCCCATATATGGATGCTTAGGTTACTAAAATCCTGTTTAAACAATAGTCCGATAATAGGAGAAATAATATCATTGACCAGGGAGTCAACGATTGCCTTGAATGCAGCGCCGATCATAATACCGACAGCCATATCAACCACATTACCACGGTTGATAAATTCTTTGAATTCAGCCATAAACTTTTTCATAGAGGACACGCTCCTTTGTGTTTTTTTGTCATTATAACATATATACTCGCAAATTTCCAGTTAAAAAGCAGAAAAAGACAAAAATTATGCATTTTTGTCTTTTTCTACAGAGCTATTTAGTTTATGCGTTTGTCGCCCCAGAAGAACAACGCTACCGTACCGGGACCGCAGTGACTACCAATAGTGGTTCCGATGTTACTGATTTGTACAGGGCCATTAAGGTTAGGAAATCGCTTTTCAATCTCATCTGCCACGAAACGAGCATAATCGATGCAGTTGGAATGAGAAATAAAACATTTCCCCGCGTATTGCTTGCCGTCTTCAGCGTGCTCCTCCATTTGGTTAATCAGTTCTTTCAGCGAATTCTGCTTGCCGCGAATCTTGAATCGAGGAATCAGTCGTCCAAGAATATCTACGTTGAGCACAGGACAGATTTTCAGCGCTGTACCAAACCAGCCCGCAGCCTTAGAAATGCGACCTCCCTTAACAAACCATGTGAGATCGCTAGCAGTAAACCAGTGATGCAGCTGCATCTTATGGTTTTCAACCCATTCATATGCTGTGTCGATATCGGCACCGTTATCTCGTTGATCGGCCACCGCGTCCACTAACAAGCCCGCACCGGCAGAAGCGCCCAGCGTGTCTACAACATACAGCTTTCGTTCGGGAAATTCTTCCTGTAGCATCTCTGCGGCGATACGGGCAGAGTTGTAAGAGCCGGATAAACCACTGGAAAGAGCTAAGTGCAGAACATCCAAACCTTTTTCCAAAAAGGGGCGAAAATAGGCACAGTATTCCTCTACGTTAATCTGAGATGTGCTGACCTCGGCATCGTCGGTCATAGCTCGATAAAAATCTTCGGAACTGACAGACTGTCCCATATCGTCGGTATACTCTGCGCCATTAAGAGTATAGTGGAACGGTGCGAAGGCTATGTCGCGCTCATTTAACCGCTCCGGAGTCAGGTCTACAACAGAACAGCAACTAAGAACATAGGGTTGCATATGCGTCATCCTTTCATATAGAATACCATCATATTATAAAATTGGTTAATGTGAATGTCACCCTACTGAACAACGATGACGCTCTCTTGTTACCGTCGATGGAGTAGAGAGAAATAACAAGACTCTACTGATGGTAGAGCCCTGTTGACGGCGGGTGAAAAGGGGTTGCATTGGTAATTAAGGTGTGTTATAATATGATACATACCTATGCGTGATACAGTGAGGTTCATATGGAAGAATTAAAGATGATTATTGCTGGAAATATCGGTCAATTACGCCGTAATGCCGGTTTGACCCAATTAGAGTTGGCAGAAAAACTGAATTATTCAGATAAAGCTATTTCCAAATGGGAACGTGGCGAGTCAATGCCGGATATCGTTACTTTAAAAGCGGTAGCGGATTGTTTTTCCGTTTCCATAGATTATTTACTGAGAGCTGAGCACCCCGTAGAGCAGGATGTGAAACGGGAGTATACGAAAAGACAGCGGCGCAATCATCGCCTGATCACCGTAATGGCTTGTGTATTAGTTTGGTTATTAGGGGTGTTTGTATACACCAGTGTGGACGTTGCTCTACCTATGGTAAGACATCAATTGTGGATGGTATTTGTCTATGCTGTACCGATAACATTAATTGTCCTGTTGGTTTTTAACAGCATATGGGGTAAGCGTCGAGCAAACTTCGCCATCATTTCCCTTTTAATTTGGTCGGTATTGGCATGCGTTTATATTTCCTCTTTGGTGTTTTTCTCCTACAATTTCTGGTTATTGTTCGTTATCGGTATTCCCGCACAGATCATTGTTGGGTTGTGGTCCGGATTACGATACAAATAAAACAACAGCGGTTTGGCACCGGCCAAACCGCTGTTGTTTTATTCGAGTGTAGTTGTATAATGAGAATACGTCGTATTATATATCCCGGTTGATCGTTCTGCGATTGCTAACATAGTGATAAAGCAACTGATCAAGCGGGGGGTGGTTAATGGGTAATCCACCATGCCGTGCAATATAAAGCCAACAGCAAAGCCAAGTACGGCAAAACCCATCCAAAACGGTGCATTGTGCCCGTTTCGCATTAGGGTAATACCATTCTTAACGGTGCGGAATCCAATCATGCACATGAGTATAAGAGCGAAAATACCGCCCTCCAGCAGTAATTGTAGAACAATATTGTGCGCGTGGGGAGCATTGATTCCAATTTGCTGCATCATATTGGCAGTGGGTTCTGTACCGGCACCATAGCCGAAGAATGGACGTTCTAATATACGTTTAATAGATTCGAACCAGATTTCCCACCGTTCACTTACTGCAATGTCGGTTGCGGTATTGGTGATAATTTCGGTGGCAGATCCTAACGTATCGGAAGCAGAGGCATCAATGGAACCGATAACGGACTCAGCAATTTGGCTACTGGTTGTGATGCCGGTGCGTACACTTACCAAGCGGGTCATAACTTCCTCGGGGAGGAAAAGAATGGCACTGACAATGTACAAAGTTACCGCGGCAAAACGACGGCGGATGTTAATAACGATCAACGCAATGGCTAAAACCAATAATACAATATAACCGCCGCGGGAAAAAGAGAATAGGATGCCGGCGAAGGATAAGAACAAGGAAATACGACTGAACATACGCAATTCTTGACGTCGTTCGATGAAGTTGAAGCAGGTGACAACGGGTGTCACCATTACCAGATACTGCGCCAGCATGTTAGGGTTCGGGAATGTGGAGTAGGAACGAATTTGATAGGCAGACGTGGTGATGTTGAAAGGAACGTAAGGGAAAACCAATTCATCCAGCCAGCTCCAAATGCTGCCGAAATTGGTATCGTTAAAGAAATTCAGTCGATATTGTATGCAAGCAATCAGACCGACAACACCGGCTACAGCGGTGATGCACATCAAAAAAGCATCTGTGCGATCTTCGTCTGTGAGAAGATTAACGATTACAATATATACAGCAAAGAAAAACCACCACATAGCGGCTACTGCGATACATTGGAGACGGTGCGCGCTAAAGAAAGCGGTGAGAGTCATATAAGAGCAATAGGCCAACAGCAACTTGCCGATCGCACCCAGACGAGGTTTTCTGTTCTCTCTGCGAATATCCTGCCACGCAAAGATAAAGGCACCGATAGCTAAAAAGAAACTGATATATTCGGGGAAAAGAGGAATGAGTGCTATTAAGGATAAAGCACGAAGATAGGGCAATTTCAAATCAATAACCAGTTGTTTTAAATTGGTTTTCACACTGAATCCTCCTTTCTCTTATATCCTAAAAAATATATCACAAGTATAGGACAGGAAGCAATATTTATGACAAAATTGTAACTATTTATGTGCATTCGAAAAGCCGCTCTGCCTTATCATAGCAGAGCGGCTTTCAGCGAAATAGAAATAATTACTTAATAAGGGAGACGCCGGTCATTTCCTCGGGTTGAGGCAGACCCAAGATTTCCAACATAGTGGGGGCAATATCTGCCAAGCGGCCGCCGTCACGCAGTTCACAATCTTTACCAACTACACAGAAGGGAACGGGGAAGGTGGTATGAGCGGTGAAGGGAGAGCCATCGGGCTCGTACATTTTATCTGCATTGCCGTGGTCAGCGGTGATCAGTGCGACGCCACCCATCTCCAGAGTGGCGGCCACGGTCTTGCCAACACAGGTATCAACAGCCTCCACTGCCGCCTTGGCAGCGTCGAACACACCGGTGTGACCAACCATGTCGCAGTTGGCATAGTTCAGGATAATCACGTCGTATTTACCACTACGGATACGCTCCAGAACTTCATCACACACGAGATGGGCACTCATTTCAGGCTGCAAGTCGTAGGTGGCAACCTTGGGGGAGTTGATCAGCGCACGATCCTCGCCGTCATACTCTTTCTCGATGCCACCGTTAAAGAAGAAGGTGACGTGAGCGTACTTTTCGGTTTCGGCAATACGCAACTGAGCCAGACCCTTATTGCTGAGATACTCCCCCAGTGTGTTGGTCAGGGACTGGGGACGGAATGCGATGTCGACATTGGGCATGGTGGCATCGTACTGGGTCATACAAACATAGGTGAGGGGGAAGAAGCCGTTCTTGCGCTCAAAGCCGGCAAAATTGGGATCAACAAAGGTTCGGGTGATCTCACGAGCACGGTCGGGACGGAAGTTGAAGAATACTACCGCATCACCGGCCTTGACAACGCCATCTTTGCCGGTGCAGACCACGGGCACAACAAACTCATCGGTAACGTTAGCGGCATAGGAATCTGCCATAGCGGCCACGGGATCGGTGTTTTGTACGCCCTCGCCGTAGACCATAGCGGCGTATGCCTGCTCCACGCGCTCCCAGCGGTTGTCGCGATCCATAGCATAGAAACGCCCCATAACAGTGGCGATCTTACCGACACCGATGCGGGCCATCTCAGTCTGAAGTTGCTCCACAAAGCCCTTACCGGAGGTGGGGGGGACGTCACGGCCGTCCATCAAACAATGGACAAACACGTTCTCTACACAGTTTTTCTTAGCCATCTCCAGAATACCTACCAGATGTTCGAAGTGGCTGTGGACGCCACCATCGGACAACAGACCGGCCAGATGCAGAGCGGCACCGGGCTTCTTGGCGGCGTTCATAGCAGAGAGCAGTGCCTCATTGTTGAAGAAATCGCCATCTTGAATAGATTTGGTGATGCGGGTCAGTTCCTGATAAACGATACGACCGGCACCGATGTTGGTGTGACCAACCTCGCTGTTACCCATCTGACCGTCGGGCAGACCTACATCCATGCCGGATGCACCGATCTGCACGGTGGGATTTTCGGTGAAGATTCTAGATAGGTTGGGGGTGGCGGCGGCCTCAATCGCGTTACCATAGGTATCAGGGTTGATGCCAAAGCCATCCATAATGATGAGAGTTAAAGGTTTTTTCATAAGCGTAATCTACCTTTCTTTGAAAAGAGGGCGTGTGGTGTGCACGCCCTCTTAACAACTTATCTAAGATTAGTTAGCAGCAGCAACGATGGTGGCAAAATCCTCAGCTTTCAGAGAGGCACCACCGATCAGACCGCCGTCTACGTCGGACATAGCCAGCAGTTCAGCGGCATTACCGGCATTCATAGAACCACCGTACTGGATGGTCACGCCGTTAGCGGCATCCTGATTGTACAGACCGGCAATAACGTCACGAATCTGACCGCAAACCTCGTTAGCCTGCTCGGCGGTGGCAGTCTTGCCGGTGCCGATGGCCCAGAGGGGCTCGTAGGCGATGACCACGCGGCGAGCCTGCGCGGCGTCCAGACCGGCCAGCGCGCACTTGACCTGATAGGCGACCAAAGTCGGAGGCCAAGCGGTCTTAGGGAGACAACTCC